>JBDTOX010000107.1:0-30224 GCA_039933015.1 Methylophilaceae bacterium
TCATCGGTAACCGTTATTACAATTTCATCATTTTCCTGGCGCACTTTCAGCGTGATGCTGCCAAGTTCCGGCTTGCCCATTTTTTTCCGCTGGGCCGGGGTTTCCATGCCGTGTGCCACGGCGTTACGCAGCAAATGCTCTAGCGGAGCGCCAATTTTATCCAGCACACTGCGGTCAATTTCCACAGCCTCACCGTCAATCGTCATCTCCACATACTTTTCCAACTCACGTGCAGTTTGACGCACAATTCGCTGCAATCGCTCTGAAATCAGCGAGAATGGCACCATACGCACCTTCATTAAGCCATGCTGCAGTTCGTGATTCATACGGCTTTGCTGTTGCAGTGCTGATTCAGTTTCATCCAGATTCATCAGCAAGCCATGCTGAATTGTCGATACGTCATTGACGCTCTCCGCCAGCATGCGTGTTAATTCCTGCAAACGGGTAAAGCGGTCAAACTCCAGTGGATCAAAGGTTTCGTTGGCTTCCTGCAAGTACATCATACGTGATTGCAATTGGCTTTCGGCCTCAATCTCTAGCTCACGTAAATGATTACGTAATCGGAACACGCTTTCAGTCAAGTCCAGCGAAAACTGTTTGAAGCTCTGTATTTCCCGGTCCATACGCGAACGCGCAATACTGATTTCCCCGGCTTCGTTAATCAGCCGGTCCAGCACGTCAGCCCGTAACCGCAGATATTGTTTACGGCGCTCTGTGGAGCGGCCAGCTTGGACCATATCCGCGGCACCCGCAATGGCGGTAGTCCGGCCGGCTTCGCCGATACTGCCGATAGCCGCTTCCAGCAAGCCTCCGATATGATCGAGATCAACAAACATATCATCGAAATCAACAGCACTGACTTTAGACCTCAGCGCACGCATGATGCGATCTTCCATGCCATGCACTGTATCGCCCAATGCGGCTTGGCCTGCCATACGGGCACTACCCTTAAGGGTATGCAGTGCGCGCTGCAGGGCATCAGGGTGCTCAGATTTTTGAGGATTGGCGCGCCATGCACGTAACTCATTACCTACTTGCGGCACAAGCTCACGCGCTTCTTCCACAAACATGGTGAGCAATTCCTGATCAACCGCCGCTACTTGTGCAGTCGTCTCAATGACTGACACTGGTGCCACAAATGCCGATGCCGCAGGCTCCTGAGCGACCTGCGGCATCGGCACGTCAATTTCAACCGCGGTTTCAGGAACGTCTTCCTTTAGCGCTTCTGTCTTGACTGCTATGGCAGTCAATCCTTCTGAATACCATTCTTCCGGCACGACAACGGATGCAATATCTATAACTGAATCATCCGCCCCAGCATAGGTTAAATCAGGCTGGCTTACTGCTTCTTTCAGTGCGGTTAATAGCCAGGATGCGGCTTTGGGCTGACGCAACTGCCCTGCTTTGCGTAACATTTCAGCCAATGCCGTCGTGACGTTACCAA
The DNA here is from genome assembly GCA_039933015.1 of Methylophilaceae bacterium. GTDB lineage: Bacteria > Pseudomonadota > Gammaproteobacteria > Burkholderiales > Methylophilaceae > JBDTOX01. Next base: position 1,445 of record JBDTOX010000107.1, read on the forward strand.
GTAAAGTGAGCTCTTGCGGTGTCCAGCAACCCAGGTGGGTATCAAACCAGTTTTCCAACGCTTTAGCCAGATCCTCTATGGATTTGAAACCAGCAGTTCCCGCATTACTGGCCAGGGTGTGCGCTGCGCGATGGCTGGCCGCCGTGGTTTTAGACAGACTATCAGCAGAAAACGCTGCCAGACCCTGCTTCAAGGTTTGCATGTGCTGCTCGGCTTCGTTCATGAAAATATTGAACAAAGCACGGCTCATCTTGCGTGTACCGCCGATAACAACGTCTTCTGCAACGACTGCCGGCTTCTGTGCAGCACTTTCGCTTTCCAGTGCTGCTGCCTGTTGTTGCCACATTTGAGGATCCAGTTCGACAGCACCGGCTTCCCTCAAAGTAGCTGCCCAACCCGCAAAAGCCGCACTCGTTTGTTCTATGAAAGTTAACTGCAGCGAACTAGGGACAACCTTGCGCTCCATCACCAGATTCAACATCCGCTCAACCGCCCAGGCCACTTCGCCCAGCACAACCAATCCGACTGTACGGCCGCTACCTTTCAAGGTATGGTAGCCGCGACGCACTTCAACCAGGGCTTCATGTTCGGTAGCGTTGATACGTAACGCCTGAAGATTTTGTGCAATATGCGCCAATACTTCTTCAACTTCCGTCAAGTAAATATCCAACAGCTCGGCGTCAAACGCTCGATCAGTAACCTTCGACTCACTGACGGGCGCCGTCACTGTATCGCTTATTAAGGGTTTGGCCTCGTTAAAGGCCGTATCAGTGGCGTCAGCGGATTGCGCGGCAGTCTTTTGTTCTACCTCTTCCGTAGCTAGACCAAGTTCATGCAACTGGCTGCCAAGCCTAACCAAGGCAGCTTCTAACGCAATAAAGGATTCCGGGCGCGTGCGTGGTAACTCCTCGACATAAAAGCCCAATATACTCAGGCTTTCTGCAACCAGTTCAAACAGCGCCGGACTGGGCTCATGTGCTTCATCACGGAAGTAATCAATAAATTTTGAGCAGGCTTTGGTAATTGCGGTGGGTACTGGCAAATCCAGCATGTCAAATGCAGCTATTACTTGCTGCACAGGCTTCTCGGTTCCTTGCAGGACTTGACGGTCTGCCGGATGGCGGAAATAGGTATCTAACGCCTGTTCCACAATCTTCAGGGAGTCCTTGATTTGCTGAGCCACGGCCAGTAGAACATCTGTGTCCAGATGATCTGACATGGGCGCGCCGGGGAAGTCTGCCATAGGGCCACCACCCATAACAGCCTTTAGGCGCTGTGCCTGTGTAGCCAGACGCTGGGTAGCTTCGGCATCATGGCGTCCATAATTCTGCAAGGCATCTTCCAGCAGATTCAATCCTGCCGCCACTTCAATTAACGCTGTCTCAGTTACTTTGCCAGCATCCAAATCCAGGGAGGTTGCCAGCTCACGGACGCAGCTGAACAAATGCGCGACTGCAGAGTCAGTTAGATTCTGACTTGGTTCAATAACATTGCTCAACTGATAAATGAAGTCTCCCAAGGCATCCGCTTTGCCGTCAGAAACTGCTGCCCAAATATCTTTAAGTACCTCCAATGTATATTTGAGTTGAGCCAGTGCTTCCATCTCGGCTTCTGTAATTCCGGTCGAGGTCAGACCCTGTCCTGCCTCATCAGGCAATAAATGATGCAGCTCGAATACATTTTTGACCTTGGTAATGCGTTCAGTAGCTGGGGCGCTGAGGGCAACATAGTAGAGAATATCACGCAGCAAATTACCGGAAGCACGTGCCTCACCTTCACTTAGACTACGTAATTGCTGATCCAGTCGGCGGCATAGACGCTTGACGCCCATATTTCCAGAAATTGCCTCTTGTGACAACGCATCCGTGAAAGCGCTAGCCGCCCACCACAAAGTTTTTTGCGCAGGCTGCTGCTGAATTTGCTGCACATTCTCTATGGCTGTGCGCATGTTGTCCAAACCGTCCTGGCTGGCATCTTTCAACCAACTCAGGAGGGATTTTTGGAAATAGCTACGCTGCTCTGCAATATAAGCTGGCAAGGCAGCTTCATCTAATTGTCTGCTGGGGATATCTTTGGGTGCGCGCACAGAAGTGTCAGGGAAGAATAGCTCACTCTCCTCTACACTCTCCCCCTGCAGCAGCACCATGGTCTGTAGCACAGGAAAAAGCCGGGTCGGCATGTCTGGTGAACCGTTGAGCAAGTCCTGCAAATAACCGCTGAGTGCGTTTACTGCGCGGTTAAGTATTTCCAGGATTTCAGGTGAGGCGGGCACAGTCTTTTTTTCAAGCTTGCCTGCAAGCTTTTCTATTTCCGCACAGAAGCGCTTGCAGCCTTCCAAGCCCACCATGTCCAGCGCGCCGCTGACTTGATAAAGATGGGTTTTGGAAAAGCGCATAACCGCGACATCTTCCTGGTTCGCAGCTACCGCCGCCAGATTTTCCAGCACGCTTTTCAGCGCTTGGTCGATCTCATCTTTTACCCAGGATAGTGGGCCAATGTCAAAATCTTCAGCCACGTTTACTCCGTGCTTCAAATTCATTCAGCATGTTAGGACAGCTTGAAACCGGCTACGGAATCGCTCAGGTTTTCCGCCAAACTGGTGAGCTGACCGACAGATAGTGCTGTTTGTTTGGTGCCTTCAGTAGTCTGGGATGTAATGTTTTGAATCTGTTGCATGTTACGGCTCACGGTTGCAGCCACTTCGGTCTGTGCGACAGTGGCTGTTGAAATTGTCTGAATCAGGTGTGCCAGATTGTTGGTAACAGTTTCAATTTCATTTAGTGCCTGCCCAGCAGCGTCAGACAGTCGCGCACCTTCAACCACACCCTGGGTACTCTTTTCCATGGCGGCTACCGCGCCGTTGGTATCGGTCTGAATGGTCTTCACAATCGCACTAATCTGCTTGGTAGCTTCGGAGGACCGCTCTGCCAGCCGCTGCACTTCTTCCGCAACCACGGTAAAACCTCGCCCGGCTTCACCAGCAGATGCCGCCTGAATCGCAGCGTTCAAAGCCAGAATATTGGTTTGCTCGGTAATGTCAGAAATCAGTTCCACGATTTCACTAATTTCCTGCGAGCTTTCACCCAGCCGTTTAATACGCTTGGAGGTTTCCTGAATCTGCGCACGGATTTCGTTCATACCGGAAATTGTGTTCTGCACTGCCTGCGTACCCTGTGTAGCAGCTTGCAAAGAACGTTGCGCCACTTGGGATGCCTCACCAGCATTGCTGGATACCTGCAGTATCGAGTGTGTCATGTTGGTAACGGCTTCGCCGGTTTCTACAATCTGCCTGGATTGCTGTTCAGCGGCGCCCAGAAGGTCGGCTGAGGTAGCTTGCGCCTGCGCGGTCGCCTGGTTCACCTGCCCGGTTGCACGGTTAATTTCCGTAACCAGGTCTCGCAAACTATCAATCGTGTAGTTAATGGAGTCTGCAATTGCGCCGGTAATGTTTTCCGTTACCTGCGCCTTTACAGTCAAGTCACCATCAGCCAAGTCTCCCATTTCATCCAGCAAGTGCAAAATAGCTTCCTGGTTATTAAAGTTGGCTTGTTCAACCTCAAGGAAACGTTGACGTGCGCTTATAGTCTGGCGATAAACCACTGAAACCAACAACACCAGCGCAGTCATACCCACTGCCGCTGCAATCAATAGCCATAGTTGAGCTGTCCCCTGTGCATGATGATATTTGTCTACCGCTTTGCCCACTGTTGCGATGATTTCATCACCGGCAGATACAATGCTATTCAATTTGGCAACAGACTGGGCTTCATCAGACATGGTCTCATGTACGCTTTTCAAGTTGTTGTGCAGTGATTTCCACGAATTATCCAGCTTATCAAGCAATGGAGCGATTTCATCCTCTCGCAACAGGGTATTGGATTCACTTGTGCGCATCAGATTGATGTCGCTATCCACGCCACTCATCTCGTTTCTCAAGCGTACTGCGGCAGCCTCATCAGAGTAGATAGCAAGCACAGCATCGCGTACTGCCTGTTGTACGACCACCTGTACGTTACCAGCGGCCGTTGCGAAGCCAGTATCACTAGTCATTTGAAAAAGGCTAATCAGCAGGGATAGCAGAGCAACAGCAAAAGCCAGCAACAGAGCGCCAAGCATGACACGTATATTCTGCCTCCAGCCGGAAGAGGACTGTTCGCCCTTCCCTGCCAGCAACCCCTTCAGATAAGCCACTGGCCTTGTTGGAAAGCCTTTTAATCTCGCGAAATCTAATGCCATCCCCATCCCCTTATAATTGCCCGTGACATTCAGGCTATGCTGCTACCTGCATAAAGTCTTTCTGGGTTAACAATATTTCAAGATCCAGTTCATCCCAGTTTTTATTGCTGCCATCTGTGTAACGCTGAAGCTGCCACGCAGGTTTTTCTTCTACTACTTGCTGGGCTTGCATATCCTCTAGGTTACGCAAGCCGATCAGGCGATCCACCAGCAAACCAGCATTAATACCGAATCGTCCATGCGCCAATAACACACGGCTTTCGGAGGTAGCCACAGCAGATGGATAGCCTAAAAATCCAGCCAGATCGGTTAACGCATAAAGATTACCGCGCACATTCACCATACCCATGAACCATGAACGCGTTAACGGCACACGCATAATGTTAGGAACTGGCAAAACCTCGCTGATATCATCAAGTGCCACCAGCCAGTCTATGGCGCCGATTCTCACACCCAGCCTGGATGACGAGAGTGCGCGGCCACTTTCCGACACACTTTTCAGTCTAGCTAGAATGTCTTGTTGGTACGCCTGGAGATTGAGTTTCTTCCTTGCCATACCTAGCCCAGGGCTTGGATCTTGCTCAACAACTCGACTGCTGCTACAGGCTTGATTACGCACTCTTTAGCGCCCTGGCGTAGAGCCCATAGACGGTCAGTAGCCTGTGCCTTACTGGTACACATAATCACAGGAATATGTGTCGTCTGCGGATTTTTTGTGAGTGCACGCGTCGCCTGAAAGCCATTGAGGCCGGGCATGATCACATCCATCACTACCAGATCAGGCATCTCTGCATCCACTTTCGCCAGGCAATCCTCGCCATTTTCAGCTGTGATCACATTAAAGCCGGCTTTCTCAAGGATTCCTGTCAAATAGAACCGATCCGTCGCCGAATCATCGACAACTAGAATTTTTTGTATAGCCATAAGCTTAGTTCTCCTCTGAAGTGTTATGTCCTGCTACAGCATAGGTACTGACGGCTTGGTGGAGAGAGTCTTGGGTAAAAGGCTTGGTCAGATACTGATCCGAGCCCACCATGCGCCCGCGTGCGCGATCAAACAAGCCGTCTTTACTGGACAGCATGATGACCGGCGTAGATTTGAAACGTGGATTTCTTTTGATGAGTGAACAAGTTTGATAGCCGTCTAAACGCGGCATCATGATATCGACGAAGATGATATCGGGTAAGTGAGTGGCAATTTTAGACAGTGCATCAAAGCCATCTTCCGCAAGGATTACCTCACAGCCTGATTGCTTGAGGAATATCTCCGCACTGCGACGGATGGTATTACTATCATCAATCACCATCACTTTCACACCAGCCAGATTGATTTCCCCCACCCAGAATCCCCCTTTAGTGCGTTGCTTTAATTATCAAGCCTGACACTGCTTGTATTTTGATGTCATTCTATCCAGAATTTCTACGGCCGCCACACTTAATTAGCAAATAGATTAAATTGTCAATCTCAAAAAAGGTTCATTATAGCTAACGGAATTCGCGTATAAAACTGTAGGGTCTCGATACAAATAAATATTTACCTGAGCAAGAACCTGATGGGTTGAATTTATCCTGGCTTACAATGTTGCATTAAGCAAAAACACCCGCATATTAATAAAGCGTTTTTGTTTTGTTCTTAAATATAATCGTCAATCAGCTTTTTACTAACTTATTCACTTAACAAAGGATACCAAAATGAGCACAGTTACCCTGAAAGGCAACCCCGTACAGATTGGTGGCGACCTGCCACAAAAAGGACAAACCGCACCCGATTTCAAGCTGGCAGATAAGGCCAGAGCCGAGACCACCCTAGCCAACTTCGCGGGTAAGCGCAAAGTGCTCAACATTTTCCCTAGCGTTGACACCCCTACCTGTGCGGCATCTGTGCGTACATTCAACCAAAAAGCCAGCAATCTGGACAACGCCGTTGTGCTTTGTATTTCGGCCGACCTGCCATTTGCACAAACCCGTTTCTGCGGTGCAGAAGGCATAGAAAATGTTGTAGCCCTTTCCACTTTCCGCAATACGCCTGCCTTTGCAGAAAGCTATGGCGTTGCCATCAAGGACAGCAGCCTGGCTGGCCTGACCGCACGTGCGGTAGTGGTGCTGGACGAGAACAACAAGGTTTTACACAGTGAATTAGTGTCTGAAATTGCAAATGAGCCAAACTATGATGCAGCTCTTGCCGCGTTAAAGTAGACCGATATTGAAGTAAAAACCGTTTAGCCATATAAAAACGCCAGCTGTTAACTGGCGTTTTTATTTATTCGTAAGCCGTATATTTATCGTTTCGGCCACGCACTTTATCGGCGGGATATTTTTTTGCATTCAGGTCTATCTTGGCATTGGCTGCAGCAATCAGATCTATACCCAGCACATCCGCCATACGCAACAGATAGACAAAGGTGTCGGCAATTTCGTGGGAGACCTGCGCCCGCTTTGCCTCGTCTATCTGCAGGCTCTGCGCTTCAGTCAGCCACTGAAAATGCTCTACCAGTTCAGCTGCCTCCACAATCATGGCCATCGCCAGGTTTTTCGGCGAATGGAACTGCTCCCAGTCGCGTTCCTGCACAAAAGCCTGCAGGCGGCGTCTTAATTCATCTAATGAATCACTCATGGCTAATTATTCCTGAGCAGGTTTGTCTTTCCGGTTAGAGCCAGCCACCATTTTAATTTCAAACAAGCGGCACTCCAGCGGGCCATTGAAGAGCGGCGTACGTTTGGATGGCGTAAGCCGCATAAGCTTGGGCAGTCGCATATCTGTCGTGAGGAAATACGCATTCCAGCCGGCAAATTTACGTTTTAAGGTTTCGCCAATTTTCGGGTAGAGCGCTGCCAGCTCCTCGTCCTCGCCTATGCGCACACCATACGGCGGGTTGGCGACCAACACGCCCTCGCCTGCCGGCGCCACAACTTCGGTAATGTCCGTTTTAGCGAGCTGTACTGCTTCCAATAAGCCTGCCTGCTGCAAATTCTGTTTGCTCACACGTACCGCGCGCAAATCAGTGTCACTGCCATAGAGCTTTTGGAACATAACCGGCTTGGCTTTATCCAACGCCTGTTGCCGGATTTTCTGCCAGGCTACCGCATCAAAGTTTTTGAGTTTTTCAAAACCAAAACTGCGGCCGCTACCAGGCGCAATATCCAGCGCCATCATCGCCGCTTCAAGTAGAAACGTGCCGCTGCCGCACATAGGGTCTAGCAAAGGCATGCCAGGCTTCCAGCCGGATAACTTGAGGATGCCAGCAGCCAGATTCTCGCGCAGCGGGGCTTCTATGCTCGCGCGGCGCAGACCGCGCTGGTACAGAGCCACGCCTGAAGTATCCAGGTAATACTGATACTCGTCTGCTGCCAGATAGGCATGCAGACGTACATCGGGTTCTTTGGTATCGATGTAGGGGCGGCTATTTACAGCCTGGCGGAAGCGGTCGCAGACTGCATCCTTGATTTTCAGCGTGGCGAATTCCAGGCTCTTGAGCGGACATTTCACGCCCGTCACTTTCACCATGAAATCGCGACCTACATCGAACCATTGCGGCCAGTTGAGTTTCATCGCAGCGTTGTAAAGATCATCCTCGGATGCATATTTCCCGCGCCCTACCTGCCACAAAATACGCGTGGCAATGCGGCTTTCCAGGTTGACGCGATAGCACAGCGGCAAATCCCCGGCAAAGCCGACACCGCCATCTGTCGCCGTAATGGATTGGGCGCCGAGCGCGACCAGTTCGTCCACTAGCAGGCTTTCAAGACCGCGTGGACAAGTAGCAAAGAATTGGTGTTGACTCATGATGCAATATCGCTTTCTAGCAATAGTCTGTTATTTGTGTTGGCGTTATGATCACGCAGCTTTTCAACAAATTCCAGAAACTCAATTTTATGGTTGGATTCAAGCATTTTTGCGCGCTCCCGCAGCCTGGCCCAGCGCAGATCAGCCGGTACCCGACGGAAGCCGAAGACAACGATATTGCCAGGCCGTCCGGTAGGTAACATCAACACGCGTTGATGGAAGCTTTGTTCGATGCGTTGCAAATACACATCAAAATTCCTGTCCGAGCCCCACAGGTTAATCGCCATCATTCCCTCGTTTGTTAGCACTCCGGCACAGCTGTCGAAAAAATCCTGGGTACACATATCCGACGGTATACCCTTGCTGTCAAAGGCGTCAATCATCAGCACCTGTGTTGAAGTCTGATTTTCCTGCAAATAAACAATGCCATCACCTTCAATGACCTGCAATTTTTCATCATCTTCCGGCACATGGAAATGGCTGCGTGCAATGTTGATGATTTGCGGGTTGATTTCAACCACGCGGGTAGTGATTTCAGGCAGATAGTGATGAATATATTTGGGCACAGAACCGCCGCCCAAACCGATCGCCAGCACCTGTTTTACCTGGCTGGAAAACAGCAGAAACGCCATCATGCCGCGTGTATAGGTCAGCTCCAGCTCAAACGGTGTTTTGATGCGCATGGAGCTTTGGATAGTATCTGTGCCTAAATGCAACGAACGCACGCCATCTGATTCGCTCACATCAACGCTGGAATCCTCTGCAACGCTACGATGAATACTACGGGCAAATTTACGCGGGCCAAGACGGAACATACTAGGCATTCATCTCGTTTTCAGCTGGTGTTGCGACCGCAATATCTGCAACCTCAACCGTTTTCACTGCGGTCGCTTTAAAACGCGTATCCAGCTCCATTAGCAAAGGATCTATGCGCTTGATTTCAAGTTGCACCTGCGTCCCTACTGCCAACTCAGGCAGGCTATGGACCTTGGTCATATAAGGCACGCCGTCCAGCCGCACCAGGTTTTCGCGCCAGACTGTGGCACTGACCTCTGTCAGCCCCTCCTGAATCAGGTATTGCAGGCACCAGTAACGCTCCATGCGGGTCTGGAACTCATTGTACGCATTGTAGGTAAGGTCAAAATCACGCATCGCCGTGGTCAAGGCTTCACTATGCCGGGGATAAGCCGGCTCGGCATTTTGGATTACCGAGATGATTTGACGTTGATTGATCAGATCCACCGCGCGGCGTAATGGCGAAGTGCTCCAGGCATATTGCGCCACGCCCAAGCCCTGATGCGGTTCGGCTTTGACTGTCATATAGACCTTGCCGCCATTTTGCGCGCGGTAGATGCCGGGAATGTCATGGGCGGCCAGCAGACCGCCCCACTGGCTGTTAGCTTCAATCATGAGCTCCGCCACCAGCTTATCCATGGGCGCACCACGGCGACGGCCCACGATGCTCACGCGGCCATCTTCTACGTAAAAATTGTAATCAACCTGAACGGGTTTATTCGGATCATGCTTGCCACGTGCTTTTTCCAGCGATTCTGCCAGCTTGTGCAGCAGCGAGAGGCGCTCCCAATAAGGATGGCCGCTGGAAGCTTCCAATGTGTCCTCATTGAAATACGGTTCCAGCAGGTCGTGGCGCAGATTAGCGGCGATCTTCACCATTTCCACTTTGCTGTGTCGGTTAACAATAGCCAGATCAGGCGCAACATCCAGGTAAAGCGAGAGTACTGGTCGCCACTGCCCTTCGTTCAGGCTGAAAGGCGTAATCGCTGCTTCCGGCAGCATGGTGATCTTGTTGCCCGGCATATAAACCGTGGAAAGGCGCTGCATGATCACCGCATCCAGCGGGCTGCCCATCGCAATACCCAAAGCCGGGGCTGCAATATGGATACCCACACGCGTATTGCCATCGGCCAGCTGCTGCACTGAGAGAGCATCGTCGATCTCGGTGGTGGCGCTGTCATCAATACTGAAAGCCTCTGCCTCGGCGCGCTCAAGCTTCTGAAATACAGTAACCGGCTCATGCGCCGGAAAACCAAAGCCTTGCGGGAAATACTCGCGCAAAAAAGCACCCAGATGATAATCATGCGCTGAAGGTATTGCACCGCAGGCTTCCAGTAGTTGGATATGACTGATATGCGATTCTGCCGCGGCCTGATCCAGCGCTTTCCATTCCAGCGTATTCTTGTCGGGGTCGTAAAACAGCATGTCCAGCTTATCGGCAAACTCAGGGGGCAACTGCTGGGCTTTTAACTGCGCTACATAAGCCGCAATCTTTTCTGCCTGCATGCGCTTTTTCTCAACGGCTGCCAATGCAGATTTGAGATTATCCTCCGGAGCCGCCTTATAGTGCCCCTTACCCTTGCGGTAAAAATATATGGGGGCGCTATGCAAGCTTATCGCCACAGCAGCCGCCTCAATCGGGCTGGGGGCATGGCCATGATAATCCTTGGCTAGCGCTTCAAAACTGAATTCCGCTTCACCGCAGCATTCCCACAGAAAAACCGTGTCCAGCGATTCGGCTTGTTGCTGCGCGGATTCCATGAAACCAGCCAGCGCACCTTCAAAGCGCATGAGCACATTGGCTGTCTTGATCTTGGAGCGTTTACCGCTGAGGGCTTCAATTTGCAGTGACCCAGGGTTCTCAGACATTACTGAGGCTACCTTGAAACTGCCGTCTTCTTCGTAAAATACATTCATGATTTGGCACGCTATTGGACGTGCATGGGTGCTTGAAAAGTTGCGAGTGCGTATTTTACCGTGGTTTCACACTTAGTCTTTGATGATTTAACGGTAGCCGTTAAGATGCTTCATATTTTTCCACTTCGTTGGACGTCTCTCAGAAATTCATTGTATGAGATGAAGCGCTAGGAGCCGCGCAGCGAATGACGAAGACATATCATTAGATAGGCAAGGAATGAGCGAGCACGCGACACCGCGATTCGCTCATACAATGAATTTATAGAGACAGCCAATGGATAAACGCATTCCAGTCACCTTACTCACCGGTTTTTTAGGTAGCGGTAAAACCACCCTGCTCAATAAACTGCTTAATCACGACGGCATGCAAGATACCGCCGTCGTCATTAATGAGCTGGGGGAAACTGGCCTGGACCATATCCTTGCGCGCACGGTGGAAAGCGAGCACATCGCCGACAACATGGTGCTGCTCAGTTCCGGCTGCCTGTGCTGTACCTTATCCAATGAAATGGCGGCTACCCTGCGCGATTTATTCTTCAAACGCGCCTTAGGCGGAATCCCCGAGTTCAAACGTCTGGTGATTGAAACTACAGGCATGGCCGACCCTGGACCGATACTCGCCAATCTCCTCAACGAACCTGTCATCGACTCCACCTACAGGCTGGATGCAGTAGTAGTGACGATAGACAGCATCTACGGCCTAAGCCAAATCAAAGCACACGCAGAGGCACGCAAACAGGCGGCTGTGGCCGATGTGCTGCTGATTACAAAAACAGACCTGGCAAGCAAAGCGCAACTCGACACACTATGTGCAAAGCTGCAGGCACTTAACCCCGGCGCCACGCAACATCTCATCACACACGGTCATATAGATCCGCAGCTCATTATCAATGTCGGCTTGTTTGATGCGGAAGGTAAAAAAGCCCAACCGCAACGCTGGCTGCGCGCGCCGAGCCGCTCCAAGGCCACGCGCGGATCGCTGCCGCAAGCTGTGCACGACGATGAAATCAGCAGCTTTACCGTCACCTTGCCCAAGCCGCTTAGCTGGGGTCAGCTTGAGCCCGCTTTAAAGTGGCTATGCGCCACCTTTGGCGAAAAACTGCTGCGCCTGAAAGGCATAGTCCATGCCGAAGACCAGCCTGCCCCGCTCGCTATTCATGCGGTGCAACACACACTCTATCCGCCCACCCTGCTCGAAGATTGGGATGAAGACGAACCGATAACGCGGGTGGTGTTGATTGGAAAGGGTTTAGATGAGCTGAAAATTCGTGATACGTTGATGCAGATTTAGGCTGCATCAAAACTGACACGCCATCATCAGTAATCAGCCCCAACAGTCATGTATTGAATCCGAAAGTTTAAGTTCAGCGGCAACTGCAGACCGTCGTCTGCAGCGAATGGTTAGGTCCTTTAGCGGGCAGGATCTGGTGCGGTTTATTCGCAGCACCTGTGCAGAAAAACCCAGCGGAATCAAACCGCTTTAGCGCTTTGGATTAGCCTTTTAATTCAGACCAAATCTTCTCCAGCCGCTTCACCGAAACCGGGAACGGCGTTTTCAGCTCCTGCGCAAATAGCGACACGCGCAGCTCCTCGATGAGCCAGCGGAAATCCAGCAGCTCCGGCGTGAGCTTATCGGCTTTTTTCTGCTTCTCGACGGCTGCTTCCCAGTTCTGCCAGAGCACGCCAACGGCCTGGGCATTGCGGCCATCCCGGTCCGGGTTGCTCGGGTGCTTTTCTATGCGCAAGCGTAAGCCTTTGAGGTAGCGCGGCAAATGCTGCACATGCTCCCATGGCGTGCGGCTAAAACAGTTTTTATACAGCAGCCAATGGATCTGCTGCTCCACATCGCGCTTGAGGCGGTTGACGGTGGCTGGCATCTGGCTCTGCTTGGCAGTCAGCAGCTGATATTCAGTGGCAATCGCCTGTACCTGCCGCGCCAGCGCTTCCGTGACTGCCGGCAGACGCGTACGGGCACGCTGCTTTAACTTCATGAAGTCATCGTTACTGCGCGGCAGCGGGTCATCGCCGATAAAGGCGCGGTCGGCGATTGTGGTCAGCATGTCCTCTTTGAGGTCGTCCGCATTGAGGATATTGCGCAGTACCAGCGCAAATTGGTTAAAACCCGGCAAACTCTTTTCCAACTGCCTCATCTGCTCTTTAAGCTCGAAGCGCATCAAGCGGCGCACCCCAGCACGATGCGCCTCCATGGCCGCGGCCTGCGTATCAAACAGCCTGATCGCTACGGAATCTTCACAATCCTCCACTGCGGGATAGCCGGTCAAGGCGACGCCATCACGGCTGAAAGAAATGGTTTCCGGCAGATCGCCGAAATCCCACTGTTTTAATCCTTCACGCTCAATATCCGGGGTAGCCGAGCGGAAAGTCAGTTGTGCCGCCTGCCCCAGCTGGGTTTTAAGCGCAGTCCAATCCCGCCCTGTCGCCAGCTCGCGTCCGGCATCATCCACCACGCGAAAATTCATCGCCATGTGTTCGGGCAGCTTGTCGCCATCCCAGTCGGCAACTGCCACGGCAAGGCTGGTCTGCTTGCTGATGAATTCGACCAAGGCTGCGCGCACCGGCCTTTGCCTGGCCGGCGTGTGTTCTAAAAACCGCGTGACAAAATCAGGCACTGGCACACACACGCGGCGTATGGTCTTGGGCAAGGCTTTGACCAGGTAAGTCACTTTTTCGCGGATCATGCCTGGCACCAGCCAATCCGTGACCGCAGGATCAAGCAGATTGAGCAGATGCAATGGCACCGTGGCAGTCACGCCATCCAGCGCATGGCCGGGCTCGAAACGATATTTGAGTTGCAGCGTGACTTCACCCACCTGCAAGGCCTCCGGGAACTGGGCTTCCGTCACGCCTGCGGCGCCGTGGCGCATGAGATCGTCACGAGTCAGGTGCAGCAGCCTGGGGTTGTCTGTTTCGGCGGTCTCGCGCCACTTCTCGAAAGCGGCACCGTTGACGATGTCATGACCGACACGGGCATCATAGAAGGCAAACAGCACATGCTCGTCTACCAGCACATCCTGCCTGCGCGCCTTGTGCTCCAGTTCCTCGATCTCGGCGATGAGCTTGCGGTTATGGGTAAAGAACGGCGCACGCGTGTCGAATTCCATATTCGCCAGCGCTTCACGAATAAAGATCTCGCGCGCTTCCTGCGGATTAATTGGCCCGTAATGCACACGCCGCTTGGGCACAATAGTCAGGCCATATAAAGCCACGCGTTCCCACGCCACCACCTGTGCCGGTTTGCGATCCCAGCGCGGGTCGGAATAGTGGCTTTCGGTAAGCCCGCGCGCCAGCGGCTCTATCCAGTCCGGCTCTATCTTGGCTACGCAACGCGCATAAAGCTTGGCGGTATCCACCAGCTCCGCCGCCATTACCCACTTGGGACGCGTCTTTTTCAATGCCGAACCGGGTGCGATGCTGAAACGGATGCCGCGCGCGCCTTGGTAAGTATCGGATTCACCATCCTTGAAGCCGATGTTACCTAGCAGCCCGGCGAGCAGTGCCCGGTGAATCTGGTCGTAGGAGGCCTCTTGCGTATTCGGATGAAAACCCATGTCGCCGACTATGCCCGCAATCTGCCCATGCAATTCACGCCACTCCTTCAGGCGCAGAAAAGACAGAAAGTGGCTATGGCATTTATTCAGCAGCTCACGGTTGGATTTCTTGTGCTTAAGTGCTTCGTCGTAAAACGCCCATAGCTTGAGAAAGCCCATGAAGTCAGAGCGCTCGTCGGCAAATTTGGCATGCGCCTGGTCAGCGGCCTCGCGCTTGTCCATAGGCCGCTCGCGCGGGTCCTGGATCGCCAGCGCAGAACCGATAATGAGGATTTCGGCAAGGCAGTTTTCGCGCTTCGCCGCCAAAATCATGCGGCCCACGCGCGGGTCCAGCGGCAATTTGGCAAGCTGTTGCCCGAGCTCGGTGATTTGACGTTGGCCATCGACCGCGCCCAGCTCTTGCAACAATTGATAGCCATCGCTGATCAACCTGGAACTGGGCGCTTCAATGAACGGAAAGTCCTCCACGTCTCCCAGCTTGAGTGCAGCCATGCGCAGGATGGCGGAGGCCAGTGATGACCGCAAAATCTCGGGGTCGGTATATTCCGGGCGGGCGTTAAAATCTTCTTCCGCATACAGCCGCACGCAAATACCATTGGATACACGACCGCAGCGCCCTGCTCGCTGGCGTGCCGCAGCCTGCGAGATTTTTTCGATCTGCAATTGCTCGACCTTGGCACGCGGGCTGTAGCGATTGACGCGCGCCAAGCCTGCATCAACCACGTACTTGATGCCGGGCACGGTCAGCGAGGTTTCGGCCACGTTGGTGGCCAGCACGATGCGCCGGCCATTGCTGCCGCGAAAAATCTTCTGCTGGTCTTCAATTGAAAGCCGCGCGAATAAAGGCAGAATCTCCGCGCCCTTGACGTGGTGTTTACGCAAGTGCTCAGCGGTGTCGCGGATTTCGCGCTCGCCGGGAAGGAATACCAGAATGTCGCCGCCGCCTAGCCTGGATAAATCATCCACTGCATCAAGAATCGCCTCTTCTATCTTTTCCTCGCGCTCGTCCTCTTCAGTCTCCTGCAGTGGGCGATAGCGGATCTCAACCGGGAAAGTGCGGCCTGAAACCTCAATCACCGGCGCACCGTCAAAATGCGCTGAGAAGCGCGTAGCATCAATGGTGGCGCTGGTGACAATGATTTTCAGATCTGGACGTTTGGGCAATAACTGCTTGAGGTAGCCCAGCAGAAAATCGATGTTAAGGCTACGCTCGTGCGCCTCATCGATGATGATGGTGTCATAGGCATTAAGGAAACGGTCGCCCTGTGTTTCTGCCAGCAATATACCGTCCGTCATGAGCTTGATGTAGCTGGTTTCAGACAGCTTGTCGTTGAAGCGCACCTTGTAGCCCACCACTTGGCCCAGCGGCGATTTCAGCTCCTGTGCAATACGCGAGGCTACCGAGCGCGCGGCAATACGGCGCGGCTGGGTATGGCCTATCAAACCGCTGACACCACGCCCCAGACCCAGACATATTTTAGGCAACTGTGTGGTCTTGCCGGACCCGGTTTCGCCACAGACGATGACCACCTGATGTTTGGCTATGGCCGCTGCGATTTCATCGCGTTTACCGCTGACGGGCAATTCATCCGGGAATTCCGGTCGAGGCAGGCCAAGCTTGCGTGCAGCAAGGCGCGCCGAGGAATCGCGAACTTTAGTGGCCAACTCCGCCAATAGCTTTTCAGCTGGCTTATTTTGCTCCAACGACGAACGCGCTTGCTGCAGGCGGCGGCGTAGCTGAAAGCGGTCTGCCAACATGCAGTTGGCCAATTGCGCTTCAAGCTGGGAAATGATCTGGCGTGCGGGGAGTATGTGTGGGCTGCTCATAGAATGAGCGCGATTTTAACATGTGCAGCAGCAATCAGTTCGCGCTCGCCATTCCTCAATGACAGCGTATGCATGGCGGCATGTCCGGCTTGTGTCAGACATGCTAGACAAGCCCATCAGACCAACACCTTGCAGAAATAGACGACGGCGTTCGATTCAAGCCATTACCCATCTATTTATTAATCCGCCACCGATGACCAGCCAGGCAAACAAAATAGCGCCCAGCAGCAGTGGTTTGCAACCGGCCTTTTTTATGGCTGAACAATGCGTGCTTAAACCAAGTGCTGACATTGCCATGGAGAGCAATAGCGTATCTAAACTTACGGCACTAGTAACAATGCCTTGTGGCACGATGGATAAGGAATTCAGTCCAGCAACCGCAATAAAAATCAGAGCAAACCAGGGAATCGTGATCTTTGGCTTTTGTTCTACATGTAAGGCTTCGCTGTTCTGGTGAGAAGCTTTTGCACGTGTCACGTAAAGCGACAACAAGACCAGGAATGGCGCCAGCATCATGACTCTCACCATTTTAGCAATAACTGCGGTATTCGCTGTTGCATCGCCTAAAAATTGGGCAGCAGCTACTACCTGCGCAACTTCATGCACAGTAGAGCCGGTATACACACCAAATCCCTCAGCGGTCACAGGTAAAAAATGCCAGCTTGCATTCCACTGAAAAAGCGCAGGATAAATCAGCATGCTGATCGTACCAAACACTAAGACTGTCGAGACGGCCACAGATACTTGTTCTGCACGCCCCCGTAATACAGGCTCGGTCGCCATCACAGCTGCTGCGCCGCAGATAGAGCTACCTGCGCCTATCATAATGACGGTATTCGTATCTAGCTTAAAAAATTTACGCCCGACAACCCAGGCCAAAGCAAAAGTAGTCGTGAGGATTAAGGCGTCAATGACCGCACCCTGGACACCTATATGCGCGATGTCGGCAAAAGTTAACTTGAACCCGTAAAGAATGATGCCCAGTTGCAGTAAGCGCTGTCTTGAGAACAGTACACCACTGGCACTAGCGTGAGCGATCTTTGGATAGAGCGAGTTGCCCAATACAATGCCCAGCAAAATCGCCAGGGTCAGCGGGCCTATAGCATGCATTTGTAGCCAGGGGATGCTGGCTAATAGCAGTGAGCACAAGGCAATGGATAGATTTAATAAAATGCCGGGTATATAAGTTTTTAGAAATATGTGCATGCTGCGCCGTGCCTCAAGAAAGTATGGATCGCACTTTACAGAACTTATATATACAAACAAAATGGATTATATTTGTAATATCAACCTATAAAACTGGTAGTTTATCGTATTGCTAAAATTTCTGAGGAAACAATGCGTCTGACCTTGAGGCAACTACAGATATTCATAGCCATTACCCAAAGCGGCAGCACCACTGCGGCTGGCGAACAGGTGGCGCTATCGCAGTCAGCAATTAGTGCTGCAATAAACGAATTGGAGCGTACATTGAATGTGCAGTTATTTGACCGCGTCGGCAAACGGCTGATACTGAATGATCATGGACGCGCCATGCTGCCACCAGCGATGGCATTATTGAATAGTGCTGAAAGCTTGGAACAATCATATCTTGGGACTGGCCCCAGTGTTTTAATTATTGGCGCCAGCTTGACCATAGGTAATTATCTTCTGCCAGGGCTACTTGCAAACTACTGGCGTGCGCAGGGTATCGCGCTAGGCGACCCTACTCCGCCGCTTCAAGTTATCGTAGCCAATACTACTGATATTGCTAGCAAAGTAGCCAATTTTGAAGTGGACATTGGCTTGGTAGAAGGTCCATGCCACCGACCGGAAATCGCTGTTACTCCATGGCTGGAAGATGAACTCCTGTTTGTAGCGGCCCCTAGCCATCCAATCGTGCGTGAATATGGCAATGAACTAATACCCCCGGCACGCCTGGCGAAGGCTAACTGGCTATTACGTGAACCCGGTTCAGGCACACGAGAAGCGCTGGAGCAGGCATTGCTTCCTCATGTAAATCAGCTGAAGAGCAGCCTGGAATTCAACGATCATGAAGCTATCAAACAAAGCGCAATGCAAGGTCTGGGTATTGCCTGTCTATCACGCCTTGTCGTTGCTGACATGCTGAGTTCCGGACAATTAGTAACACTCAACACAATATTTGGCAGCCTCAGGCGCCGCTTTACTTTATTGGTGCATCACCAAAAGCAAATCACTCCAGGTATGCAGCAGTTCATTACGCAAGCAGCTAAAATTGACAGAACATGATTATTCCGGCCCTATTCATTTCGTTCTTTTTTTCTTTCCGGTCAATAAATAAACCGGTCGCGCATTTCTTCCAGATTGAGCTCCAGTAAAATCTGTTCAAGCCGCACTTGGGCGTTCATTCTTGGACTATTTTTGTAGCGCGCAATAATCAGCTCGTTTTTCATCGAATGCTCCCATCCCACAAGCTCGGTGACCGTTATCTGGTAGCCATGCGCTTCAAGCTGCAGGCAGCGCAGCACGTTGGTGATCTGGCTGCCGAACTCGCGTGTATGAATCGGGTGGCGCCAGATTTCCGACAACGGTGTTTTAGAGAATGATGCATTCTTATGGCGGCGTAGCACTTCCGCTACTTCGGCCTGGCAGCAGGGCACCAGCACCATAAACTTGGCCTGTTTCTGCAGGCCAAACCTGATCGCATCATCCGTCGCCGTATTGCAGGCGTGTAGCGCTGTCACGACATCCACCTGTTCAGGCAACGCTGTTGACTGAATCGATTCTTCCACACTGAGGTGCTCGAACGACATGCGTGCAAAGCCAAGATGCTGGGCTAGCTCGCGCGACTTTTGCACCAGTTCCTCGCGCGTTTCAATGCCGACAATCTGCCCGGACTGCTGCTGTTTCATAAACAAATCGTAGAGGATAAAACCCAGATAGGATTTCCCTGCACCGTGATCCACCAGCGTTGGGTTCTCGTTCTCAGCCATGACTTCCGTCAGCAATGGCTCAATAAAGTGATACAGGTGATAGACCTGCTTGAGCTTGCGGCGGCTGTCCTGGTTGATTTTTCCGTCACGCGTGAGGATATGCAGCGCCTTGAGCAGCTCGATGGACTGATTAGGCTTGATTTCGGGGATTAATGTCATAGTATTAGTTTAACTTAGCTGTGAGCTGGCAACCCAATGTTAAAATAGCGTTTCTGCGTTCATCGGCGGTAAATAATGAGTATTCAATGGTTCCCAGGTCACATGACGGCAGCAAAAAAGAAAGCCGCCGAAACCATGGAGTTCACCGACGTCGTGATCGAAGTGCTGGATGCGCGTATTCCCGAAGCCAGCAGCAACCCCATGATTCACGAGCTGCGCCTGCACAGGCAACGGCCAAACCTCAAGATCCTCAACAAGGCCGATCTTGCAGACCCCGTAGCTACACAAGCCTGGCTCAACTATTATAACAGGCAGGATGGCGTCAAAGCCGTAGCACTGTCATGCAAAAAGCCGGGGGACGCCAACAAAGTCCCTGGCTTATGTCTGGCGCTGGCTCCGCATCGAGGCACCCATCTGAAGCAGTTGCGCATGATGATCATGGGCATCCCCAATGTTGGCAAATCCACCCTCATGAATGCCCTGCTCAACCGCCGTATCGCCAAGGTAGGCGATGAGCCTGCAGTCACCAAGGTACAGCAGCGTTTCGAACTAAACGAGCTCATGAGCATAACCGATACGCCGGGCATGATGTGGCCAAAAATCCAGTATGAAAGCGATGGCTACATGTTGGCCGCCAGCCACGCCATTGGCCGCAACGCCGTGATTGATGAAGATGTGGCGACCTTTCTGGCCGAAGTGCTGCTGGCACGCTACCCTGACCTGCTCACCAAGCGCTATGGTTTTGCTACAGCAGGCATGGATGCTGTGGATGTGGTTGAAGCCGTCGCCAAACGCCGCGGCTACCGGCTTAAAGGCGGCACGCTGGATATGGAAAAAGCCGCAATGACGTTTCTGGTGGATTACCGCTCAGGCGCGCTGGGCCGCATTAGCCTGGAAACACCGGAAAGCCGAAGTAACATGATTAGCCTGATATTAGCAAAGAATCAGGAAATCAAGGCTCAAAAAGAACAAGCCAACTCCAATGAAACCGACACTCACGAAGCAGAGAACAGCAAAGACTGACCTCCTATCCTCCCTATTGGCACTGGTTTAAAGCCCTCTCTGCCGGAGTACAGGATTTTGTTTCGCTTCCCTGCTGAATACTATGTTTGAATGTCTCCCATCCAGTATTCGGTGAAGATTCCGCATGAGCTTTATCACTCCGGGCAGACTGATTGGCATTGCCCTCAGGATAGGCATTCTTATGTACAGGCTCAGCATTTTTTGCGGCTGCAATGGTCGCTAAATCAGCGCCACCTTTCTTTTTAGCTTCGCTGTTCTTGTGGCTAGTTTGATTGGATGAAGGCTTTGTATGCTTAACCAGTTTCGTTTTGGAGGCTTCGGCAATTGAGTTTTCAGGGTTGCTAGAACTTGCAGAGATTTGCTGCACTGATGGTAAAGAAGATGGTGAAGACGCTGTTGCAGTTCCGACCGCATGAGCCGGCCCCGCAATTTCCGCCGCTAGCGGAGCAGCTACTGCAGGCGTGGTAAATTTAATTGCAATATCTGGCATATGCGCCTTATGCAACAGCAAGAATGCAATGAAGGCAAGGGCCAAAGACAGTGCCCCCGCTAATAGCCCCAATTTATATTTATCAATTGAACTAGGTGTAGATGCACCTACGGTCTCGACCTGCTCTAGGGCATCTAAGTTAGCAACTGTATCTTGCACCGAGGCTGGTGACTCTGTCCCCGGAGAGCGTATGACATAAACTTCGTGCTCCCGCACATGCTTATCCTGCCTAACACCAAAGTATGAAAACATCCCGGAGATTTCATTGGTAAGGCGAGAAGTAACTTCATAGTAGGAACGCGAAACCAGAATCTGATCCGGCTCGGCAAAGCTCATTACGCGCTGCGCAACGTTAATGCCGTCACCAATGATGTTAGGCCGCCCATTGATGTCGCTAACCACTCGAACCGGCCCCAGATTGATGCCGATACGCACATGCAAGTGCTGGCCTTTTTCCTTGTGATATCCGAGCAGGCCATCGCGTATGGTCAATGCGACAAACAGTGCTTCTTCAGGCGCACCCTGCAATGCAATCGCGGCACCATCGCCAGTATCAAGAATAATGCGGTCATTTTGCGCAATGTCCTTTATGGCTTCGTTAATGATTGCGTTAAAATAAGTCTTATCATCGATTTGCTCTGATACAGGATTTTTTGAGTAATCAATAATGTCGAGAAAAACAACACTGCAAATCGACGTTTTGTTGAGTCGTTCGTTCATGTATGTATTCACAAATTCAAATAAATTACGCTATTAAACTATAAAAGTCATGGCTTTATGCAAATAAAATACATGCTTATCCTGATTCACTTCAAACTTTTTTACGCTAAAGGCGCCCAATCATTAATCAAGGCAGCCTGCCCGCAATAAACGCCTTCATGATCAAGCAAGCTCCACACCGTCGCATTCCTTATCATGAAACGCCTACCATCCTTGGCGATACGTATGCCTGAGTAGTCATCCACATAACCGTCACGCGTTACGCGCTTCAATAAGTCGGCCCTGTCCTGTCGTACCATGGGCTCTGCAGAATAGCGTGAAGGCAGGCGGGTAAATTCATCCCAGGACATGCCAAATAACTTCAATGCCTGCTGATTCGCGTAGTTAAAGATGGGGTTGGCTTGCGTATCGTGCGAAACAATTGCAAAAGACGCATGGAATAACTGGTATACAGCGTCTGCAGAATCCGGCACTGCTTCGACCAGCGGCAAACCAGTCCAGTGCTGATAACTGGCGCACAGAATACATGTTTGGCGGGCGAGGAAATCCTGGTCAGGCGATAACTTGTTCACGGCTGCGTCTGACTCACCAGTAATTTTCTACGGTGATCTGCCCTGGGTCTTTACGGCGATGTCTTTTCAGGCCGCGTTCGATGAGCATCTGCGTCACATCCTCGACCATTTGCGGGTTGCCGCACAGCATGACCTGGCTGTCTGCCGCGTTGATCTTGATGCCCGCGCGTTCTTCCAGACGACCATCCATGAGGCTCTGCGGGATACGGCCTGGTAACGCAAAATCAGTAGTTTCGCGGCTGACAAAAGGGATAAACACAAACTGCTCAGGATGTGATGCCAGCACTTGGGCAATTCGCTCCTGATAATTCAGTTCAGACAGTGTGCGCACGGCATATACCAGCACTACACGCTCGAAGCGCTGCCAGGGCTGTTCTGTAGCCAGCATGGCCAGAAATGGCCCAACGCCAGTACCTGTTGCAATCAACCACAGATGGCGCGACTGCGGCACCTCGTCCAGAATCATGAAACCGTTGGCACGCGGAGCGACCAGAATTGAATCACCAGGATTGAGTTTCACCAGCGTGGGAGTCAGTGGGCCATCTGGCACTTCGATGTAGTAAAACTCCAGCGGGCTAGTCTTCGGAGCATTGACCAAGGAGTAAGGCCTGCCTTTGACCTCGCCTTCGAGTTCCAGGCCGATTTTAGCGAATTGCCCCGCCTGATAAGGCTCGATGTCGGCCGCAACATAAAGAGTATGCAGCCTGCCGCCCCAATGCTTATGTTCAACTACCTGACCTTGATTCCAGGATGACATGGTGTTTTGCCCTCGATAATTTGCAATTATGCATAAGTGTCCAATCATAAAACACAATCTGGTAATAGACGCTTTCGAGCGCCTTGAAATTTTTCCTATCTGGATAGCTGGTACAAATATCCAGTTCAAAAAAGCGTTAAGTATCGACCCTTATTTCAGCCTCATGCTCCCGGAAGCAGCCAGCCAGTATGGCTCCCGGCATTCAAGCGCGTGAAAACCGGAAGCATCAAATAAGTTTGCCGCTGAGTTGTTGGCAGTGCCCTGCCCGTGCCATTCAAGGTAACTCCAGCCTCCTCCTGGCCGCATAAGCCGCAGCATCTGAAAAATGCAGATAGCAGTGGCACCTGACTCCATGAACGGCTAAACTTGCGCCCGCAATGCTGTCAAAACTTAACTCCCCACAACGCGAAGCGGTCAAATATCTGGATGGGCCCCTGCTGGTGCTGGCTGGCGCCGGTAGCGGCAAGACGCGGGTTATCACGCACAAGATTGTTTACCTCATCGAGCAATGCGGTTATGCGCCTAAAGAAATAGCCGCCATTACCTTTACCAACAAAGCTGCCCGTGAAATGCAGGAGCGTGTCGGCCAATTGCTCCAAGGCAAGCCCAGCAAAGGCCTGACCATTGCCACCTTCCACTCGCTAGGCTTGCAGATGCTGCGGCAGGAAGCGCAGCTGCTTGGTTACAAGCCGCAGTTTTCCATTCTTGACTCTTCCGATAGCTTCAAAATTCTTGCGGATGTGCTGGCAACTACGGATAAACAGTTATTACGCAAGACGCAGTGGCAGATTTCGCAGTGGAAAAACGCTTTCATGACGCCCGACCAGGCCAAGGCGCAGGCCGATGAAGAACTCACGCATGCCGCCGCCAAGGTTTACCAGATCTACCAGCAAACGCTTAAAGCCTATCAGGCAGTAGATTTCGATGACCTCATCAAGCTGCCGGTAGAGCTGTTCGAGCAGCATCCGGAAGCGCTGGAGAAATGGCAGCGCAAGCTCAAGTACCTGCTCATAGATGAATATCAGGACACCAATACCTGCCAATACAAGCTGGTAAAAATGCTGACCGGCATCGAAGGACGGTTCACCGCCGTAGGCGATGATGACCAGGCTATATATGGCTGGCGTGGCGCTGATGTAGAGAATTTGCGCCAGCTCACGGAAGATTTCACGCGCCTGAAAGTAATCAAGCTGGAGCAGAATTACCGTTCCACTGTGCGCATTTTGCGTTCGGCCAACCAGGTCATCGCCAACAATCCCAAGCTATTTGAGAAGAAGCTATGGAGTGAGCTTGGTACGGGCGAGCTGATTCAGGTCAGCGCGGCGCGAGATGAAGATCACGAAGCCGAAGCAGTCGTCATGAAACTCATGGCGCATAAATTTGAGCACCGCACGCGCTTTGCCGACTATGCCGTGCTTTATCGCGGCAACCATCAGGCACGGGTTTTTGAGCAGCAGCTGCGGAACCATAAAGTGCCTTACACCGTCTCCGGTGGCCAGTCCTTCTTTGATAAGGCAGAAATTAAGGACCTGGTGAGTTACCTGCGCCTGATTGCCAATGAGGATGATGACCCTGCCTTTATCCGTGCCTCTACCACGCCGAAAAGAGGCATCGGCAATACCACGCTTGAGCGTCTTGGCGAGTACGCCAGCAAGCACCATCTGTCATTATTTGCTGCTGCATTTGAAGGCGATTTTCAGCGCGATCTGGGTACACGCCAGTTAGAAGATTTACTGACTTTCTGCCAGTTCATCCACAGGGTACAAGAGCGTGCCGTGCGTGACCCCGCAGGCGAAATTCTCAACGACATGCTGACCGCCATTCAATACGAGGCATTTCTTTACAATAGCGAAGAGCCCCGCGCAGCTGAGACCAAGTGGAAAAACATCCTCGATTTTGTTGGCTGGCTGACGAAAAAAGGCGAAGGAAATGGTGAGGGCGGAGAAGAAAAGACACTGCTTGAACTCACGCAAATGGTTGCTCTCATGAGCATGCTCGAAGGCCGTGAAGATGGCGAACCGGATGCAGTCAAACTTTCAACGCTGCATGCGGCCAAAGGCTTGGAGTTTGGCCATGTTTTTCTAATCGGCGTGGAAGAAGGCATTCTCCCGCATCGTGAAAGTGTGGATAACGGCAAGATCGAGGAAGAGCGTAGGCTCATGTATGTAGGTATTACGCGCGCGCAGAAATCGCTCAATATTTCCTGGTGCCGCAAGAGAAAAAGGGCCGGAGAGACAGCAAGCTGCGAGCCCAGCCGTTTTATCGCCGAACTGCCGCAAGACGATGTGCGTCATTTCGGCAGCCCAACGGCTGACCCCGCCACCAGCAAGGAACATGGCAAGGAAAGAATGGCGCAGATTCGCGCAATGCTCGGCAAATGAGCCGGGAAAACAACAGCCAGCCAAGTATTAGAAAGTTAAACAGCTAAATGCCTTACATCACCCTGGATAATGCCTCATTGGCCTTCGGTCACCATCCATTACTGGATCAGGCTGCTTTTCAGCTCGATCCTGGCGAGCGTGTCGGCCTGATTGGCCGCAATGGCGCGGGCAAATCCAGCCTGCTTAAAGTCATTGCGGGCGAAAGCAAGCTGGATGACGGCACAATATGGCGTGCACCTGGCGTACGCATTGTGTATGTGCCGCAAGAACCCGCATTGGTATCTACCCATACTGTGTTTGAGGCTGTTGCCGAAGGCTTGGGCGATTTGCAGAAAGTACTGGTGGAATACCATGAGGTATCACATCAAATGGGCGAACCCGATGCTGACATTGATGCGCTTATGCAGCGTATGCAGGATTTGCAGCATGAACTGGACAGCAAAAATGGCTGGCAATCACAAGCCAAGGTAGAGGCGGTATTAAGCCGCTTAAGCCTGGATGCCGACACCCTGGTTTCAAAGCTCTCCGGCGGCTGGCGCAAGCGCGTGGCGCTAGGCCGCGCCTTGGTGGCCGAACCTGAAGTTCTGCTACTGGACGAGCCCACCAACCATCTGGATCTGCAAGCCATTGAATGGCTGGAAGACCTATTGCTCGGCTTTAGCGGCAGCGTATTGTTCATCACCCATGACCGGCGCTTTCTTGACCGCCTCGCTACGCGGATTACCGAACTTGATCGAGGCAACCTCACTGACTTTATAGGCAATTTCACCAATTACCAGATTAAAAAAGAAGAGTTGCTGGCCGTTGAAGCCACTCATGCTGCCAAGTTTGACAAGGTATTGGCGCAGGAAGAAGTGTGGATACGCCAGGGCATTAAAGCACGTCGCACGCGTAATGAAGGCCGTGTGCGGCGCCTGGAAAAACTACGGCTGGAACGCGCGGCACGGCGTGAACGCCAAGGCAGCGTCAAGCTTACATTGGACAGTGGCGAGCGTTCAGGCAAGCTGGTAGCCGAACTTGAGGATGTTAAAAAATCCTACGGTGACAGGATACTGATTAACGGCTTTACCACGCGTATTTTACGTGGTGACCGCATTGGCCTGCTGGGCCCGAATGGCGTGGGGAAAACCACCCTGCTCAAGCTGATTCTGGGTGAACTGGAACCCGACAACGGCACCATTCAACGCGGTACCAACCTCAATATCGCCTACTTCGACCAAATGCGCGAACAACTGGATGAAGAAGCCACGCTTGCTGACACCATCAGCCCGGGCTCTGAGTTCGTACAGATAGGCAATGAACGCAAGCACGTCATCAGCTATCTGGAAGATTTTCTGTTTCCACCACAACGTTCCCGCTCGCCGGTGAAGTCCCTCTCCGGCGGCGAACGTAACCGACTACTGCTGGCGCGCCTGTTTGCGCGCCCTGCCAATGTGCTGGTACTGGATGAGCCAACTAACGATCTGGATATTGAAACGCTGGAATTGCTGGAAAGCCTGCTGCAAGAATTCGAAGGTACCTTGTTCCTGGTGAGTCACGACCGCGCATTTCTGGAGAACACGGTAACGCAGGTCATTGCTTTTGAGGGCAATGGCATCTTAAGTGAGTTTGGTGGCGGTTATGATGACTGGCAGCGTTTTACCCTGCAGCGTTTGGCAGAACAAGCTGCAGAAAAAACTAAAGCAGCCGCACGTAAAGAAAGTAACAGTAAGCCCGCTGCCCATAAAAAATCAGCAACCAAACTGGGCTTCAAGGAAATGCAGGAACTGGAAAGTCTGCCCGATAAAATTGAAGCCTTGGAAACCGAACTATCCAATATCAACGCCAGCTTGGCTGATCCTGATATTTATCGAGACCACCCGCAAGAAGTTCAGAAACTGCAGGCAAAGCTGGCAAGCGTTGAAATAGAGTTATCGCAAGTGTTAGCCAGATGGGAACTGCTCGAAAGCCGTCGCTAGCCGCTAAAAACCGGGGACATTCAGGTAGAGACTAAAGCCAGGCAGAAAAATTTTAGCCTAAAGTATATTAAAACCAAGACAGTAATTGTCAGGCCACTGATGCATTGAATGGTTCCAGGATTAGATTCGCTCTATTACAGAGCGCTAGAATTTTATCTGGTGCCACTGCAGGACTAATTAAAAAGCCCTGCCCTAGATCACAGCCAAACTCCAGCAAGCATTGCGCCTGTTGTTCATTTTCTATGCCTTCTGCAATCACCTGCATATTTAAGCTACCAGCCATAGCGATAATGGCATGGGCAATGGCTTTGTCATCCGGGTTATCCTCAATACTCGAGATAAAAGAACGATCTATTTTGAGTATGCTAATTGGGAACTTTTTAAGATAACTGAGTGAGCTATATCCCGTGCCAAAGTCGTCAATTGCCAGCCTGAAGCCTTTGCTGGCAAATTCATTCAATTTTTTTATTGTAGTCTCAGAGGCGTCTATCAAAGTACTTTCCGTGATCTCTAACTCTATCCAAGAAGCGCTGACACCCACTTCGGAAACAATATGGGCAAATTGCTCAAACAGATTAGCTTCACGAAATTGGCGGCCGCTCACATTGACTGCAACGGTTAACTGCAAACCCTGGGCACGCCATTGCTTGAGTTGCAGACAGGCCGATCGAAATACCCATTCGCCTATCGGCACGATCAGCCCACTTTCTTCCGCAACAGGTATAAACTCAAGTGGGCTGATGCGTCCAAGTTGGGGGCGTTGCCAGCGTAACAGCGCCTCAACGCTTTTGATATGGCGTGTTTTAATATCAAATTGTGGTTGGTATTCCAGATAAAGCTGTTGTTCTTCTAGTGCCTTACGCAGGTCAGTCTCTATAGTCATACGATGCTGAGTACGGAGACGCATTTCGCTATTGAAAAACTGAAAATTATTCTTGCCTTGATTTTTAGCTTGATACATGGCGGTATCAGCGTTTTGCATCAAGATATCTATATTATCTGCATCTGCGGGAAAGAAACTGATGCCGATACTGGCACCTACAACAACTTCATTACCACCCAGATTGGTAGAGGCGGAGATTTTTGCAATAATTTTTCGCGCAATGTTTGCAGCATCTTCCGCACGTGCAAGATTAGAGAGAATAACCCCGAACTCGTCTCCCCCCAAGCGCGCAACAATGTCCTCGGTACGCACGGTATTTCTTAGTGTTTGCGCCACCTTGTGCAGCAGGATATCGCCCATATGATGACCAAGCGTATCATTCACCATCTTGAAATTATCCAGATCAATAAACATCAAACTGAACTTGACTTCATTTGACGATCCCTGACCAGCAGCCTTGACTAGGCTGCTATTAAAGAAATGCCGGTTAGGCAAATGGGTGACAGTGTCATAATGTGCCAGCCGATCAAGCCTTTTCTCAGTTTCTACTTTTTGCTGTAATTCCGTGTCCAGGGAATTGTTACGATCCTGGATTTTTTCCAGCATCTGATTAAACCCCTTGGCCAACTCCCCCATTTCATCATCGCTATGAAGTTCATAGCGCTTTGAATAATCATTTTTATCTGCAATTAAATGCATGATTTTAATCAGGCTGTGCAAGGGGGCCATTAATAGCATCTGCAGCCGGTTGAGCAG
>JBDTOX010000108.1:0-9127 GCA_039933015.1 Methylophilaceae bacterium
CCCATTGGGGCGGCCAATGCCCCGCCAGGCAGCAGGAGCACGGCTAATAGTAAAATGGGTTTGCTTATATTCATGTTGAACCTTTCTATCGTTCAGAACTTTCAAGTCTGGAAGCGCTGGGTGTGGAAATTAAAGGCTCAGTGATTTCCGGCTCCAAATGCTCCAGTTTGATAATGGCTTGGGCAAACAGGATGCGCCATTGACCAGCCATGGATTTGTCGCCTGCCAGCGAGCTGTTGTGCAAGGTATAACGCACGTTGGTGTGCTTAGGTAAACCAATACTTGCTATTAGTGCAGGTAGTTGTGCTGCTACACGCTCTGCCTCCTGCTTCGCTTGTTGCGCATATTCAGCATGGGTTTCAGCATAAGTCCAGCTAACAATGACCATGTTGCCGAACAGCCCCCAGAGTCCGTTTTGTGTGCTTCTTAATGCATCAACATTGCTGGACGACTGGCTGGCAAGTGCGATCTGCCGCTTTAGTTTTTTGAGTATTGCACTGCCCAAAGGTTCGGAGCTGTCGATCAGAATCGGCATAATAAGCGCCTGTGTATCGCCTTTACCGGGTTTCAGGCCAAATGCCAACCAGGGTTGCCGCGCACGTTCGGTTGCCATGGCGTAAAGCTTGGCTACGCTGAAATACGCTACAGCCCAGGTAATCGGGCCGGTAAAGTCCAGATAGGTGTTGGTAAGGTTGATGCCAACATAGGAAAGCACCAGCAAGCCCACCTGGCTGCCGCTGAAAAGCGTAGTGAGCTTTTCCCTGTCCATATTGACGTAAAAGGCTGCGGTAGTTAGCCATAGGAGCAGCAAGCTAATCAGTATATAGGGCACGGGGCCGCGCCAGACGTGCAGGTAATCGCCATGCTTGACGTTATCGATTGCGGTCGCAAGGATTTCTACGCCAGGATAAATTTTTGCCATTGTCGTGGCATTCAGGTCGAACAGGCTGGGCGCGGTGGAGCCGATAATGACAATTTTTCCGGTGAACTCATTCTGCGGGCGTTTTTTTACTTTACTGCTCATATCCAGCATCACATCGCTAAACGTGGCGTAGCGGTAGATGAAGGGTTTGCCGCGCCAGTTCAATAGTACATTCTGGGAGTCTGGCACGGCATAGCCCAGGGTATTGGCAATCGTAAGCGGCAGCGAGGGCAGGCGCCAGCCATAATCGTCGCGATAAAGCTGGTATTCGCGCACGATGCCATCGGCATCCGGATAGATGTTGTGTGTGCCCAGGCGTTTGGAATTAAGCGCTGCCTCGAAGTGCGGCAACACGACGGCAATCGTGGCATTAGGGTCGGACTGGCCGGGCTGGCTTGCGCTTATGCCAGGAATCATGCCGGGCTTGACGGCGCTTAGTTTGTCGTTGGCTTGCGGCAGGCGCAGGAAGGGGAAGAAGGTGTTGCTGGTGGCAGCGATAGTATCGTTGAAATAGGTATCGCTATCCGGATTATAGACATCGGCATCGCTGAACAAAATATCAAATACGACAGCTTTTGGATTTTGCGCCTCGATGTTCTCCAGAAACTCGCCGAACACCTGCCGTGGCCATGGCCAGCGCCCATATTCCTTGGCCATGGCGGCCAAGCTGGCTTCGTTGACGTCAACGATGACGATGTCCTTGTCGGGTTGGGGCACGATGACACGGCTGCGCACCATGATATCGAAGGCTTTTTGCCGCATATTTTCGCCTACGTGGAATACGCCGGCATCCAGCAGTACCAGTACCGTCAGCAGGGCGGCCAGATAGAGGTAGAAGTTGTTGCGCAAGCGTCTGGTGACGTGGGCTAGCCATTGGCGGATAAGTAATTGCAGTCGTGTCACGGGGCGCCTTGTTCAGAATCCAGGTGAGTGCTGAGTGTGGCACAAAGTCCCGCAATTTTGTAGGCGAGGGACTACATTGGCTTTGAAAGCAGGTGCGGTTTGATTAGAGGTCAGGTCGTATGGCATGAGGTATAATTTGCACCTATATGACTGAAACTTTAACCCTCATTTTCGCGGCTTGTTCATTACTGTTGCTCATTTGGCTGGCATGGCGCTCTGTTCGTATGCCAGATGCGGCTTCCTTGCTTGTGCCCCAGTTGGAAGAAAAGCACAGGGCCATGTTGCTGGACTTGCATGATGGCTTGAGTAAACTGGGCGACCGTTTGCACACGATTTCTGCTGAAAGCAGCGAACGCCTGCGCATGGCCGTGGCACAAGAGCTGAAAGATACACGCGATGCCATGCAGGCGTTGCAGCTATCGCAAGCCGATAGCCTGGCCAAAACACGTGAAACGGTGCTCGAAAAACTGCATATCACCCTGGCGGAACAAGGCAAGGCTGAGCAGGAACTGATTCAGCACACCATGCGCCATGCCACGCTGCAGCTGACCAATAGCATCGAAACCTTGACCAAAGCCGTGGATAGCCGTCTGGAGCAGATAGGCGGCAAGGTTTCCGAAAGGCTGGACGAAGGTTTCAAGAAGACCAATGATACTTTTGTGCGCGTGATGGAACGGCTGGCCACCATAGATGAAGCGCAGAAAAAGATAGATGGCCTGACCACCAATGTGGTGAGCCTGCAGGAATTACTGGGAGATAAACGCTCGCGCGGCGCGTTTGGCGAAGTGCAACTGGAAGCGCTGGTGCGTAATGTGATGCCTAACAGTTCCTATGCCATGCAGCATGTGCTGGCAAATGGCACGCGCGTCGATTGCGCGCTGTTTCTGCCTGAGCCCACCGGCATGGTTGCAGTGGATTCCAAGTTTCCGCTGGAAAACTATCATCGCATGCTGGAAAGCGGTCTCAGCGAAGTTGAACGCGGCTTGGCGCAACGCCAGTTCAAGGCCGATGTCAAAAAACATGTAGACGATATTGCCAGCAAATACATCATTCCTAATGTGACATCCGATGGCGCTGTCATGTTTATCCCGGCAGAAGCGGTATTCGCCGAGATTCATGCCTATCACCAGGATGTCGTTGATTACGCCATGGCCAAGCGCGTCTGGGTGGTTTCACCGACCACCCTGATGGCCGTATTGAATACCGCGCGTGCGGTGCTCAAGGATGTGGAAACGCGCAAGCAGGTGCATATTATTAAAGATGAACTCGGCAAGCTGGGTAAAGAGTTTGGCCGTTTCGACATACGCATGAAAAAGCTTGCCGATCATATCCGTCAGGCACATGAAGATGCGCTGGATGTGCATACCACGAGCCAGAAAATTTCGCGGCGTTTTGCACAGATTGAACGCGTAGAACTGGTAGGCGATGCCGAGGCTGCGCTCGCACTGCCTGTGGAAGATCTGGATGATTTATTGAATGAGACAAAAGAGTAAACATGGAAGACGAAAGCACGCTCATTATGCTGATTCAGCAATACGCTTCACGCTTCGGCATTACTTTCAGCTCCCAGTTGATGGATGATGAAGCGCTCAAACCCAGGCTCATGATGCTGATGATGGAGGCCATCAACGGCAGGCGAGGGCCTGTTACTGATGAGGATGTAACGAATGATTAAAGTACTCTACTTCGCCAGATTGCGCGAAACGCTGGGCATGTCCTGTGAAGAGATCGACTGCACTCCAGACACGGCAACGGTGGCAAGCCTGATGGGTTTGCTGTCAACGCGCGGGGATGTCTGGCAGCAGGAATTTGACGGTTGCCGCCCATTACGCGCGGCGGTGAATCAGACATTGGCGCCGAATAGCGCTACGATCAAGGCTGGTGATGAAGTGGCGTTTTTCCCGCCAGTCACCGGAGGTTAGAGATGGTCTGGGGGCTCATATGACCGTTCGCGTACAAATTGAAGATTTTGACGCAGGCGCCGAGATTAATCGCATGCGTCTTAACCGCCCGGATACTGGCGCGGTAGCGGCTTTTGTCGGCCAGGTGCGCGATCTTAACGACGGGGCGCATGTGACTGCCATGACGCTGGAGCATTATCCCGGCATGACGGAAAAAGCACTGGAAAGTATTGTTGACCAGGCCAGGCAGCGCTGGGACATTTTTGATGCGCTGGTAGTGCACCGTGTAGGAACACTGCATCCCACGGACCAGATTGTGCTGGTGGTGGTCAGCGGGGCGCATCGCGGCGAGGCTTTTTCTGCCTGTGAATTCATCATGGATTACCTCAAGACAGAAGCACCATTCTGGAAAAAAGAACAAACGCCGGTTGGTGAGCGCTGGGTGGAAGCAAAGTCATCGGATGATTCCGCACGCGAGCGCTGGACCGGGAATCAACCTGAAAACCCAACCTAGCAATTAAGCAATTACAAAAACATTTACCCCATTCCTGCCAACCTTAATCTTCGAAGCCACAGATGCTACAAACCCTGACCCCGCAAGAACTCACTCTCAAAATTAGCGTTCAAGATTTAGGTTTTGCCGATACCTCGCAACTGTTGGGCAAGCCTAAAAAATCCGGCTCAGCTAAAAGCTGGATTGGCCAGGCAAGTGCAGAGAAAGCCACAAAGTTCGGCTTGAGCCTGCAACAGCCGGGGTTTAATTTACTGGTACTCGGCGAGCCGGGCTGCGGTCGTACCTCGCTGCTGTTAGGCACCATGCAGGAAATTGCAGCGCAACGCCCTGCGGCCTCGGATCTGGTCTTTTTATATAATTTTGATGTGCCTGAAAAACCGCTGGCCTTACATCTGAAGGCGGGTGAGGGGGCTGTGTTGCGCACAGCGCTGGATCATTATGTGCGTCAGCTTGCCAAGGCATTACCGGCGCTAATCAGCGAGACGGTCACGCCAGCGCAAGCTGAAGGCAAGGCGGAGTCGCCCGCAGAAAAAATTATCAGCCAGCCAGCCAGAGCCGCTGCCACGCTGTTCCTCAATGAGCAAATCGCTACGCTGCACAAATTAGCAAGCCCCGACATACCCGTATTTAGCAGATATCTGGAGGCGCTCAAGCGCGATGCGCTGGAAAATCTCGAGATATTCCAGCTTTCCAGTAGCGAGTCAGAGGATGCGCTGGAGGGTTTATTAAGCCGATATCGTGCCAATTTGCTGGTGGATAATCGTGATGCCCAGGGTGCTCCGGTTATTTATGAAGATGACCCGACTTTCCAATCATTGTTTGGCGGTATGGAGAGCAGTCCGGATCATGCCGGCAATACGGCCGACTTTATGCGCCTACGGGCAGGTAATTTGCTGCGCGCCAATGGCGGCATGCTGATGTTGCATCTGCGGGATATTGTGTCTGACCAGCACAATGGGCCGCAGATTCTGGAAAAGCTGCATCGCTTCCTGCGCAATGGCCGCGTACAGATTGAAGAGCCGGGAGGTAGTTCCGGCCATGGGTCTGCCAGCTATCTGGTCCCTGAAGCGTTGCCGGTGCAAGTCAAGGTTATCCTGATAGCCACGCCTGAAGAGTATTACGCAATACAGGACGAGGCGTCTGAACTGGCCAGCTTTTTCCGCATTAAGGTGGATTTTGTCGAAAGCTTTGCTGCCCATAGCGCAAGCTATAACACTGTAGCTGCCTTTGTGGCTGAGCGCTGCGCCCACTTCCAGCTTAAGCATTTTACGGCCAAGGCTGTAGCCCGGCTATTGCACGCCATGCAGCGCTGGGTGGATGACCAGACACGCATAAGTGCCAATTTTGCAGAATTGCAGGGCCTGATGCTGGAATGCGCGGCTGTTGCTAACTCACGTGAAACCGAGCTGGTAGAGTTGCAGGATGTAGAAGATGCAATTGCCGCTCAGCGGGCGAGACATGAATACATCGAACAGCAAATGCGCGAGGCCATTGTTGAAGGTGATTTACTGATACGCGTGCAAGGCCGCGAGATTGGACAGATTAACGGGCTCACCCACATCGACCTGGGTGACGCCAGTTTCGGTTCGCCAGTGCGTATTTCCGCGCGCTGTTATGCCGGGGATGAGGGCATAGTCAACATCAGCCGCGAGGTTGAAATGAGCGGCCCTAATCACGATAAAGGGATATTCATTCTGCAAAGCTGGTTATCTGCCAGTTTTGCCCGCTTAACACCGCTATGCCTGACGGCTTCCCTGGTATTCGAGCAGGAATACCATGGGGTGGAAGGTGATTCGGCGTCATGCGCCGAGCTGTATGCCTTGCTCTCAGCCTTATCCGGCTTGCCCTTGCCGCAAGGCATTGCTGTGACCGGGGCCTTGAACCAGCATGGCGAAGTGATGCCGATAGGCGGCATTAATGAAAAAATAGAGGGCTATTTCCGGGTATGCAAACAAGTCGGCCTGGATGGCACGCAGGGTGTGGTAATCCCCAGCCGTAATAAGCAGCATCTGATGCTGGATGAGGAAATCGTCACTGCAGTAGAGCAGGGTCAATTTCATATTTACGTCATTAGCCACGTACTGGAAGGTATTGAGCACCTGACAGGCATGTCTGCCGGCACTGCCGACGCAGAAGGCAATTATCGTGCGGAAACGGTGATGGGGCGTATACAGCGCACGCTGGAGCTATTTCGCAGTGCCTGCGAAAGCAATCCAGCCAGCGCATCCCTACGTACTCGCAGAAGTAAACAGTTTGAATAGTATCCCCTCCGTCTTACATTCCTTGCGCAATGGATAAATCCAATCAAGCCGAGAGCAAGTGCCGTCTGGATAAATGGCTGTGGGCGGCACGTTTTTTCAAAACGCGCAGCCTTGCCGCTGATGCAGTTGAAGGCGGCAAGGTGCATGTGGATAGCGACCGGGCCAAGCCCGCTAAGGAAGTAAAGCTAGGTGCGGTTATACGCATTCGTAACAAAGACTTTGAAATTGAGGTGGTTGTGCGTGGGTTGTCGATTCAGCGCAAAGGCGCGCCGGAAGCCGCCCTGCTTTACGCAGAAACCGTAGAGAGTGCAGCACGCCGGCAGGATGCCAAAGTCACGCGTGAAGCCGACCATGCCAAGCGCGAGCGTGGGGCAGGGCGGCCAACCAAACGCCAGTTACGCGATATCAAACGCTTTACTGGTGGCGCGTATTAATTTGGGTAACCCTTAGCCCAGGTAACCAGGCAGGTCAGTCAAACATATCCAGCTGTGGCCGCTGGAGTTTGGGCGGCGTGAACAAATTGGTATTCAATACCGTGCGTTCTGCATTTAATCCGAGCTTGTGCGTGATGAGCTTGAAGCGCTGGGCTATCATGTCGGCGAACAGGCCAGTTCCGCGCATGCGCTGGTGAAAGGTCGCATCGTAGGCTTTGCCGCCACGGCTTTGCCTGACAATACTCAACACATGTTCTGCTTTAAGCGGGTAGTGCAGCTTGAGCCATGCTTCAAATAGCGGCGCCACTTCCAGCGGTAGCCGCAACAATACATAACCCGCAGTGCTGGCGCCGGCTTCCTGTGCTTGCTGCAGTATCGATTCCATTTCGGTATCAGTCAGCACAGGAATAATCGGAGCGGTCATTACGCCCACCGGAATCCCCGCTGCATGCAATGCGCGCACAGTTTGCAGGCGACGCTGCGGGGCAGCGGCACGCGGCTCCAGCGTGCGGCATAAATGCCTGTCGAGCGTGGTGATGGATATGAATACACGCGCCAATCCCTGTGCTGCCATGGGCGCCAGGATATCAATGTCACGTTCAACCATGGATGACTTGGTGACGATACTGAGCGGATGCTTGTGCTCAGCCAGCACCTCCAGTATTTCACGCGTGATCCGGTATTTACGCTCCAGCGGCTGGTAGGGGTCAGTATTGGTACCCAGCGCTATGGGTGCGCAGACATAGCCCGGTTTTCCCAATTCTTTCCGCAGTAGTTGCGCCGCATCTGGTTTGATCAGGATGCGGCTCTCGAAATCCAGTCCTGCTGAAAATCCCAGATAGGTATGTGTAGGCCGCGCAAAACAATAGGTACAGCCATGCTCACAGCCCCGGTATGGATTGATGGAACGATCAAACGGGATGTCCGGCGAATCGTTCCAGTTGATAATGCTGCGGGTGTTATCAAGAATGACCTCGGTGGCGAGCGGTGCCAGCGCTTCATCAAGATTGCCCCAGCCATCATCATAATCAACACGATTGATCTGCTCAAAACGGCCTACGGTATTGCTGGCCGTACCGCGGCACTTGAACTCCAGCGGGCGCAGTGCTTCTGACCTGCGGACAGGTTTACCAGGGGATTTCTTTTCCGTCGTAGCCATAAAATTTACCGCTGTCATTTGCCGTGAGGCGCGCGATCACCTGGCGCATGCCAGATACGCTTTGCTCTGCTGTGGTCGGTGCGCTGGGGCCGCCCAAATCGGTTTGCACCCAGCCGGGATGCATCGCTATTACGGTGATGCCGCGAGACGTTAAATCAATGGCCAGGCTTTTGGTGACCATGTTAAGCGCGGTTTTACTGGAACGATAAAGGTAATGTTGACCACTGGTGTTATCGTCGATACTACCCATTTTGCTGGTGATATTCACGATCATTTTCTGCTGGCTGCGCGCCACGTGGTCTGCGAATACCTCAGTCATTTTCATCGGCGCCATGGTGTTCACACGAAAAGTCTCCATCCACGCCTCATAATCAATGCTGGCGAAAGCTTCTTTGCCAGTGGGGTAGATGCCTGCATTATTGAGCAGCAAATCAATGCTGCTCGCCGACAGCTGTTTCGCCAACTGGTCAATCTGCGCAAAATCGGTAACCTCCAGCGCGTGCAGGCTCACCTTATCCGGATGTTGTGTTGCGAGTTGTTGTAGTACCGCAGCCTTATCTGGATTGCGACAGCAGGCAAATACCTGCCAGCCCGCTTCCGCATACTGGCGCGTGAACTCCAAACCCAGCCCACGATTGGCGCCTGTAATCAGCACATGCAATGCCATGATGCTCTCCTTAAATATTGAGGAAATTATAGTGCTAAGTGTTAGTGCTTGTACGTGAGCAATAGTTTTTGATACACTGCGTTCAAACTATGAACGCAGTCTCAGCATGTTAACGGACGAGTATCGCTACAAGATACTGAAAATGGTGGAAAGCAACCCAGCCATTAGCCAGCGCGAGCTCGCCCAGCAGCTGGGCATCAGCTTGGGCAAGGCAAATTTTTGTCTCAAGGCGCTGATCGAAATAGGCCTGCTCAAGGCCACCAACTTCCGTAATAACAAAAACAAACTAGCTTATATGTATTTACTGACGCCTAGCGGTATTGAAGAGAAAGCCAGCATCACCCTGCGGTTTCTCAAATACAAAAT
>JBDTOX010000109.1:0-1795 GCA_039933015.1 Methylophilaceae bacterium
CGTCAGGTTGCACCTGCTGGATGATGCGGATCAGGTTGGTGGAATCCGTCAGATCACCGTAATGCAGAATGAAGCGCTGGTTATCGACATGCGGATCCTGATACAGATGGTCGATCCGGTCAGTATTAAACAAGGAAGCACGCCGTTTTATGCCATGAACTATGTACCCCTTTCCCAGCAAGAGCTCTGCCAGGTAAGCGCCATCCTGGCCAGTGATGCCAGTGATCAAAGCAACTTTATTCATGGTGTGACGGATCTTCCATAGGTATCTTCAAATCTGACAATATCGTCTTCGCCGACATAATCGTCGCACTGCACTTCAATGATCTGCAAGGGGACTGCTTCTGCATTTTCCAGGCGATGACGATGGGTTTTGGGAATATAGGTGGATTCATTTTCCTGCATGTATATTTCGCGCTCGCCATTGGTAATCCTGGCACGGCCTGACACTACTACCCAGTGTTCTGAGCGATGATGGTGCAGTTGCATGGAGAGCTTGGCGCCAGGATTAACGACAATGCGCTTGATTTTAAAATTAGCGCCCTCTTCCAGGACAGTGTATGTGCCCCATGGGCGGTAGACAGTACGATTGACTTCCGTTACTTCAGGGTATTGGGTATGTACTGCACTGACCAGCGCTTTAATGTCTTCTGTGCGACTACGGTCACATATCAGGGTAGCATCTGCAGTCTGGATCACCGCCAGATTACTCACTCCCAGCGTAGCCAGCAGGCCATGCGCATTCCATAGCAAGCTGTCTTGCGTATCTACAGCTATCACTTCACCTTGCGTCACATTGTTGTCGGGGGTTTTTTCATGGTGTTGGTAAATGGAATCCCAGCTGCCTAAATCGCTCCAGGACATATCGACTGGCACGACGGCGACTTTATCCGCCTTCTCAGCCAGGCCATAGTCCATCGAAATATTAGGCAAACCCGCATACTGTGCTGCAAAGTCAGCCTCATTCAGGCTTGCAATTTTTTCGGCAATTGCTGGCTGATACTGCGCAAGCATTTGCATGAATACATCGGCCCGGAACACAAACATGCCGCTGTTCCATAAATAACCACTGGCCACAAATTTTTCGGCATTGGCCCGATCGGGTTTTTCTACAAAACTAGCCACCTCGTGAATGGGTAGCTCCGCATCAGCCAGCGGCAATAAAGATGCCGGCTGGATGTAGCCATAGCCGGTTGCAGGCTCAGCAGGTGTAATGCCAAGCAGGGTTAAATAACCTTGGTTTGCAGCAATTTCGGCGCTGCGCCAAGCTTGTAGAAAAGCAGCCTCATTATCAATCGCATGGTCAGGAGGAAACACGCCAATTAATGCATCTGGCTCTTGGTGATGAATCTTGCTCACGGCCCAAGCTATGGCGGGCAAAGTATTGCGTGCACAAGGCTCAGCCAGTACACCTGAAACTGCATCAGGCAGAATTTCAGCCAGCTGCCCCTTCACTTCAAAACGATGATCTTGATGCGTCACCGTTACCAAGTTTGCCGCCTGCACATAGTTACAAAGACGTTTTGCGGTCTGTTGCAAAAGCGTCTCATCGCCATTGAGCGAGAGTAATTGTTTGGGTCTGAGCGCACGGGATAGCGGCCATAGACGCGTTCCAGAACCGCCACACAGGATGATGGCATAGCGCTTTGTCATGTGGGTGTACTCTCGTTAGCGAGCTCGCTGGAAGCTGCATCACGCCGCAATTCTTCGATTTCAGCCTGCAATACTTCGTATTCGTGTATTTTGTATTTGAGAAACCGCAGGGTGATGCTGGCTTTCTCTTCAATACCGCTAG
>JBDTOX010000110.1:0-1779 GCA_039933015.1 Methylophilaceae bacterium
CCCACACATTACATTATGGTATGGGCGTATTTGAAGGCGTGCGCGCCTATAAGACCGATAAAGGCACGGCGATTTTCCGCCTGCAGGAACACACTGACCGCCTGTTCCGTTCGGCCCATATCCTGGGCATGAAAATGCCTTATGACAAAGCCACCCTCATCGAGGCGCAAAAGGCCGCAGTACGTGACAACAACCTGGAATCAGCCTACATGCGCCCGATGGCGTTTTATGGCCCTGAAGCCATGGGCATTTCAGCCAAAACGCTATCTACCCACGTCATAGTCGCCGCCTGGACCTGGGGCGCCTACATGGGCGATGAAGCCTTGAAAAGCGGCATCCGCGTCAAGACCTCGTCGTTCGCGCGCCATCACGTCAATATCACCATGTGCAAGGCCAAGGCCAATGGCAATTACATGAACTCGATACTGGCCCATCAGGAAGCCGCGCAGGATGGCTACGACGAAGCACTGTTGCTGGATGTGGACGGCTTTGTTGCTGAAGGCTCAGGTGAGAACATATTCATCCTCCGCAATGGCAAGCTCTACACGCCAGACCTCACCAGCGCGCTGGAAGGCATTACACGCGACACCATCGTTCAGCTCGCTGCCGAAATCGGCCTCAATGTGATTGAAAAACGCATCACGCGGGATGAAGTCTATTCATCTGACGAAGCCTTTTTTACCGGCACTGCTGCCGAAGTTACCCCTATTCGCGAGCTGGACAACCGTGCGATTGGCGCTGGCACGCGCGGCCCGGTAACGGAAAAACTGCAAGCCATGTTCTTTGATGCTGTGACAGGCAAATCCGTCAAGCATCAGAACTGGCTAACCTTGGTCTAATTCAGGCAAATAATCCAGGCAAAAAGGAAACGGCATGGCCAACGAGCAGCTCGATAAACACTACGAAATCGAAGTTACGGCAAAAGATTTACCACTGCATTGCCCAACTAATGAAGTCGCGCTGTGGTCTTCTCACCCCCGCGTGTTCCTGGACATAGCCGCCAGCGGACAAGTCATGTGCCCTTACTGTGGCACCAAGTACAGGCTGAAAGCGGGCGAAGTAGTAAGCCATCATTAAACTGGCTGATTTACGCCGTTTATCAATATCCATTTTAGGCAGCACTAAAAGATATTGAGATAACGGCTTCATTGTTGATTTAATTTTTGAAAATCCATGAGGTTCTAATTTGGCGCTTTAATAAAGCGTCAATTAGGATGTCTACGTTGACGTTGGGCGTCACCATAAGGAGCACGCCATGCCAACTCTAGTAACAAACACGCTACTTGCCGTACTCGCCATAGTTTTACTTCATAGCGAAGCACAGGCCACGTCGGCCGAACCTTGCGGTGCAAGCAGTACCAAATCGGGCCAAGCCCTCCGAGTAAGCGGATCTGATGTGGTACTTCGTTCCGCGCCAAGCGCAAAGAGTGAGAAGCTGATAAATCAGAAAGCAACTCAAATTCTCAAGACTATCCAGTACCTGACAATCGACAATACAGTTACTGTGATCGAGGAATGTATCCAAGGCGAATGGTCAAGAGTTCGCGTAAGAGAACCAGATTGGCTACAAAACAGCCATATCGGGTGGGTACAAAGCAGTTCACTTCGAGGGGAAAAGAAAGACAGTAGTGGCCATGTCGAATTTACTGAGGCCGACTTTGTTTGGGATAAGAAAACAACACCTCACAAGAAAGTCATTATTGCAGGCGTCAATAAAGTTCATCAAGAGAACTCCCGATGTAAGACGATTGATCCAGGGTCGGCCTATATTTCATCTAG
>JBDTOX010000111.1:0-7112 GCA_039933015.1 Methylophilaceae bacterium
ATGCCCGGCAAGGCTTCCAGCGCTTCATCAACCCCGCCAACGGCGGCCTGTACGACGTGCTGGATGGTCCCGCTGGCAATGATGACCGCATCCGCCCCAACCAGATTTTTGCCGTTAGCCTGCCATTCAGTCCGTTGGACAAGGAAGCCCAGCACGATGTCGTCTCCCAGTGTGCCAGATACCTGCTGACGCCTTATGGACTGCGCTCGCTTGATCCAGCGGACACCGAGTATCGCCCCTGCTATCAGGGCGGCGTATGGGAACGCAACAGCGCCTATCATCAGGGTACGGCATGGGCCTGGCTGCTGGGACATTACGCGCTGGCCGAGTATCGCGTCAGCGGCAATGCGGAACAGGCGCTGTCACGACTGGAGCCGATACGCGAGCACCTCAACCAGGCTGGTCTGGGTACGGTGAGCGAAATTTTCGACGGCGAACCGCCGCACACGCCGCGCGGCTGTCCGGCACAGGCCTGGTCGGTGGCCTGCACACTGGAAGCCTGGTGGAAACTGCGCCGCGCCCAGATGCAAAATAACAAGGAGCATCCCCATGAGCACGCAACACAAGCATGATGTCACTCCGCAGGAACAGGCTGGCGAGTCTACACGTGATCTGTTGAATGGCGATCCTGCATCCGCTGAGTATCGACGCCTAGAAGCACAGCGGCAACAGCAGGAAAACTGGCATCTGTGGGGGCCATATCTGGCCGAACGCGCCTGGGGCACGGTGCGGGAGGATTACAGTGCGGACGGCACGGCGTGGGAGTATTTCGACCACGAGCAATCACGCTCCCGCGCCTACCGCTGGAGCGAGGATGGCCTGGGTGGCATTTGTGACGAGCAGCAGCGGCTGTGCTTCGCGCTTGCCCTGTGGAACGGTGTCGATCCCATCCTGAAGGAGCGTGCCTTTGGCCTGACCGGCAATCAGGGCAACCATGGCGAGGACGTCAAGGAAGTCTATTTTTACGTGGATGCCACGCCCAGTCACAGTTTTTTGCGCTACCGCTACAAGTACCCGCAGCATGCCTTTCCTTACCGCCATCTGGTGGAAGAAAACGCGCGCCGCACCCGTCAAGACCCGCCTTGCAGCCTGCTGGATACGGGGGCTTTTGCCGACAACCGCTACTGGGATGTTGAAGTAGCTTACGCCAAGGCGAAGCCAGGGCAGATCCATATCCGTATCACCGCTACCAATCGCGGTCCGGAGCCAGCCGTGCTGCACCTTTTGCCTACGCTATGGTGCCGTAACACCTGGTCCTGGGGCGAAGGTGCCGAAGGCAAGCCACAACTAATGCTCGCAACATCCGAGGGCGCGGCGTGGACAGTGCAGGCAAAGAGCGAGAGCCTCAACGCATACTATCTGTACGGCCGCCAGACGGCGCTGCCACTATTCACTGACAACGACAGCAACACCGAGGCGCTGTGGGGGCAGCCCAACCGCACGCCCTACGTAAAAGATGCCTTCCATCGCCGCGTGGTGCATGGCGAGGAGGGCGCGGTCAATCCGGCGCAAACCGGCACCAAGTTCGCCGCCTGGCATACCCATAGCGTGGAACCGGGCGCCGCGGTAACGCTGGAACTGGTGCTGTCTGACCGGGTGCTGGCCGAGCCGTTTGCAGAGTCGGAAGAAATCTTCGTTGCGCGCGAGCACGAGGCTGATGCCTTCTATCGCAACCTGTTGCCGGATAACGATCAGGAGCGCGCCATCCTGCGCCAGGCACTGGCCGGCATGATCTGGAACAAGCAGTTCTACCATTATGAAGTGCCGCGCTGGCTGGATGGCGACACCGTGCCGCCGCCGGAATCGCGCAAAGCGGGGCGCAATCGCTACTGGCGCCATTTCCGCGCAGAGGATGTGATGTCGGTCCCGGATAGCTGGGAGTTCCCCTGGTTCGCGGCCTGGGATCTGGCTTTTCATACCCTGCCGCTGGCGCTGGTGGACGTCGATTTCGCCAAGCAGCAGCTCGAAATCCTGCTGCGCGAGGACACGCTGCACCCCAACGGCCAGATTCCCGCCTATGAGTGGGCCTTCGGCGACGTCAACCCGCCGGTGCACGCCATGGCGGTGCTCAAGGTGTTCCGCATGGAGCGTGAGCAACGCGGCAGGGGCGACCTCGGCTTTTTGCGGCGGATGATGCACAAGCTGTTGCTCAACTACGCCTGGTGGCTCAATGCCAAGGATAGTGAAGGGTATGGGGTGTTCGAGGGCGGCTTTCTGGGGCTGGACAACATTTCGGTGTATGACCGCTCGCAGCCACTGCCATCAGGTTACCGGCTGAAACAGGCCGACGCTACCGGCTGGGTGGCGATGTTCGCGCTCAACATGACCATGATTG
Source organism: Methylophilaceae bacterium (assembly GCA_039933015.1). Classification (GTDB taxonomy): domain Bacteria; phylum Pseudomonadota; class Gammaproteobacteria; order Burkholderiales; family Methylophilaceae; genus JBDTOX01. Next base: position 2,336 of record JBDTOX010000111.1, read on the forward strand.
CGCTGGAACTGGCAACGGAGGAGCCGGATTATGAGGACGTTGCCCTGCAGTGCTACAGCCAGTTCCTGTCCATGGCCAACGTCATGGCTGGCAACGTGGATCACGGCCTGTCGCTGTGGGATGCGGACGATGGCTTCTTCAAGGACATCATCGTCACCCCGGACGGCAGCCGCCACCGCATCGACGTGTTTTCCATGGTCGGCATCATCCCGCTTTTTGCCTGTGAAATTGTCGAGCCGCGCCTGCTCGTAGCCTCGCCCCGCTTCGAAAAGATGCTGATGACACACGCGGGCGGCATGTTCGATGGCCACACCATCTGCGCCTGCCCGGCACATACCAACGAGCGTGGCGAACACCTGCTGTCGCTGGCCAACCACCGCATGCTGCCGCCCATCCTCAAACACTTGATGAATGAGGACGAATTCCTCTCGCCGCACGGTATCCGCAGCGTGAGTCGTATCCACGCCACGCATCGCGATCTGGGTTGGCTGCCAGCGATTGGGCGCGCGCTGATCGACTATTTGCCGGGCGAATCGAATGATGGGCTTTTTGGTGGCAATTCCAACTGGCGCGGCCCGGTATGGGTGCCGGTCAATTACCTGCTGATCGAAACCATGACAAAGTTCCACCAATACCTGGGCGACAATTTCAGGGTAGAAGTGCCGTGCATGGATAACCGCGAGATGACGCTGCGTGAAGTTTCCCGGCTGCTGGCAGAGCGCGTGGCGAGCGTTTTCCGTCGCGATGAGAACGACAGGATCCCTGCCTTTGGCGCCGACAGTCCGTTTCAGGATGACCCGCACTGGCGCGATCTATTGCTATTTAACGAGTATTACCACGGTGAAACCGGGCAGGGCCTGGGTGCGGCGCATCAGACCGGCTGGACCGGGCTGGTGGCCAATCTGTTGTTGATGAAAGGGCGCTAGTCAGAGGCCGCTTTGCTCCTCACAGGCCATCATGGTTTCACGGATGCTGCCGGCCGTGCTCGTTGTGGCTAGGCTGCAAGGTAATCTGCGGTTAGCCTTGCAATCTCGGCTTCCTCGTCGGCGGAGACAAGTAAAATCGGTTTGGAGGAGGGCGCGCTTAACAGCGTTGCATGTACCTGATTAGCTGCTTCATCCAGCACGAACCCAAGCAACGCCAGTTGGTCGCAAATCAGGGTGCGTACTTGGGCAGAATGCTCACCGATGCCGCCAGTAAAGACCAGTGCATCAATGCCGCCGGATTTGGCAGCATAACTGCCAATTGCACCACGCACTTGGCGCGCGAAAAATTCCACCGCGAACTTGGCACTCTTGCTGCCGCTATGCACCAGCGCGGACATTTCGCTATCTTCACCATCCGACAGCGCTAACAATCCCATTTTTTGATAGACCAGCGTGGACAGTTCAGTGTCGTCATAGCGTCTGGCGAGTTCCAGCATGATGCCAGGGTCGAGATCGCCGCTACGGGTTCCCATAGGGATGCCACCGGCTGCAGTGTAGCCCATGCTGGTATCCACCGAGCGCAGATTTTCTAGCAAACACAGGCTGGCGCCGTTGCCGAGATGTGCCACTACAATGCGGCCTTGTGCGGTTGCGCCGAGGAGTTTAGGCAACTGCCGCGCGACATGGGCGTAATTGAGGCCGTGAAAGCCGTAGCGGCGTAGTTTGAGTGCCTGCGGAATCGGCAGGCGGTAGGCCATCTCCGACAATGTGGCGTGAAAGGCAGTGTCAAAGCAGGCCACCTGCGGTACGTTGAATCGTGCGGCGCACAAATCCACGCCCAGCAGGTTGCCAGGCATGTGCAGCGGCGCGAGGTAAGTGATGCTCTCCAGCCGCGCCCGCTCATCAGCATCGATCAGGCGTGCGGCGTCAGCAATTTCTCCACCATGTACAAAACGATGGCCGATGGCCATCGGTTGGTCATTAGCTAGATCACATAGTAGAGCATCCAGCGCCTCGGCGTAATCGCGGGGATAGCCGTGACCAATATGCTCATAGCGAAAGTTTCGCCGTTCGCCATCGGGGAGAAACAGGCTCGCCTTGAGGCTGGACGAACCACTGTTGATAGTGAGTATGCTCAATATGGCCACGTCCAGCTATCTTCCTCCGGCAAATCGACGCCGTATTCATAGGCGTAGTTACAGCATTCAATCTGCCTGTTGCGTAACTTCTCCTGGACATGAGCGCCAATTGTCCGCAGCGTCGGGATGCGGTTGATAGCGTCAATGGCTAAAGTAAAACGGTCAATTTCGTTCTGAATCGCCAGTTCCAGTGGCGTGTTGATGCTGCCCTTTTCCTTGTAGCCGCGTACGTGCAGATTGTCGTGATTGGTGCGACGATAGGTAAGGCGGTGTATCAGGTAGGGGTAGCCGTGAAAATTGAAAATAATCGGCTTGTCCAGCGTAAACAGGCTATCGAAATGCCGATCAGAAAGGCCGTGCGGATGCTCGCTTTCTGGTACCAGTTTGTACAGATCCACTACGTTGACGAAACGTATTTTAAGTTGCGGGAAGTGTTCGCGCAGTAATACGGTGGCTGCCAATGCTTCCTTGGTGGGGATGTCGCCGGCGCTCGCCATCACCAAATCCGGCTCGCCCCCCGCATCGTTGCTGGCCCACTCCCAGATGCCGATGCCCTTGGTGCAATGCTTGATCGCTGCATCCATGTCTAGATATTGCAAATGCTTCTGCTTGTCGCAGACGATGACGTTGATGTAATCGGTGCTGTGCAGGCAATGATTGGCCACGGATAGCAGGCAGTTCACATCGGGGGGCAGGTAGATGCGCGTTACCTCCGGGCTTTTGTTCACGACCACGTCGAGAAAGCCTGGATCCTGGTGGGTAAACCCGTTGTGATCCTGGCGCCAGACGGTGGAGGTAATCAGCAGGTTGAGCGATGAAATAGGTGCACGCCAAGGAACTGCCTTGGACATGGCAAGCCACTTGGCGTGCTGGTTGAACATGGAGTCAATCACGTGCACAAAGGCTTCATAGGTAGAGAAGAAGCCGTGGCGGCCAGTCAGTAGATACCCCTCCAGCCAGCCTTCTAGCGTATGTTCGGACAGCATTTCCATTACCCGCCCATCAGGCGAGAGCTCTCCACCGTCGGCATCTTCCGCTAAATAATCTGCAACCCATGTTTTTTTACTGGCTTCATAAATATTATCCAGTTTATTGGAGCTGTTTTCATCCGGGCCAAATACGCGGAAGTTGTGCATATTCTGGCGCATGATGTCACGCAGAAACTTACCCAGTGGGCGCGTGTTTTCTGCCGTTATTTTGCCTGGTTTGACTATCTTGTCTGGCTCGGACAGTTCAAGCGCGTAGTCGTGGAAGTCCGGCATACGCAAGGCTTTGCGTAACAGGCCGCCGTTGGCATGCGGGTTAGCGCTCATGCGGCGGTTGCCTTGCGGGGCGAGTGCCTTGAGCTCTGGGCGTAACTGTCCATTTTCCTGGAACAACTCTTCAGGTTTGTAGCTGCGTAGCCACGCTTCAAGCTGTTTCAAATGCTCTGGGTTTTCTTTCACTTTGCTCAGCGGTACCTGGTGGGCGCGCCAGAAGCCTTCTACCTTATTGCCATCTACTTCCTTGGGGCCGGTCCAGCCTTTTGGGCTGCGCAGCACTATCATGGGCCAGCGCGGGCGTATCGGTTTGCCGCTGTCACGGGCTTCTTTCTGTATGTGCTGGATTTCGGTCAGGCACGTTTCCAGTGTAGCCGCCATTGCCTGATGCATGGTGGCGGGATCGCTGCCTTCAACAAAGTAGGGCTTCCAGCCATAACCCTTAAACAAGTTATCCAGTTCTTCGTGCGAAATACGTGAAAGGATGCTCGGGTTATTGATCTTGTAGCCGTTGAGATGCAGGATAGGCAGCACCGCACCGTCGCGGATCGGGTTAAGAAACTTGTTGGAATGCCAGGAGGTGGCCAACGGGCCAGTCTCAGACTCGCCATCACCCACCATTACGGTCACCAGCAGGTCGGGATTGTCGTAAGCTGCACCGAAGGCATGTGAAATACTGTAGCCCAGTTCGCCGCCTTCATGGATTGAGCCTGGCATCTCGGGCGTACAGTGGCTGCCGACACCTCCAGGGAACGAGAACTCCTTGAAAAACTGACGCAGACCTTCCTCATCCTCGCCTTTGTTTGGATAGACCTCACTGTAAGTTCCTTCCAGGTAGGCTGGCCCTAGCACGCCAGGCGCACCGTGGCCAGGGCCTGCCAGGAAAATGGCATCCTGGTCGTACTTGTTAATCAGGCGATTAATATGGATGTAGGCGAAGCTTAACCCCGGACTCGAGCCCCAATGCCCCAGCAAGCGCTGTTTGATATGCTCTGGCTGGAGCGGCTCTTTCAGCAAGGGGTTATCGCGCAGATAAATCATGCCGGCAGCCAAGTAGTTGCAGGCGCGCCAATAGGCGTCGATGGCGTGGAGTTCTTTGTCGGAAAATGGGGAAACAGTTAGAGAGGCGTTCATGTGAGGTCCATGGTAGGTGACATAGAAAAATGGTAGCACACTGGGTCGCGTTGCCGGTATACGGGGTTCGACGTACCTTCGGCAAAGAGCCTGGCTACAGTCGTATAGTTGTCACTGCTGATAAAAATGCACGAAGGTGCTAACTCTGCTGTGATGACACCATACAACTTAACGTACGAGTGAGACATTAATCGCGTAATTCTTCCAGCGTTAATACTGGATAGCTTTCTTGACAGCTACCGTTTGCTTGTGTTCCCCGCTTAATGCGTTGTTGTAAGTAATTGGCAAGCGAACCGACTAAACAGCGAAGAGGTCAAAC
>JBDTOX010000112.1:0-2728 GCA_039933015.1 Methylophilaceae bacterium
AGAAGCGTTGCTTTCGGCGGTGCGCGATTATCCTGGGTTCGATGTATTCGGCAGCAAGCTGGTGGTTGCGGCTGATCCGGCGTTGCTGGATGGAGTGGGTGACGTTTATCACGTGAGCGGGCTGGCGTGGCGCATGGGGCACGGCGCATCCGTGTCGTTTTTTTCGGAGCAGGCGCGCGAGGTGTTCTCGCCATGTGCGGCGGCGGCGTTGTACCGCCGCAACGCGTTGGTCGAGGCCGGTGGATTCGATGAGGATTTTTTCTGCTACTCGGAAGATGTGGATCTTGGTTTCCGTTTAAGGCTTGCGGGACATCGTTGTCTCTATGTCCCTACGTCGGTAGCGCACCATGTGGGCTCGGGTACGACAGGCGGGCAACACAGCGATTTCGCCGTGTATCACGGACATCGCAATTTGGTGTGGACTTATGTAAAAAATATGCCGGGCGTGTTGTTCTGGATGTTTCTGCCGCTGCACTTGGCGATGAATCTGGTTGTCATGGTGGCCTTCATGTTGCGCGGTCAGGGTCGAACGATACTGCGTGCCAAGTGGGATGCGATCAAGGGCTTGCCGAAGATGTGGCATAAGCGGCGGCTGATTCAGTTAAACCGAGTTGCAACTGTGAGCGAAATTTTGCGGTCGATGGATAAACGAATCATTCCGACTAGGGGCCGCAGTGTTGGAAAAATTGAAAAATAATTGAATGCGAATGCCCTTATGCCAAATTCAGTCTCTCTGATTATCGTTAATTACAATGCAGGCGATTTCCTTGCAGCCTGCGTATCGTCCGCCTTAGGCCAGGTGGATGATTTGGTTGTGGTCGATAACGCCTCAACCGATTCCAGTTTGGCGCAACTTGAAGCTGCATTTCCCGGTGAACGGAAGCTGCGAATTGTTCGCAATCGAGAGAATCTTGGGTTTGCGGCGGCCTGCAATATAGGAGCAGATCAATCATCTGGGAGTTATGTTTTTTTCCTCAATCCTGATTGTTTGCTGGAGCCAGATTCTGTTAAGCGTTTGTTCCAGACATTAGAGGATTATCCTGAAGCTGGAATGGTAGGTGGATTGCTGGTTGATCCTGATGGCACGGAGCAAGGCGGTGGTAGGCGTGCCATTCCAACACCATCGCGTTCTTTTGTACGCGCATTTGGTTTGACACGTTTTGCTGGCCGCTGGCCGCGTCTGTTTTTCGATTTCCACTTGCACAAGCAGCCGTTGCCGTCTGAACCGATAGAGGTGGAGGCGATTTCCGGCGCTTGCATGCTGGTACGGCGTGCCGCGATGGATGATGTCGGGCGATGGGACGAGGGTTATTTTTTGCATTGTGAAGACCTGGATTTTTCCATGTCCCTGCGCCGCAAGGGCTGGAAAATCCTATTTGTACCTGATGCCAGAATCGTTCATGACAAAGGCGGCTGCAGCCGCTCGCGGCCGATATTTGTCGAATGGCATAAACACCACGGGATGATGCGGTTCTATCGCAAGTTTTTCAGAAACCAGTACCCAGGTGTGTTGATGAGGCTTGTCACGCTCGGGGTTGGGCTGCGATTTGCAGCAGTGGTGGCCTACCACACTGGGCGGCGAGCAGGACGATGGCTAGGGCTGGGGCGTGGATAAGCAGCGTGTCGGCCTGGTTGGTGCGACCAGTTTGGTTGGGGTGTGCCTACTGCCTTTGTTGGCGCGTGCGGGATATCGAGTAACGGCGTTTTCGCGGCGCGTCTTGCCGCGTGACGAGACTGGCGCAGAGTGGCGGCAACTCCCCCCCTCTCCACCGGTACGGCCCTCGCCAGGTGATGTGGGAATTGAGCAGTGGGTCTGCGTTGCGCCGATATGGGTATTGCCGGAGCATTTCGCGATGCTCGAAGCCTGTGGCGCCTGTCGCGTGGTCGCACTGTCTTCCACCAGCCGCTTTACCAAAGATGATTCATCCGACCCTGAAGAGCAGGCCATAGCCCTGCGCTTGGCAGATGCCGAGGCGCGCGTGCAGACATGGGCGGCAAGCCATGGGGTGGAATGGATCATCCTGCGGCCAACGCTGATTTATGGTTTTGGGCGCGATAAAAACATTGCCGAGATTGCGCGATTCATTCGGCGTTTTGGGTTTTTTCCATTGTTCGGCAAGGCAAATGGCCTGCGCCAGCCCCTGCACGCGCAAGATGTCGCTGGCGCTTGCGTAGCCGCGTTGGACGCGCCTGATGCGGCAAACCATGTCTACAACCTGTCCGGCTTCGATGCCATTGCCTATCGCGATATGGTTGCTCGCATTTTCACGGCCCTTGGGCGACCGGTGCGCCTATTGCCTGTACCGCTACTTGCTTTTCGGTTTGCCGTAGCAATCCTTCGTCACTTGCCGCGCTATCGGAATTGGTCATCTGCCATGGCCGAGCGCATGAACCGTGATTTGGTGTTTGATCACAGCGCAGCGACGCGCGATTTTGGATTCAAGCCACGCCCGTTCGCCTTGAGCGCCGAGGATGTGTCGGTATGATCGGGTTAGGGCTGTTGTTGCTCGCAAGCATTGTGCTTTCGTAGCTGGTGACGAACTTGGTTTTGCGGCGGGCGTAACACTGGCAATTGGTGTAAGTGCCTAATCACCGCTCCAGCCATGTGCTGCCAACACCCAATGGTGGCGGGCTGGGCATTGTGATTGCGGCCTTGGTTGCAGGTGCCTGGCTGGCATGGGGCGGCGTCAACCTACTCTGTGCTGGCCTTGAGCCTGCTACTCGCCTG
>JBDTOX010000113.1:0-11457 GCA_039933015.1 Methylophilaceae bacterium
CGGCACCGTGGAAATAAAAATGATGTCGTTATCATTTTCAGTCTGATAGAGCGCCGCATTCCATCGCAGGGTATCGGAAAGCTGTCCGCGCATGCCGCCCTCCCAGGTCTTCGACACAACGGCCTTGAGCGGTGGGTCAGACAGAAACGCATTGGGCAATGCACACGGATGGTCGGGGTCCGCACATGAAAGCTCCACCGGAGTCGCAGCACGCATGCCTTCGTTGTAGGCGCCGTAAAAGCCCATCGCCTTGCTCGGATTATAGTTAAAACCAATGGCCGGGTTAAAGCGGTTGTAGACATGATCTCCATCCAGCGAAGTGCCTTCCGGCAGGTTATCTCCCGCAAGTTTGATCTTGGCGACGTTATAGCGGCCGGAGAGCGTGAGGTGCAGTTGCTCGGTCAAGGAGAACGTGTCCGTCGCAAACACACCATAGTAATCATTGCGGGTTTTCAAGCGCACAGTTGGACTAAAATCAGGGTCTGATGGATCGGCAACGGTCTGATGATCGCCGACGACAATCGCATCCTGGATGTCACTGGAGAATTTTACCCGGCCAAAATCAGCGCTGGCACCTACTGTAAATTGATTCTTATGTTTCCCCATATCGCCCAGCAAAGTGAGCTGCACAGCCGCGCCGAAACCATCCTGATCAGTAGTGCTGTTAATAATCTCCCCCGTGGTAGCTGTCTCCACATTGCTGTTCGAACCGCTAATCTGATTCTTGCGATAATAGATATTGGCTGCAACCAGCTTGTCGTCTGTGATGAAATGGCTGCCTTTGAGATTAATCATTGCCAGCTGGTTACCTATGCTGTCCGGCCATGAATAAGCCTGCTTGCGGTTATTGAACATCGACAGCGGCAACGCTTGGGTGCCGTGCAGATCGGTATCAGCAAGCATGATGCTTAAATCAAGATCACTCTTGTCGTCTTGCCAGCCTACTTTGGTAAATAGCTGGTCCACTGCACTATTTGAATGATTACGCCACCCGTCTTCACGAAACGTGTTGCCAGCAACAAAATAATCTACCGCCCCGCTTTGCCCGCCCGCTTCCATTTGAAAAGCTCGCCGTCCCCAGGAACCGCCAGAAGCCGTTGCAGAAAAACCGGGGAACCCGGCACCACTCTTGGTATGCAGAGACAGTGCGCCACCTAATGTATTCAGGCCAAATACCGGGTTGGAGCCAGGAATAAGATTGATTCCGGCGATGGCATTGGCAGGCACCAGATCCCAATTGACGACGTCGCCAAACGGTTCGTTGACGCGCACGCCATCCAGAAATACCGAAATCCCCTGTGGCGTACCCAGCAAGGGCGAAGCCGTAAAACCGCGATAGGTAACATCCGCCTGATACGGGTTAGAAACAGTGTTATTGGTGCTCACAGAACTTAAATTAGTGTCCAGATACTCTGAAATATCCAGGCTATGCTGCTGTTGCAATGATTTTGACGAAACCGCCTGCACATTGGCCGGCACTTGATCAACAGGGGTGCCAATGCCTGGCAATGGTGTAGTAGAGACCACTTCAATAGTGCCGGTCTCCATGATTTCTGCTTTATTTTCCGCAAGTGCTGATTGCGGCAGCGCATAAAGCGCGACCACCGCTGCAAAAATTGCCTTGGCATTAAACAGCTGCATATCCCTCATTTATTCTGCTCCCCATTCGTGCTGTTCACCAGAATTGTTATTCATATTGGTAACCCCGTTGTGATATATCAAGTGCCATGCCACTCATATGCTATTTAAGGTCTATATTAATCAATTAGCTACATGTACATGTTAACTTAATATGACAAGTCTAGTCGAATTGTGTTGATTGTAAATAGTCTCTGGCTGTATACAACCGGCTCATATACTTTGTAGCAACTGCCTTGGCGTCTGATTCAGAAACCCGCGCACGCCAAACCAGGCCGCTAATGGCACCAGCAAAGAAGCACCGAGCAAAGCCAGCAGAGCCAAAGAGTAATTGAATTGATAAGGGATATTCAGCACCCGGACGCTGATGTAATACGCCAGAGCACTTGCGGCTACTGTAGCCACTATCGCGGCCAGCAGCCCTATACAGAAAAACTCGGTCAGTACCGCCGCTACCACCTGACGCCTTTTAGCGCCGAGCACGCGCAACAAGGTAGCTTCGCGCACACGCTCGTCGCGCGTGGCTACCAGCGCGGCATACAGCACTGCGATGCCCGCAAGCAGGCTAAAACCAAATACATATTCCACCGCATGCGACATTTTATTCATGATGCCGCGCACTTGCTCCATGAGCGCGGCAACATCAATCACAGTCAGGTTAGGAAAGCGCCGTATGAGCTGGTTCAGCTTATCCTCATGCCCCAGCGGCAGATGAAAGCTGGATATGAAGCTTGCAGGGAAAGCATCGAGTACGCCAGGGGGGGTCACTGCAAAGAAATTGACACGCATGGTATCCCACTCCACCTTGCGCAAACTGGTAACAGTGAGCGTGAGCCTGGTTCCAGCAATGTCGTAAGTCAAACGATCACCTAATTTGATGCCCAGGCTCTTTGCCACCCCCTGCTCTAATGACAACATGGGTTTGCCATATTCGTCAGTTCGCCACCAGCGGCCGGCCAGTAATTGGTTATCTGTCTGCATCTGTGCAATTTGGGAAAGATTGAATTCCCGCTCGGCCAGTCGCCTGACTCCTTCATCCTGGTATTTTTTAGTGTCCAGTGGACGATTATTCAATGCCACCAGCCGTCCACGTACCATAGGAAAAACTTCGGTCTTGCTTATGCCGGCCTGCGTATAAAATACTTTAACGCCTACTATCTGCGCTGGCTGGATATTGATAATGAATCGATTCGGCGCATCAGGCGGTAAAGATGCCTGCCAGCTGCTCAATAAATCCCCGCGCACTAAAGCCAGCAGTATTAACGCCATGAGCCCAAAACTAAAACCGATGACTTGAGCAATCGTCATGCCAGGGCGACGTTTTAAGCCAGCAAGGCCAAGGCTCCATGCGCCATTGTTCCATGCACCATGGCCCGCCTTTGACATTTTCTGCAGTAGTTTGCTGCCGGCATAAGTCAGCGCTCCTGCCATCAGCAGCAAAGCAAAAAATGCCAGCAAGGTTACACTGCCTATCTTAAAATCCCCCGCATGCCAGAAAACCATGCCAGCCATGACAATCACCGCAGGCAAGAAACTTAACCAGCCTGCGGTGTGCAGATCACCAAGGTCGCGGCGCAAAATACGCAAAGCGGGTACATCCCGCAAGCGCAGCAAATGTGGCCAGACCACCGCCAGCATAGTAGCGAAGCCAGCGGCCATGCCGCTTAACGCCGGCATCCAGCCTGGGCTTGGCAATGCTTCCAAAAACAGCCTCCCAGCCAGCGCAGCCAACCCTGCCTGTGCAGCAAAACCCAGCAAACACCCGACCACACTACCGAGCAAGGCTAACAACAGGGTTTGATACATCAGAATTCGCACTATAAGACGCTTGGAAGCGCCGAAACAGCGCATGAGCGCATAAGTATCCAGGCTGGTTTGCACATACGGCAGGCTCGCCAGAAACATGGCAACCATAGCCAGTATCACACCGACCATGGCTGACAAACCCAGGAATTGTTGCGCTTTTTCCAGCGCGCTTTTCATTTCCGGTCGCGCAGAACGTACATCTTCCACACGCTCACCGCGCGCTAGCTGTGGTTTTGCCCACGCTGCATAGTCTTGAATGGCTTTTGCATCCGAGGCGATGAGCAATTGATATTTAACGCGGCTGCCAAACTGGATTAATTGGGTTGAAGGTACATCTACAGCGTTCATCAACAAACGCGGAGCTATGCTGAACATATCACCACCACGTGAGGGCTCACGCTGCAAAATAGCAGCAACCTGCATTTTACGCTCGCCCACCTCTACGCTATCACCTACCTTAACAGCCAGCAGATTAGCCAGCCTTGGCTCCATCCAGACCGTGCCTGGAGCTGGAATTGTATTGGCTGTACTGCCTGCACTTGCTACTTGATTAGCGTCTGCCTGGGTGGAAATGGTCAACTGACCACGTAACGGAAAACCTGCATTCACGGCTTTAATCTCTGCCAACTGGCTCAATTTTCCTTGCGCTATCATGCTGGGGAATGCCAGTGTGCTGGTGGATTGGAGCTTGAGTCGCCGCGCTTCCAGCTCGTATTTTTGCGGTAGCGCGTGATCTGCGGAGACGACTAGATCGCCGCCTAATAACAAACCGCCTTGCCTCACCAACGCAGATTGTATGCGGTCGGTGAAAAAACCCACGGCAGTGGTCGCGGCAACGGCTAATACCAGGGCCAGGAGCAGCACCCGGACTGCGCCTGAGGCCCAGTGACTGCGTAATTGACGCCAAGCCAGCGATAAGGCGATCATGTAGTGGTGAATTCCTCGCTTAATCCTTCAACTTGCAGTTGGCCATCCCGTAGCCTCAAAACACGTTGGCAGCGTTCGGCAAGGGCTAAATCATGCGTGACCAGTATTAACGTTGTGCCCACTTCAGCATTCAAGGTAAACAACAATTCAATGATACTCTGGCCAGTTACGGCATCCAGATTGCCAGTGGGCTCGTCGGCAAACAAAATCGCTGGTTTGGGTGCAAACGCGCGCGCGATTGCCACCCGCTGCTGTTCCCCGCCTGATAACTGTCTGGGATAATGTGATAAGCGCTGCCCCAGCCCTACCCTGACAAGGGCTGCCTGTGCCAGTGTGTTTGCATCCTTGCAGCCAGCCAGCTGTAAAGGCAGCATGACATTCTCTAATGCAGTCAATGAAGGCAGTAACTGAAACGACTGAAAAACAAACCCCATGCTTTTCCCACGTACCGCTGCACGGCCATCTTCATCCAACTCACCAATATCGTCGCCGTTAATCAGCACTTTCCCGCTACTGGGGCTGTCCAACCCCGCCAGCAAGCCTAATAAGGTGGATTTACCCGAACCTGAACTACCAACTATGGCCAGTGTTTCGCCGTGTGTTACCACCAGATCAAGATCGTGCAGAATCGTCAGCAGGGTATCGCTGCTGCTAACATGCTTATTAAGTTTAACGACTTCAACCGCTAAAGGTGTGCGCATCCAATGTTATTCCGACTATTGTTACTCATTGTCTTAAACGCTGTTATAGCAAGCTCCGGCCTGGCAGCAACGCCTGCAACCGCGCCTACTATCCTGGTGTATGGCGACAGCCTCTCAGCGGCTTATGGCATACCACGCGATCAGGGCTGGGTGGCCCTGCTGCAACAACACCTGGAAAGCCAGGGGCTACCGCATCGAGTCGCCAATGCAAGCATCAGCGGGGAGACCACCAGCGGTGGCGCAAGCCGCATGAAGTCTGTGCTTGAACAATACCAGCCCGATATTGTGCTGCTTGAACTCGGTGCCAATGATGGCCTACGCGGCTTACCACTGGCCGATATACAGCGCAATCTGGTAGCCATGATTGAAGCCAGCCAGGCTGCAAAAGCCCGTGTCGTGCTATTAGGCATGAAGATTCCACCGAACTACGGGCCACATTACACGCGGCAATTCGCTGAATGCTATGCCATGCTTGCACAACGTTACCACCTGCCTCTCGTAACATTTTTCCTGACTGGCATTGCAGGTAGACCAGAACTCGTTCTGGATGACGGCTTGCATCCTACCGCAGCAGCACAACCTATGATTCTGAATACTGTATGGAAAGTATTACAGCCAGAACTTGACAGAAAACCTGTAAAGCCCTCAAAAAGATAAGCATCAAGCCTGCTGCCAGACGATCACCAAGCCCGGTTCCTGTTCGCCAGCCTGCATACTGCAGGCCACGCCCACACCGGGAACAACTGCCAGCACATCATCGCAGTAAATCAGCGGCAACCTTTCCCTCTGCCAAGGCGGCATATTGGCTTCTTGCAGCAGGTGTTTGAGCGTTCGTGTCGGCTTGGCTAATTCCGGTTTAAACCGTTCGCCACCCATGCGGTGCGAAATTCTTAACTTGTTAATACCCAGGCGCGCAAAAGCAAGCCCACATCCTGTTTTCTGCTCAAAAACCAGGCGACTGTTATCTGGCAGGCATAATTCCGATTCCCCCTGCCAGACCATAGCAATGGGCAAGGTAACTGCATTAAATTCCAGATAGGCAAATTCACGATAACGCCTGAGCCACACACCATTTGCGCTATCGACTGCTATCTTGACGCCAGCATCTGTCCTGGCGCTTAGCAATTGCCGTAGCATTTCCCGCAATCGATGGCTGCCGGGCAATGCTTGTTGATTACTGGACAGCCACCAGCGCAGCAGGTTCCGGGCACGTGGCTCAGACAGGCTTGTCAACCCAGCCAAACTCAACTGCTGACCTTGTTGATATTGGGCGGCATCAATTTCCGCCAATTCGTCTAACAGCTGCGAGGCCTCAGCGCTATGCGCGGCCGACCTTGCCAAGGTATGCTTGGCGGCGGGAAAACGCTGCTCCAGCACAGGCAGTATTTGGTGACGACAATAGTTGCGGTCGTAGCCCACATCGTGGTTACTTTCATCTTCCACCCATTGCAGGCTACGATGCTGTGCAAAAGCGGCAAGCTCAGCCCGCGGAATATCCAATAGCGGCCGTAACAAACGCCTGCCTTCGTCCCGCTTAGCCATGCCAGACATACCTTTAGCGCCCGCACCTCGCATCAACTGCAGCAAAAGCGTTTCCGCCTGGTCATCCTCATGATGTGCCAGCAGTATGTAATCGGCTGGCACCCTCATTAAAGCTTCATAACGCGCATTACGTGCGGCGGCTTCCAGGCCGAGCCCGCTATTGAGCGGGACCTGCACATGCTCGATCTGCAAGGGAATATTCAAGGAAGCACAGGTTGCGCTGCAAAAATTGGCCCAGTCATCTGCGTTGGGGCTGAGGCCGTGATGAATATGCATGGCCCGCAAATCGAAGTTCAGATTACGTCGCGCTAGCGCCAACAACTCCAGCAATACGCGCGAATCCAGTCCGCCGCTAAAGGCCAGCAGCAAGGTTTTACCTGATTGAGCAAGGGGTAGAAGCAGACTTTCAAGATGCGTTTGCAGGCGTTCTACTACATCCCCGGCCGGATGCCCGGCCGGTCTTTTGGAAGGACTGCGCGAACTGGAGGGGTTATTTGGCAGCGACTTCTTTGTATTTGCCATAGCTCATCAGACGGTCAAAACGCGCTTCGAGCAGATTTACTGTAGATTTTGCCTGCAAGCGCCCTAATTCATCAGCCAGTACATGGCGTAAGCTTTGCATCATCACCTCAGGGGCACGATGCGCGCCACCCATGGGTTCAGCCACAATACGGTCTATCAGGCCCATGGTTTTCAGGCGCGTGGCCGTGATAGCCAATGTCTCTGCGGCTTCTGAGGCTTTGTCTGCACTTTTCCACAAAATAGAGGCACAGCCTTCGGGAGAAATTACCGAGTAGGTGGAATATTGCAGCATCATCAGGTGGTCAACGACACCCAGCGCTAACGCGCCGCCGGAACCGCCTTCACCGATAATCACGCCAATAATCGGCGTTTTCAGTTCTGCCATGACATATAAATTACGTGCAATGGCTTCAGATTGTCCGCGTTCCTCCGCACCAATGCCGGGATAGGCGCCCGGGGTATCAATCAGGGTAATAATCGGCAGGCCGAATTTTTCCGCCATCCGATAGAGACGCAAGGCTTTACGGTAGCCTTCCGGACGTGGCATGCCAAAATTACGGTATTGACGCTCCTTCACATCACGGCCTTTTTGGTGACCTATGACCATGACAGGCTGGCCTTCGAAGCGCGCCAACCCACCCACGATCGCCGGATCATCGGCGTATGCACGGTCTCCGTGCAACTCATCAAAATCGGTAAACAGGCCCTGAATATAATCAAGCGTGTAAGGACGCTGCGGATGCCGTGCAACCTGGGAAATTTGCCAGGCAGTGAGCTTGCCGTAGATTTCCTTGGTCATGGCCTGATTTTTTTGTTGCAGACGATCAATTTCTTCCGAAATGTCGAGCGCGGAATCATCCTGCACATAGCGCAGCTCTTCAATTTTTGCCTCTAGCTCAGCTATCGGCTGCTCAAATTCCAGAAAACTTGTTTTCATGCTTAGCGCCCTTGAATCTTATTGCCTCAATTATAGAGGATTTTGACATTCTCATCGCTGAGCCAGGTTTTTAAACCTGTCAGCAATTCATCTTTTAATTCTACGCGCCATTGGTCGCTGAGCATCAGCTCTACGCGAGCCCCCGCGTTGCGATACTCGACTTTTACCGCACAACCCCGCCGCTCTTCCGCTGAACCAGCCCCACGGCAGTATGGCACCAGCAATTCACGCAATTTAACCGCATCGGCCTGACCATTGCATGAAATTTTCAACATACTCGCATAGGTACTGCGCGCAGCAGCGAGATCATACAAACGGCGGGCGCTAACCCGCAGGCCGCCAGAAAAATCATCGTTGCTCACACGGCCTTCCACAACCAGCAACTGGTCTTCTTTAAGCAAGTGCGGGGCCTGGTTCAGCAACTCATTACCTACGACTATTTCAATTCTGGAAGTTGCATCATCCAACGTCACAATCGCCATTTTTCCACGGCCGGTCATACGTATACGAATGCCCATCACTACGCCGGCCAGCAATTGCGGCTGTTCCTGAGGCTTCAGGCTGGCCAGGCCACCACGCACAAAAGCAGCCAGCTCTTTTTGATAACCCAGATAAGGATGGCCACTAAAATAAAACCCCAGCGCTGCCTTTTCATACTGCAAGCGCTCCTGTTCAGGCCATGCCGGGGTTTTAGGCAATACATGCGCAACGCTGTCAGCTACTGCACCAAACAAACTGTCTTGCCCGCTATTAGCGCCACTCTGTTCCGCAGCGCTGATAGCCAGGCCCACACCCGCCAACAATGCAGCGCGGTTAGATTCCAGCCTATCGAAAGCACCTGCGCGGATCAGCGACTCAATCACGCGACGATTAACCTTGCGTAAATCCAGGCGACGGCAGAAGTCAAACAAGTCCTTGAAAGGCCCATCCTGCGCACGTGCGGCCAGAATCACCTCAATCGCTGCCCAGCCCGTGCCTTTCACCGCACCTAAACCATAAAGCACCTGCTGCTCATTGACAGGTCGAAAGCGGAATTCACTCTGGTTAATATCAGGAGCCAGCACTTCCACCTTGTTGGGCGCGCAATCGTCATAGAAGATATGTACGCTGTCCGTATTGTTCATGTCCGCCGACATCGAGGCAGCGAGGAAGGCAGCAGGGTAATGCGTCTTCAGATAGGCCGTTTGATAGGCAACCAAGGCATAGGCGGCAGCATGCGATTTGTTGAATCCGTAGCTGGCAAACTTCTCCATCAAATCAAACAGTTCAGCGGCTTGACGCTCGGAGGTGCCATTTCTGACAGCGCCTTCAACAAAGCCCGCGCGCTGCGCATCCATTTCCTCTTTTTTCTTTTTACCCATTGCACGGCGCAGCAAGTCGGCACTACCCAGACTGAAGCCTGCGACTACCTGGGCAATCTGCATTACCTGTTCCTGATACACCATAATGCCGTAGGTTTCGCGCAAAATAGGCTCAACCAAGGGGTGCGGGTACTCCACGCGCTGCAAGCCGTGTTTACGACGGCAGAAATCCGGGATCAGGTCCATAGGTCCAGGGCGATACAAAGCGACCAAGGCAATGATGTCTTCAAAACAGTCCGGTTTGGCCTGCTTCAGCATGTCTTTCATGCCGCGCGATTCAAGCTGGAATACGGCCGTAGTATTTGCTGCTTTGAGCAGGCTGTAGGTAGGTTTATCGTCTAGCGGCAAAGTCTCGAACGATAAAGACGGTAAGTCTTGAGCAGCACGCTGAGCGTTGGCGTTGGCCATGGCCATATCCAGTATGGTTAGCGTACGCAGGCCCAAAAAGTCGAATTTGACCAGCCCCACGGCCTCGACATCATCCTTGTCATACTGGCTGATCACACTCTCGCCGCCAGCTTGACAATAAATAGGCGTGAAATCCGAAATTTTCCCCGGTGAAATCAGCACGCCCCCGGCATGCATGCCGACATTTCGCGTTAACCCCTCAAGCCGCAAAGCCAGTTCCAGCAACTCCTTGACTTCCTCTTCCTGCTCGCGCCGCTCTTTGAGCTGAGGCTCTTTTTCCAGCGCTTCGGACAAGGTAATGCCGAGCTCATTGGGAATCAGCTTGGCAATGCCATCAACAAAATTAAACGGCAGATCCAGTACGCGCCCGACATCACGAATTACGGCCTTGGCCGCCAAGGTACCGAAGGTGGAAATTTGCGAGACCGATTCTCGACCATATTTTTGTTTAACGTAATCTATAACGCGATCACGGCCTTCCTGGCAGAAATCGATATCAAAGTCGGGCATGGAAACCCGCTCAGGATTGAGGAAGCGCTCAAATAGCAATGCATATTGCAGCGGATCAAGATCGGTAATGCCTAAACTATAAGCCACCACGGAGCCAGCGCCAGAGCCTCGTCCAGGGCCTACCGGCACCCCATTGTGTTTTGCCCAGTTAATGAAGTCAGCCACGATCAGAAAGTAACCGGCAAAACCCATCTGAATAATGATCTTGGTCTCAAATTCCAGCCTGGCCTCATACTCCGGCTGCTTGGCCTCACGCTTTGCAAGATCCGGATAAAGCACTTGCAAGCGCTTTAATAAACCTTCATGTGATTGTGCAACTAGATAATCCTCCAGCGTCTCGCCGTTGGGCGTGGGAAATTGCGGCAGATAATTTTTACCCAGAGTGAGGGTTAAGTTGCAGCGCTTGGCAATCTCAACGCTGTTGGCCAGCGCTTCCGGAATATCCGCAAACAAAGCGGACATCTCAGCCTGCGTTTTGAAATACTGCTCGGCGGTAAAGCTTTTAGGGCGACGTTTATCGGCCAGCACATAGCCTTCGGCAATACAGACGCGGGCTTCATGTGCCTTAAAATCCTCTGTATCAATAAACTGTAGAGGATGGGTGGCCACTACCGGCAGATGGAGTTGTTCGGCTATAGCCAGCGCACGAGAAATATAAGCTTCTTGCTGAACGTGGCCGGCACGTTGCAATTCAATATAAAAACGCTGGGGAAATAAAGCCCCCCAATCCACAGCCAGTTGCTGGGCAGAACGCATATTGTCCTGTAGCAAAGCCTGGCCGATATCTCCCGCCATAGCACCAGAAAGCAAAATCAGTCCATCCGTACCGCCATCGATCAACCACTGTCGTTTGATCTCGGCACGGCCACGATATTGATTATGCAGATAGGCCTGTGTGAGCAATTGGCACAAGCGTAAATATCCCGCTTGCGATTGGCATAGTAACAGCAGGCGATATGGCTGATCCCGATTGGCGTCGTTTTCCAGCCATATATCACAACCTAATAGGGGCTTGATGCCTTTATCACGCGCAGCTTTGTAGAATTTTACCGCGCCGAAGAGATTGCTGAGATCGGTCAATGCCAGGGCTGGCATTTGGTCTGCT
>JBDTOX010000114.1:0-1667 GCA_039933015.1 Methylophilaceae bacterium
CGGGCGATGTGCAGGCCACGTCAGCCGATACGCATGCGCTCGAGAGCTGGGTTGGGTTTAAGCCCAACACCCCGTTGAAGGAAGGCATAGCGAGGTTCGTGCACTGGTACCGGGATTTTTACCAGAATTAATTCATCTAGCATCATGGCAACTTCAATACCTAAAGTCTCGGCGATCATCGTCAATTATCGCTCGGCGGAGCATGCCATTACTTGTGTGCACTCCCTGCTGGAGCAGCAGGATGTAAACCTTGAAATCCTGGTGGTAGATAATGCGAGCGGTGACGACAGCGTAGCGCGCATTCGTGCCGCGCATCCTGGCATCAAATTAATTGAAAACCCGAACAACGATGGCTTTGCCAAGGCCAACAACCTGGCTGCGTCCATGGCGACGGGCGATTTTATCCTTGCGATCAACCCAGATATCCAGCTGCTTAGCGTTGATGCTATCGCCAGGCTTAGCACCCACTTGGCACAACACTCGGAAATCGGGGTGCTAGGCCCTGATATCCTAGAATCAAGGCGCAATAAGCGGGTTTTGCCAAAGCACTATTACCCTGCGCAAAATAAGTTGCGGGAAACCGCCGCGCTAAGCGGTTTGCCGGGAGGTATTGCCTGGATTCTGGGGGCATGCATGATGTTCCGCGCAGAGGTATATCGGCAGGTCGGCGGCTTTGACAGCGATTTTTTCCTCTATGGAGAAGATACCGATATTTGCCTGAGATTAAGGCAGGCGGGGTACGCTGTTGCGTGCCTGCACGCCGTGCAGGTTGATCACTGGGGTGGGGCCAGCGAATCCGGGTCACGTTTCTATGACACGCGATACAGAAAGAAGCGTGGTTTTTACCAATTCTGCCTAAAGCACTATACGCCTTGTGATGCCGCACGGCTTCTGCGCAGAGCCTATCTTGAATCGGCCTTGAGACTATGGGGGCTGAAGTTCTGCGCATGGTTCTGTTTTGGCAAAATGCATAGAAAGCTGACACGGTCCATAGACCGTAATCAGGCAGAGTGTAACGTGATTAGGGCCATATTGCAGGAGCGTAAATTAACAATTTAGGCGCTTGATAAACCCTATTAATGGCTGACCTGATCTGCTTTATCAAGCGCAAAAATCAATATCTTTTTGTGCTTTGATGTGGTGGCAACGGTCGCAACTAGCTGGTGTGGCCGTAATGCAGTAGCAAGATATTGCTGCTGTTCCGGGGATTGGGTGTTCGTGTGTATCACCAGGTAGTCATAGTGGCTGACTTCCCCTTCTGATACCGCCTTGGTGACCCTGTCCCAGCTGGCTATGCCCCTGTCAACAAACGGCTCTCCGGCGTAATACCTGAGCCTGGGGGTGTCATAAAAAACCCTGCTGTCCTTTCCGGTATTTTGCTTGATCCATGCCACCGCATTTTGTTCAGAGTTATAGCCTGGCGGGTGGGGTAATGCGTTACCTACAAGATTGATGCCCAGGCAGGCAACAATTATCCAGAAAATGATGTTGCCTCTCGATAACCTGGTGCGATTAGCCTTCCAGGCTTCAAATTGCGAGGCCAGGCTAAAGGCGGCGAATAGAAGAATAATCCACGCCACCGGAATGGCGACGCGGCCAGGCAGGATAAAGTTGGATAAAAGAATGACGCAGAGATTGACTAGGCCAAGACCCATCACCCAGTAAAA
>JBDTOX010000115.1:0-16337 GCA_039933015.1 Methylophilaceae bacterium
TTCGCAATCCGCAAAAGACCAATGATGATTCCGATGCCGTGTTCTATTTCCCCGGCTGCGGTTCGGAGCGGTTATTTTCGCAAGTGGGCCTGGCCACGCAAGCCATGCTGTATGAAACAGGCGCCATTACTGTGCTGCCGCCGGGCTATTTGTGCTGCGGCTACCCGCAGACCGCATCAGGAAATCACGACAAAGGCCAGCAGATTACCGCGGAAAATCGCGTGCAGTTCCACCGCATTGCCAATACGCTGAACTATCTGGATATCAAGACCGTGATTGTTTCTTGCGGTACATGTATGGACCAGCTGCAGAAGTATGAATTCGAGAAGATTTTCCCGGGCTGCCGCCTGCTCGACATCCACGAGTACCTGATGGAGAAGGGGCTGAAGCTGGAGGGTGTCACGGGCACGCGATATATGTATCACGACCCCTGCCACAGCCCGATGAAGACCTATGCTCCCCTGAAGGTGGTAAATCAGCTCATGGGTGAAGGCGTTGCGCTGAACGACCGTTGCTGCGGCGAATCCGGCTCCTTCGCTGTTGCCCGCCCTGATATTTCCACGCAGGTCAAAATGCGCAAGCAGGAAGAACTGGAAAAAGGCATGGTAAAAATGGGCTTAACCCCGGGCGCACCAGAGCAGGAAGTCAAAATCCTCACTTCATGCCCATCATGCCTGCAAGGTTTGATGCGCTATGGCGAGGATACGGGTGTGCAGGCGGATTACATCGTGATAGAGATGGCCAAGCATCTGCTGGGGAAGAACTGGATGCAGGATTATGTGGCCAAGGCTAATCAAGGTGGGATAGAGAAGGTGTTGCTGTGATTTTCGTCAATCAGCACGACGGTTCTTTACGCTGCTCAGGATGTTCACTTTACGATAGATTTGGATAGCCCTCCGTGGGCAAAAATGCAGCTCACTCACGGGGCAGGCCGCCGACCAGCGTGCAAGTCCAGGGCGGCCTATATAAAGCCTATATAACGTCCCAGAACATATGCTAAAAAGCGAAGTGCACGAGCGCGGTGCCCGCATAACTGGCACCGTTGATGCAGGGCATCACGCATAGACCTTCATTGCTGATTTTTTGTCTGGATATAGAGGGGGCTGGATTGGCACATATAGCAGAGCGTCCAACATTGCCAGCGGGGAAACGCATCCGTCAAATTGGCCTGTCAAATCCAACGTCTGCTCGAGCATACACTCGCGGCCATGCCGCTCTCACGCTCAACTTTATAAGTTAGGTTTTTACCCCTTAGCCGATATATAAAGGATGCATCAATGAACGCGACTAACTCCCCCAAAGACGAACGCATTGATCGCATGTTGACTAGAGGGAAGGACTTTGTTGCGCTTTTACGTGATGCGTCGCTCTTGGCATTGGCAATTCTCTTGCTCGTATTCCCGCATAGCTTTAATGACTTACTCACGAGCGCAGGATTTGAAGAAGGAAGCATTGTTGGTTTCAAATGGAAAGCGAAGCTGCTTCAGTCGGATGATGCTTTGAAGGGCGCACAAACTACCATTGCCAGCCTCCAAGAGCAGCTACAAAAAACCACAGAGGTATTGAATTCAACGAAAAGCGCCATAAGTGACCCATCGCTCAAGCAGCAAATTGTGGGCCTGAATCAAGAGAATACCCAGGTGGCTAACGCTTCATCACAAGCACAGGCTGACGTGAAATCAACAATTGCGTCAAACGCATCGTATGTCGAAAGGGCGCAATCGTCTGTAATATCAAACGGCGGATGGGCAGTGATTTTTGGTAGTGATGTATCTTTAGTTGCCGCCAAGGATGAAATAGCAAGAGCCGCTAAGCGAGGTATTCCAAATGCAAGCATCTACTTTAGGAATGGTTACTATGCCAGTATCGTGATAGCAGAAAGTCGTTCGGCTGCTACAGAATATCTAGGGATCGTAAAGAGCTTTCGCCAAGATGCGTACATTTCGCCCATAGCGACTTGGTGCCGGAATATGCAGCAACGCGAAGGATTCACTGAATGTCAGAGTACACGCTAATTTAGCAAGCATGGCGAATTTGAAATATAACAAGTCCGTCAACGCGGACCAGTGCAAGTCAATGGCGGCCTGTATAAAGCACCAGAACATATGCTAAAAAGCGAAGTGCGCGAGAGCGGTGCCATATAACTGGCACCGTCGATGCGGGCACCACGCATATCAGCCAGGTTGTGAGGCTGGTCGGTCAGACTTATTGAGGTAAGATGACTTGCTTGTGCAACAGCCTGGCTTTAGGGAATACGGCGCTGAAGGTGCTGCCTTGCCCTAATACACTTTGAATTTCCAGCCGTGCCTGATGGCGGGTCAGGATGTGTTTGACAATGGAAAGCCCAAGACCGGTGCCACCGGTTTCGCGTGAACGGCTGTGATCTACGCGGTAAAAGCGTTCGGTAAGCCGGTCGATATGTAGTTGTTCAATGCCTATGCCGGAATCCTGTACGCTGAATACGGCTTCATGCCCGCGCGTTTTCCAGCTAATGATAATTTCCCCGCCTTCTGGCGTATAGCGGATGGCATTGCTGACGAGGTTGCCAAAAGCACTGTGTAATTCTTCTGCTGCGCCTGTCAGGCAAAGCGTAGGGTCAGCTTCCAATGACAAACGGTGGCGGCCGCTGCTTAAGCTTTGCGCTTCATTCATGATCATGGTGAGCAGGGGAGAGACATCTATTTCTGTCTCCTGTGGCACTGCCTGGCTGCTTTCCAGTTGCGAAAGCATGAGTAGATCTTCTACCAGTCGCCGCATGCGGCCTGTCTGATCCTGCATCATGCCGAAATAAGCACGCATGTTGTCAGGCACTGCACCATCCATGTCCAGCAAGGTTTCCAGAAAACCTCCAACCACTGTCAGCGGCGTGCGCAGTTCGTGCGAGACATTGGCGATGAAGTCACGCCGCATGATTTCCAGCTTTTCGAGCTGGCTGATGTCGCGGCAGATCAGCATTTTTTGCTTGGTGCCAAATGGCACCAGTTGAATTTCCAGCGTGATTTCAGGATTGCGCGAGGATTTCAGCTTGATGGGTTCGGCGTAATCCGTGTTCTGCAAATACTGTATAAAGTCGTCATGACGCACCAGGTAGCTAATAGGCTGCCCTGCATCCTGCGGCAGTTTCAGGCCTAACTGGAATTCGGCGGGCGGGTTGCACCATTCGATCTGGTCGTCGCCATTGAGTAGTACCACGCCATCCGGTAATGCGCTCGCAGCATGGCGGAATCGGTCCAAAGCGGAGCTTAACTGTGTCTGGCTGCGGCTGTGACGGCGTTGTTCATGGTAGATGGCGGCAAATACATCTTCCCAGATGCCAGTACCGGGCGGCATGGTGGAAAGGTCGGGCTTTTTGAGCCATTCTACCAGTTGGTGCAGCCAGTAAAGGTGACTGGCGAGATAAACGCATATGACAAATGCAAAAACGCTTAATGCAGCAATGACGTCTTCAACTGCCCATACAATCAGGCACGCAAAAACCAGGGAGAGAAGGAGCTAGAAGGCTTTTCAGCGAATATCTTGCACGCGATTTATTTCCTAGATTGAACGAGTCGCGCATATTATGAGCTAGTGAGCCGAGAAACGGTAGCCAACGCCACGCACAGTCTGGATCAGGTCTTCATGGCCGGATTCGGCCAACGCCAGACGCAAGCGGCGTATGTGCACATCCACTGTGCGGTCTTCAACGAATACGTGGTCGCCCCAGACACGGTCCAGGACCTGGCTACGCGAGTGCACGCGTTCCGGGTTGGACATTAAGTAATGCAGCAGGCGGAATTCAGTCGGTCCCAATTCCAGCGAGGTGCCATTGCCAAAAACGCGGTGTGTCATCGGGTCCAGTCGCAGGCCGCTGACTTCGATCGGGTCATCGGTCATTTGCGGCGCGCGGCGACGCAACACGGCTTTGATGCGTGCATTCAGTTCACGCGGGCTGAATGGCTTGGTTACATAGTCATCCGCACCAACTTCCAGGCCACGCACTTTGTCAGTTTCTTCACCGCGGGCAGTGAGCATGATGACAGGGATGGATTTTGTCAGCTCGTCTGATTTCAGTTTGCGTGCGAATTCGATACCGCTCATGCCCGGCAGCATCCAGTCGAGGATAATCAAATCTGGCAGGGCTTCGCGCATCAGCATTTGTGCTTGCTCTGCACTCAGCGCACGTATCGGATGGTGGCCTGCTTGCGTCAGATTGAGCGCAAGCAGTTCTTGTATGGCTGGTTCGTCTTCAACGACGAGTATATTAGCCGGCATCGTGAAATCCTTTATTCGGTCTGGTTTACTGATTGGTTATGGCGCACTATATGTCGTCAATATGACAGATTGATGACAACGATGGAATTCTCGAAACAGATGGATGGCCATTTTTTTAGATACTTTATGGCTATACAAATTCGTTAAATTTTTTCAAATTTTTAAAAAGACCGGCGCTATTCTTGGCACAAAGTCATTTAATGAATTGCTATGTCACGGCTGTTGTCCAACAGACTTGTGAGCAACCCCGGTTCGATTTGATAAAATTACGATCTGATGAGTAAAGTTAGTTTATTTCTGCAACGCTGGTCGCGGCTGAAGACGCAAGCTGAGAAGGTTCCCGCTGTGCCAGGTCAGCCCGCCGATTTGGCATCGCCCGGTTTGCCATCCCCAAGTTTGCCATCCCTGGACAGCCTGACACCGGATTCAGATTTCAGTGGATTCCTGCACCCCGAGGTGGATGCAGAAACGCGTCAAGCTGCGCTTAAAAAGCTGTTCATGACCGATCACTACCGCACCATGGATATGCTGGATGTCTACGTCGATGACTATTCCAAACCGGAATTATTGCCTGCGGAAATGCTTGCCAAACTGGATCATGCTGTGGCGCTGTTGGTTAAACCCGAGCAGGCTAATCCAGAACCTGCCGCAGCTGGAAATACGCTGGAAAATCCATTACAGCCGACTGAGCTTTCCGCGCCTGCTGATCCAGCGCTAACACCCGTTGAGCAATTTTCCGCAGACGGGGCTGGAGATAAGGCCTGAAGCCAGGCTTACGCGCCTTTATCTACTTGAATCGCAGGGATGTGCGCCGCTTTCAGTGGGTATTACGCTGCGCTATAATATTAGACTTATCCAGTTTGGCTTAGCCTGGGGTTTATCTCTGTGTCGTCCGACTCTTTAGCCTTATATCCATTTTCACCCGATTTCACTCTTGGTGCCGCAGCTGAAGCTGCTTTGCAGGCTGCGCTGCAGATGCCCGCTGCTGACCCCGTGCCTGCCATTAATTATGTTTCGCATGGGCGTTTGCTGATTATCGGTGAGCTTGAACAGGCGCTGCCGTGGGCCAGGCTGCTGAGAGACACTTTGCAGGTGGAAGTGCTGGCGACAGATGAAGCTATCTTGCCGCCCGCCAGTCAAATTGCAGTGCATTTCGGGCAAGTCGAGTCTCTCCATGGCTGGCTAGGCGCATTCAAAGTCGATTGGCAAACCGGTAACAGTAGCTACGATCTGGTGCTGGATTTATCCCCTACACCGCTATTCCAGATGCATCAGCCGCCACAAGGCTATTTCCGCCTCGCTGACAACGCCATGTCTGCTGCTTATGTTGCCAAGGAGCTGGTGCAAGCCATAGGTGAATTTGAAAAACCCAAGTATTTCGCCTACGACGAAAAACTCTGCGCGCACAGTCGCTCCAAGCAGCAAGGCTGTAATAAATGTATAGACGTATGTTCAACCCAGGCCATTATTGGGGTTGGCGATCGCGTCACAGTGGAGCCGTATCTGTGCATGGGCTGCGGCGCTTGCGCCACGGTCTGCCCATCGGGTGCCATGCGCTACAACTATCCTTCCGTTGCGTACCTGGGTGAAAAACTCAAAGTCACTTTGTCGGCATATGCGCAAGTTGAAACTAAGCGTCCCACGCTCCTGTTGCACAACGAAGGAACTGGCTACGATTTGCTAGCAGCTGCCATATCGGCTCCCGTGCTGGATGGCGTCATTCCGTTCGAGGTGTTTCAGGTGGCAAGCGTCGGTCTGGATACACTGCTCTATGCGATTGCTGCCGGGGCCGAGCGCATCGTGATTGCCACCCCTGCCAACGAGGCGCCGCAATATATCGCCGCGTTGCGCGAACAAATGGCGCTGGGTGAAACGATATTGCAGGGCTTGGGCTATAGCGGCACGCATTTCCTGCTGGCGGAAGAAGGCCAGCTTTCGGGCGTGATGGCGGAGCTCAATACTATCCCCCGGGTGCTGGCGCCTGAAGAAATCACGGTGTTCAAGCCATTCAATGAAAAACGCACCACGCTGGAATTTTGTATTAATTATTTCGTCAAACATTCACCCATCCAAACGCCTGCAATGATTGCATTACCCGCAGGCGCACCCTTTGGTGATGTGCTGGTTGACCAGGCCGCCTGCACGCTGTGTATGAGTTGCGTTTCAGCTTGTCCTGTCGCAGCTCTGCGCGATACGCCAGGCCAGCCTATGCTGAGATTTATCGAGAGGAATTGCGTGCAGTGTGGCTTGTGCGAACAGACTTGCCCGGAAGACGCTATTAGTCTGACACCTCGTCTGTTGCTGACGCCGGGCGTGACCCAGCCCCGCACCCTGCATGAAGATGCGCCATTTCATTGCATCAGTTGTGGCAAGGTTTTCGGCACCATGCGCATGATAGAGAATATGGTCGTCAAGCTGGATAGTCACAGTATGTTTGCTACGCCGGAAGCGAAGCGCCGCCTGAAAATGTGCGGTGACTGTCGCGTAATCGATATGATGGTAAAACAATGATGCCTGCGCAAACCGAGTCAGCCGTTTTGTTCCCTGCACTACTGGAGCCGGAGGAACAAGGCCGTGCTGCGCTTTACGGATTGCTGGCACGTCTGCTCTATGCGGCGCCAGATCAGGACTTGTTGTACGCTATTGCGCAAGCCGATGACAGGGCGGCCTATGCGCCACAAGCTCAGCTGGGGCAGGCTTGGCGCGCGCTGCAAATGGCCTGCCAAGTGGCGGATGAAGATGCCCTAGCCGATGAATTTGAGCAGCTTTTTATTGGCCTGGGGCAGGGTGAAGTGGTGCCATATATGTCGTGGCACCTCACAGGTTTTTTGATGGAAGAACCGCTGGCGCGTTTACGCAATGATCTGTCTGATCTCGGCTTGGCACGCCTGGAAGAGGTCAGTGAGCCAGAAGATCACATGGCAGGCATACTGGAAGTGATGCGCTTTCTGATCGAGGGGGATGCGAACACGCCAGCAGCCGCGCTGGAGCAACAGCAACGTTTTTTCGAGGCACATTTGCGCTCATGGTATGCGTTATATGCAGCACAGGTTGAGGCTGCGCCTAGTGCCAATTACTACCGTTTAGTGGCGCGGCTATTGCTTGCCTTTATGGACGTGGAAGCGCAGTCTTTCAGGATTGGTTAACCAAAGATTTTGAAAATGGTGGGTGATGTCATGGAAAAAACCGTCTATTCAATAGCTCAACGCAGAAATTTTATACTTACCCTGGGGCTGGGCAGTATCGCCACCGCGGCTGCATTATTGGCGGGCAAGCAGATAAAAGCCGCTGAAATGGAGCAAGCTGCCACAGAGCGGCCTGCCAAAAAGGGCTATCACGAATCCGAGCACGTCAAACATTACTATCGCAGTGCCCGGATTTAATAAGGAATTATCGTTATGTTGTTAAAGAAAAAATCATCTTCTGGCGATATTCCGCAGCATGGCGTTACAGGTAAGTGGGGTGCTGCTAGCGCCATCACGACCAGCATCGCCACCATGGACAGGCGCGAGTTTTTAAAGCGCTCCGGCCTGACTGTAGGCACCGGTGTAGCGCTCTCGCAGTTGCCATTCAGCATGATAGGCAAGGCCAAGGCCAACGCAGCGGCCGCCACAGGCCAAATTGAAGTCAAGAAAACCGTATGCACCCATTGTTCGGTGGGCTGCTCGGTCCACGCCGTGGTACAGAATGGTGTCTGGGTGCGTCAGGAACCGGCTTTTGAGTCGCCCTTCAACCTGGGCGCACACTGCGCCAAAGGTGCCTCGGTGCGCGAACATGGCCATGGGGAACGTCGCCTCAAATACCCGATGAAAAAAGTAGACGGCAAATACCAGCGCATTAGTTGGGAGCAGGCGCTGGATGAGATTTCCGCCAAGCTGCTCAAGCTGCGTGAGGAAAGCGGTCCGGATTCGGTCTATTGGATAGGTTCGTCCAAGCACAGCAACGAACAGGCTTACCTGTTCCGCAAATTCGCTTCGTTCTGGGGCAGCAACAATGTCGATCACCAGGCGCGTATCTGCCACTCCACCACGGTATCGGGCGTAGCCAACACCTGGGGCTATGGCGCCATGACCAATTCTTACAACGACTTGCACAATACCAAGTGCATGCTGTTTGTTGGCTCCAATGCCGCAGAGGCACACCCAGTGGCCATGCTGCACATTCTGCATGCCAAGGAAAAAGGCGCCAGGATGATCGTGGTCGATCCGCGTTTCACTCGCACCGCAGCGCATGCCCACCAGTTTGTGCGCCTGCGCCCTGGCACCGACATCCCGTTCGTGTGGGGCGTGCTCTGGCATATCTTCCAGAACGGCTGGGAAGACAAGCAGTTTATCCACGACCGCGTTTACGGCATGGACGAAATCCGCAAGGAAGTCGAACAATGGACGCCGGAAAAAGTCGCTGATGTGACCGGCATTCCTGAGGCCGAGATTTATCAGGTAGCCAGGACTCTGCATGAGAACCATCCTGCTACCGTCATCTGGTGCATGGGCATCACCCAGCATACCGTAGGCAACGCCAATACGCGTGCCTTGTGCATCCTGGAACTGGCGCTGGGCAACGTCGGCCAGTCTGGCGGCGGCACCAATATCTTCCGCGGTCACGACAATGTGCAGGGCGCCACCGATATCGGCCCTAACCCGGAATCGCTACCTGGCTACTACGGCCTCACCGAGGGTGCATGGAAGCACTGGGCTGCAGTCTGGGACGTGGATTATGAGTGGGTTAAATCGCGTTATGCCTCCAAGGAACTCATGGAAAAACCGGGCATTACGGTTTCGCGCTGGATTGATGGGGTGCTGGAGAAAAATGAGCACCTGGACCAGCCTTCCAATCTTCGTGCCGCTTTATATTGGGGTATGGCTGCCAACAGCCAGACACGCGGCGCCGAGATGAAAGCCGCGATGGAAAAGCTGGACCTGCTGGTGGTCATCGACCCTTATCCAGCGGCCGCGGCTGTCATGCAAGATCGCCGGAATGACACCTACCTGTTGCCCGCCGCTACGCAGTTCGAGACTTACGGCTCGGTGACCGCATCCAATCGCTCGATGCAATGGCGCGAAAAAGTCATAGAGCCGCTGTTTGAGTCGCATCCCGACCATACCATTATGTATGCCTTCGCCAAGAAGTTTGGTTTTGAGAAGGAGCTGACCAAAAACATCAAGGTGGAGAAGGACAAGCAGGGTTGGGACGAACCGAATATCGAGGATATGCTGCGCGAAATCAACCGCGGTACTTGGACGATAGGCATGTCCGGCCAATCGCCAGAGCGTCTTAAGCTGCATATGCAATATGCCCATACTTTTGATGTCACTACGCTGCTAGCCAGTGAGGGTCCGTGTGCCGGTGATTATTACGGCCTGCCATGGCCATGCTGGGGTACGCCGGAGATGAAGCATCCTGGTTCGCCCAATCTGTATGACACCTCGGTACCAGTGGCCCGCGGTGGCATGGGTTTCCGCGCTAATTTTGGCGTTGAGCGCGATGGAGTGAGCCTGCTGGCCGAAGATAATGTCACGGTTAAAGATTCTGACCTTGAAGGCGGCTATCCGGAATTCGATCACGTCCTGCTCAAGAAGCTGGGCTGGTGGAATGAACTGACCGATGTTGAAAAAGAAAAGGCAGAAGGCAAGAACTGGAAGACCGACCTCTCCGGCGGCATTATCCGCGTCGCCATCAAGCATGGCTGTGCACCGTTCGGTAACGCCAAGGCGAGAGCAGTCGTATGGAATTTCCCGGATCCGGTACCCGTACACCGCGAACCGCTTTATAGCAAGCGCAAGGATTTGCTGGATAAATACCCGGCACAGAAAGACCTGAAGACTTTCTGGCGCATGCCGACACTGTTCCGTTCTGTGCAAGAAGCCAACAAGGATGCTTCCGATACTTATCCCATCATATTGACCAGCGGGCGCTTGGTTGAGTATGAAGGCGGCGGCGAAGAAACACGTTCCAATCCATGGCTGGCCGAATTGCAGCAGGAAATGTTCTGCGAAGTGAATCCGGCAGATGCCAAAAATCAGGGCGTAAAAAATAATGATTACATCTGGGTAGAAACGCCAGCCAAGGTGCGCATTAAGGTGCGCGCCATGTTGACGGAGCGCGTAGCACCCGGTGTGGCCTTCATGCCGTATCACTTTGGCGGCTGGTGGGAGGGCATTGATCTGCTGGATAAATATCCGGAAGGCGCAGCTCCATATGTGCGCGGTGAGGCTGTCAATACCGCGACCACCTACGGTTATGACGCGGTGACCATGATGCAGGAAACCAAGGTAACCCTATGCAAATTCGAGCGCGCCTGATTATTGGAGAGAAGCCGTAATGGAAACAACCGAAACATTAGAAACAAGCGAGCGTATGAAATTTATCTGTGACGTTGAGCGCTGCATAGAATGCAACGCCTGCGTGACCGCTTGCAAGAACGAGCATGAAGTGCCCTGGGGTATCAATCGCCGCCGCGTGATTACAATGAACGATGGTCAGCCTGGTGAAAAATCAGTGTCGGTGGCTTGTATGCATTGCTCGGATGCGCCTTGTATGGCGGTGTGTCCGGTCAATTGCTTTTTCAAGACAGAAAATGGTGTGGTGTTGCACGATAAGGATATCTGCATAGGCTGCGGCTATTGCTCTTACGCCTGCCCATTTGGCGCGCCGCAATTCCCAGGTTCTGCTGGTAAGGGTCCTGGTGAGTCTGCAACCGATTTCTTTGTCGCTCGCGGCAAGATGGACAAGTGCACATTCTGCGCTGGTGGCCCAGGGGATGCGGAAAATACCAGCGAAGAAGAATTTGAAAAATATGGCCGCAACCGCCTGGCCGAAGGCAAGTTGCCGCTGTGCGCAGAAATGTGTTCAACCAAATCCTTACTGGCTGGCGACGGCAATGTGATTTCCGGCATATTGGAAGAACGCGTAAAAAATCGCGGCTATGGAGACCACAAATGGGGCTGGGATATGGCCTATGGCCGTCCCGAGAATGCTGGAGCTGATAAATGAGAGCAGCCTTGACGCTCTGGTTGCTGGCTTGCATTTTGACCGGGTGCGGCGAGTACAAGCAATCCGTCGCTTACCAGGATGGTACGTATCAGGGCAAGACCGATCAGCGCCACTGGGATAATGTTCGTTTCCAGCATGATAAGGCTACATGGGCCAGCGCCATTAATGCGCGTGCGCAACGCCAGAATGAATATAGGCGCACCGGCGATTGAGGCATCGAGGAGAAAATAACAAATGAAGTTCGCCCCATTTTTTATTGCGGTATACGCGGCTATCTGGCTCAGTCAGTCTGTTGCACAAGCGGAGGAAATCGCTGGTCCAGCGCAAGATACAATTGCGCAAGGCACTATTCAATCGCAAAGTGCTACCCAGGTAAAAGATAATGATGCTGATGCACGTAAGAAGGCTGAGACCGGCATTATGGGTTACACCCAGTCGCGTAACCGCGAAGCAGGTGTGTTTGAACAAAAAGAAGGTCACCTCTGGCGCACCATCCGCAATGGCCCGGTGACTTTTTATGGCGGTTTGCTGATACTGGTCCTGCCATTGATGATGGCCGTTTTCTATTTCATTGCCGGGCCGCTCAAGACGCATGATGCGCCTACCGGCCGCTCCATACAGCGTTTCACGCCTTGGGAGCGCACCATACATTGGTCCACCGCCATCAGTTTTGTTATTTTGGGGCTGACCGGCTTGTGCATGCTGTTTGGCAAGCATGTGCTGATTCCCGTGATCGGCCATCATGCGTACTCCTGGGTGGCCATTAGCGCCAAGAATGTACATAACCTGTTGGGGCCTTTGTTCTTCGTCTCCGTTACCTTGCTATTTATCAGCTTCCTTAAAGAAAATTGGCTTCAGAAAATCGACATGCTCTGGCTGGTTAACACGCACAAGGTGCTGACCGGCAAGATGCACGTACCCTCCGGTAAATTTAACGTAGCAGAAAAAGCCTGGTTCTGGGGCGGTGTGACTTTCCTCGGGGTGGTTGTTAGTCTTTCCGGGTTT
The DNA here is from genome assembly GCA_039933015.1 of Methylophilaceae bacterium. Classification (GTDB taxonomy): domain Bacteria; phylum Pseudomonadota; class Gammaproteobacteria; order Burkholderiales; family Methylophilaceae; genus JBDTOX01. The sequence continues at coordinate 12,250 of JBDTOX010000115.1, forward strand.
GTCATGGACTTTCCGATATTCAACCAGGGGCGTCATGTCATGCAGATTGCCAATCTGGTGCATGGCATAGGCGCATTATTGTTCATTGCGGGCTCATTTGGCCATATTTACATGGGTACGCTAGGTGCGGAAGGCGCCTTCAATGCCATGAAAACCGGCGTGGTTGATGAAAGCTGGGCTAAAGAACACCATGAGCTATGGTATGAAGAAGTAAGACAAGGCAGCGCGAAAAAATCATGAAGACTTTGTTGATTAAGTTGTTGCTGGTGATGGTCGCCACGACATGGACAATGAATGTGATGGCAAAATTGCCAGAACTTACGCCAGAAGAGATCCTGAAAAAACAGGCAGACGCAGAGAAAAAGGCTGCGAGTGAGGAAGCTGCCAAGGCTGCGTTAGCCAAGGCACAGGATAGTGTCAATCAGCGCTATCGGGCGACGCATAAGAATGCACCGCCGCCCGTAGCTGTGATTGCGCCAGCGGCCCCTGCGACGTTATCTGCGCCCGCAGCCAAGCAGTAGATATGGGAATATCTGCCAAATACTTAAGTAATGACTAAGCACTTGATTTTGCAGCGACGGAGTTGCCTGGCATTGCTGCTGTTGGGGCTAAGCAGTCCGGCGCTGGCATTTCAGCTTCCTGCTGATGAGCAAGCGGCTAAATCGAGCACAGCCAACGGCACTATCCCAGCTAATAGCACTATGGAAGTCGTATTTACCCCGGGGCAAGATGGTGCTGCTTTAATAATCAGCGCCATAGTTAAATCGCGCCGACAGATTCTGGTGCAGGCATTTTCGTTTACCCACGATGGCATTGCGCAAGCGCTGATTGCGGCGCATCATCGCGGCGTTGAGGTTAAGTTGATTGCCGATCGCGAGCAAACCAGAGCCATGCAGCGCGGACAGGTGCCTATCATCGCTGCTGCGGGAGTACCGGTATGGCTGGATGGCGAGCACCAGAGCGCGCATAACAAGGTTATGGTGATTGATGCTGGCAGCCCTGAAGCAACAGTAGTGACGGGCAGCTACAATTTTACTAAAGCCGCTCAATTCAAGAATGCGGAAAATGTGCTGGTGATTCGCGGCAACCGGGCGCTGGCGCAGGAATATCAAGCTAATTGGCAGCGCCACTTGCCGCATGCCCAGCCTTATGTGGCGAATAAGTATTACCAAATAAATTAACGAGGAGTAAGTGTGAAAGAACTTGAAATTAATCTGAATGGGAACGGCCTGCGTATTGGAATTGTGCTCTCGCGTTTTAATAGCAGTATCGGCGATGGGCTGCTGAGTGCCTGCCAGGCAGAGCTGGTCAAACTGGGTGTGGCAGATAAAGACATTACGCTGGCCACCGTACCCGGCGCCCTGGAAACGCCCCTGGTATTGCATCATATGGCAGATAGCCAGAAATTTGATGCATTGATCGCGCTTGGTGCAATTGTTCGTGGGGAAACCTACCATTTTGAAGTGGTATCGAATGAATCTGCGCGCGGGATTTCTGAAGTGCAGCTCAATACAGGTATTCCCGTGGCTAACGCCGTGCTGACCACGGAAGATGATGAGCAGGCGATTGCGCGCATGGCGATCAAGGGAGCTGAAGCTGCTGCCGTGGCAATCGAGATGGTTAACCTGCTGAAGCAGTTATGAGCGATACCGATAAAAAACAGCCCGCTGTCAAATCTGTTAAAGCTGGTAAAAACCGACGTAAATCGCGTGAGTTGGTTCTGAAGGGTATTTATCACAGTCTGCTGAATAAGTCCGATCTGCGCCATGTTATCCGCGAGCTGGCGGACGACCCTGACTTCGATCGTGCGGATGAAGCGTATTTCCGCCAGTTGCTGGAAGGTGTCAGTGACCATATGGCTGAACTTGATAGTCGTCTGGCAAGTTTTATCGACCGCACCATTGCTGAGCTTAGCCCCATTGAACACGCCATTTTATGTATCTCGGCCTATGAGTTGATTTACGATGCAAGCATCCCTTACCGAGTGGCAATTAATGAGGGGGTCGAGTTGGCCAAGCTTTATGGCGGCACCGATGGTCATAAATACGTCAATGGCGTGCTGGATAAGCTTGCCGCTGAAGCGCGCCCTGCTGAATTCAAACGTATAACCAGATAGCGTTTACCGATTTCATGCTTACTTTTCACGGGTGGGTGTGCAAGTGGCATGTAATTCACTTGTTTTGAAAAAATCGTGTGTAGTATCAAATTTGTTTAGGGGACGAGCAAACTAAAAGAAAAAAGGGGCAAGCTTGAACAAGAACTTCCGGAAGTTGGACTGCCCGTGGGGCTGGTAATTTCCCCGCTACCTCCCTGGATGCGGCGCGGTTGGCAGCGAGATTGCTGCTGATTTGCGTCGCTGCATTGAAAAGACAGGTTAGCCGATGGATCTCACCAATATACTGGAGGTTGTACGCCTGACCGATGTCGGTCAGACGCGCGGTCATAATGAAGATGCGGTGGCAAGCGATGTCGAAATAGGGCTCGTGGTGCTTGCCGATGGCATGGGCGGCTACCAGGCCGGTGAGGTAGCCAGTGAGATTGCAGTACTGACCATTGTGGCGGAGCTAAAAGAAACCATGCCAGGGCTGCAGCCAGGGTTGTTTGACCATGTTTTCGGTATGCAGGCAGAAAGCCAGCTCGTTTATGATGCGGTTGCGCAGGCTAACGACTCTATTTACACCGTCTCTCAGTCTCAGCCGCAATGTGCAGGCATGGGCACCACTCTGGTAGTGGGCTTATTTACCAACGCTAAGATACTGGTCGGGCATATAGGTGATTCACGCATGTACCGGTTGCGCGACGATGAATTCAGTCAGATTACCGAGGATCACTCCGTGCTGCAGGAACAAATCAAATGCGGCCTGATTACGCCTGAGCAAGCCAAGGTCTCCAACAATAAAAATTTGGTAACGCGAGCTTTGGGCACAGCCCCGACTGTGGAGCTGGAGCTGCATGAGTATGATGTTCAGGTGGGCGACATTTATCTGCTGTGTTCTGATGGTTTGAGTGATCTGGTGGAAGATGAAGACATTCACTTAACCCTGAGTACATTAAGTGCTAATCTTGAACTGGCGGCTAATCAATTGATTCAAATGGCAAACGATAACGGCGGCAAGGACAACATTTCTGTCATACTCGCCAAGGTAGGCCAGCCCTTTACAGTTGAGCGCAGCTGGTGTGATAACTTTCTTAATTGGTTGAAATAGCAGGTAAAAACATGGTGAAGCTGATTTTATCATTGGACGGTGCCTTGCTTGGCGAATATCCGCTTGATAAGGAGCGCATCACCATAGGTCGGCGCTCGGCTAATGATATTCATATCGATAATCTCGCCGTCAGTGGAGAGCACGCTACCATCGTGACTATCGGTAATAATTCATTTCTGGAGGATATTGGCAGCACCAATGGCACGCGAGTTAATGGTAAGCAGATTAAAAAACATGTATTGCAGCACGGTGATGCGATCCAGCTTGGCAAATATCAGCTCAGGTATATTAACGAGGCGGCGATGAGTGCGGCAGCTACAGCAGCTAGTCCGGAAGATTTTGAGAAAGCGCAGGTTATCCGCCCATCGGCAATGAAACCCGTTGCTTCGGTAGAAGAGGCCAAAAAAAAGCAGGACACTAATCCACGTCTACCTGCACCTTCAGCCTTGCAGGTGCCGTTAACCCCTGTCGCCGGGGCAGAAGACGCGCTTGTTGGTCGGATACAAGTATTGAATGGCCCCAGCATGGGGCAAGAATTGGCGTTGAATAAGGCGCTTTCTACGCTGGGTAAGCCTGGTGTTCAGGTGGCGGTAATTACCAAGCGCCCGCAAGGCTATTTCATCACCCACATTGAAGGACCGACCCACCCTGTAGTCAATGGCAAATCAACGGGTGCCCGGCCACATGTACTTAATGACCACGATGTAATCGAACTAGCTGGTATAAAAATGGGATTTTACCTGGCTAATGCCTGATGTACGCTTGACCAGGGCTTGGTGAAATTTGGCCCCGGCTAAATCTTAATATTTCGAACTTATCTTTTGTAACTAGGGCATTCCTGCGACATGTCTGAACAGCAAGCATTACTCAAACGTCTTGAGC
>JBDTOX010000116.1:0-7664 GCA_039933015.1 Methylophilaceae bacterium
TCTGTGAATTTTTCAGGTATTTCATCTGGTCATTGCATAAGTTGAAGCGAAACCGCATCATGATTTAAGATAGCGTTCACGTATTGTCCATCCCTCACTTGCACGCAGAAAAACCGGAAGAGGAAGAAGAACCTGCCGCATCCACACCGACTTAATTCAGCGCTCATTTAATTAATCTATGGAAATATTTTTGCTGATTACCGCAGGCATTGCCGCGTGGTTCTGGTTTGATAGCGTAACTGTACGCGAAGCTGCCGTTAACACCGGCCGTGATCTCGCTGAACGTTGCAGCCTGCAATTGCTGGATGAAACGGTCGCTTGCAGCAAGCTGCGGCTCGGGCGCAATAGCCGCGGCCATATGCAACTCATGCGCACGTATGCTTTCGAGGTCAGCGCCAACGGCAGCGATCGTCTCTCATGCCATCTTGTCATGCTGGGCAACCATTTGCAGTCCTGGCATATACCACCATACCTGCAACCTCTACACTAATTGATGTATCAAGGCCGCTTCGCCCCCTCGCCTACCGGGCCACTGCACTTTGGTTCTCTGGTCGCAGCAGTCGCAAGCTATCTTGAAGCCCGAGCGCAGCAGGGTAAATGGCTATTGCGCATGGAAGACCTGGATAAACCGCGCGAAATGCCCGGCGCCGCTGATGCTATTCTCAATGCGCTGGAAGCGTTTGGTTTTGAGTGGGACGGCGGCATTGTGTACCAGAGCCAGCGGCGGGAAGCCTATGCCGAGGCATTGCTTACTCTGCAAAACAAGGGCCTGGTTTACCCCTGTGCCTGTTCGCGCAAAGAAATTGCCGACTCTGCCTTGCACGGCATTGATGGGCTGGTTTATCCGGGTACTTGCCGTAACGGCCTGGCGGCAGACAAGACAGCTCGTGCCTGGCGCATCAAGGTGGAGGACCGTACACTCGCTTTCAACGACGCTATCCAAGGTGCCGTCAGCCAGAACCTGAGCACAGATATCGGTGATTTTGTACTGAAACGCGCCGATGGTTTTTACGCCTATCAGCTGGCCGTAGTGGTAGATGATGCCGAGCAAGGCATCACCCATGTACTACGTGGCGCCGATCTGCTCGACTCCACGCCGCGCCAGATATATCTGCAACAGGCGCTCGATTACCCTCTACCCGGCTATGCACATGTCCCGGTTGCGGCGAACAGCCAAGGTGAAAAGCTTAGCAAACAGACGCTGGCGCAAGCCTTGGATACCAAAAAGCCAGGCACAGAACTATGGGATGCATTGAATTTTCTTGGGCAGCAGCCGCCAGCCGCATTACAACAGGCCGATCTGGCAACCTTATGGGATTGGGCAAAAGCCCACTGGCATCTAACCTGGGTTCCACAACAGCGATCATTATTGGTAAATGGACATACACTCAAGCCAGCCCAAACTTAGCCAGCCAAGGCCTGGCCTGGCCTGATGCTAGCGTGAACCCTCCGTAATCAACATAGCCCAAACTCAACATCTGAGCACTGGACCGAACATTACGCTACAAGCCCCTCTTTCGGCAGTCGGGCAAAGCAGGGTAAATGTTACAATTCGCCCATGACAATCACTAGCCAACAAGACGCACTGCAACGCTTTGTGTTCGACAACACCCCTATACGCGGCAATATCGTGCACCTGAATCACACGTTCAATACCGCTTTGCAGCATCAAAACTGCCCGCCCGTATTGCGCACGGCACTTGGCGAGCTCATGGCAGCCAGCGCCTTACTGGCTGCCACGCTCAAAATGCAGGGCGCACTGGTGCTACAGCTACAGGGAAAAGGTCCCGTCAAATTACTGGTAGTGGAATGCAACGCAGACCTCAGTATGCGCGCCACAGCCAAATGGGCGAGCGATTCATCCATAGACGAATTGTCTGCAGGCGATTTTGTTGACCTGATTGGTGATGGCCACTTTGTCATCACGCTAGACCCCAAGGATGGCGCCCAGACATACCAGGGCATTGTGCCGCTCGAAGGCAATAGCATCAGCGAGATTTTGCAGAACTACATGCAGCGTTCCGAGCAGATTGATACACGCATCTGGCTGGCCTGCGACCAAGAGTCCGCCGCTGGCATGTTGCTGCAAAAGCTGCCAGAGCAACCCGAACAGGATGCAGATGCCTGGTCCAGGACCGGCCATCTGGCCGGGACCATGCGCCAGGAGGAGCTGCTGGGGCTGGAGCCTGAGGAGTTACTGCTAAGGCTCTTTAATCAGGAAGACATACGCCTATTTGATGCCCAGCCGGTCACATTCCATTGCAGTTGCTCCAGAAGCAGTGTCAGCGCCATGCTGCAATTACTAGGTCAGCCAGAAGTAGAAAGCATCATCGAAGAACGCGGCAACATCGAAGTGCATTGCGACTTCTGCAACAAGAACTACGAGTTTGACAAGGTGGATGTCGAACAGCTATTTAGTGTGAGTATGGTAGTGCCGGGCAGCCCAGCCAGGCATTAAGCCAGAAATTTAGATTTCCGCAGCGCCCACGGGCTAACAGCTGGTGCCCAGCACTTGTGTCTGGCGCACGCGTTCAAACAAGCATACCGCCGCCGCGGCAGCAGCATTCAGTGATTCCACATTGCCCGGCATGGGGATATGCACGCGCTGACTGGCAGCATTGAGTACAGCATCGCTCAAACCAGACCCTTCATTACCGATGACAAAAGCCACAGGCTGCCTCAAATCCAGGGTGTAGAGCGACTTGCCGTGCAAGCTGGTTGCCAGCGTTTGCCCGCTAAAGTCAGCTATCACTTGCAGCAGGTCGGCCCGCTCAATAATGGGCAGCACAAAATGGGCGCCCTGCCCGCCGCGCAAAGCCTTGGGCGACCACGCATCCGCACAGCCTTCCGATAAATAAACCGCATCCACGCCCGCAGCAGCGGCGGAGCGCAACATACTGCCGAGGTTACCGGGATCCTGGATATCTTCCAGCAATAAAACACAAACGGGCGCAGTCGGCACCGGCAATTGCGGTGTTTTCACCAAAGCCAGAATGCCGGTAGGTGTCGCTACGGGTGAAATTTCAGAAAACATGCCGGAGGTAAACATCACCTGCTTGGCTTCAGTCAAATCCTGCACCACATGCAGCACATCCGCCGAAAAGTCCCCTTCTGCCAGAATAAGCAGTTCCGGCTCGCCAAACACTGCAGCATAAGCCGCGACCAGATGCGCACCGTCCAACAGCGCCTGCCCTGCCTTGCGCCGTTCGCGCGACGAATCGGCCAGTTTCTTTAACTGCTTGAACAGGGGGTTATCGCGGGAGGTGATGAATTTCATAATTTATTTCGTAAATGTGCGAACCGGGCATGGGAGTGACGCTAGTCTAAGTACCGGATGCATGGTTTAACTCCATCGAGACATGCGCTTCGGGTAGCTATTGTAATGCAAAATTCGGACATGCTTGCGCATAGGGTCCGGCCGCCTGGTGCTTAGGTGGCATCAGAAAATTATGCCCTGATGGGCAGCCCATTCACATTGCGGAGGCCGTAAGGGCCTCACTTGTGATGGTGTTTGTGCCGCAGGCACCTCTTAGTTGCGAAGAAATGGCACCAGCGACTCCATCATTTTGCACATGAGTGCAGACGTTGACTGCCAAGTAGCAGTCGAAACGGCACTTCATCTTTTATCAAAAGCGCTATTCGGAGAGCCGGATTACATAGTTCTGCCCTCGTATGATTTTGCCAAAGTACGAAAAATAAAGGCTAGAGCAGTCACTAAGCACCAGCAGCAAATTACAAAAGGTGGACTGCCTCAATCGAAAGGGCATTAATCGAGAGCTGTGAGGATGGCTTCTACCCTATGGCAACCAACATTTAGCCTTAGTGAATACGACAAGACAGCCGAGGAGCTCTATAGAGTGCATCAACGTTTTGACCAGTTTATTTCTTCACAGCTTCCTTGATGATCTTTGCAAGGTGCTTAACTCCAGGCCCGGCGAAGTCCGGGCTTGCAAGAATCACATAGAGCGGAAGTTCACGCACCCCCCCCTCCCACAATGGCAATGCTCTAAGTATTCCTGACCGAAGTTGATCCTTTATATGCTCCTCCGGTAACCAAGCAAACCCAAACCCCATGCTCACTGCCTCAATGCATGTCGCGATGTTGCTGACAGTCCAGCGTTGATCGACCTCTACCGTGACAGCACTTCGATCCCTTTTGACCCCGGAATCCCGCACCACTACGTGCCGATAAGACTTCAAATCGCGATAAGACAATTCTCGACCCATGTGATGAAGCGGATGATCTGCATGTGCAACCGCAATCAGCCTGACCCTCATTAACTGATCCCCCAGGAATCCTGGCGGCAATTGAGGCGAGATTGCCAAATCCGCCTCCCCTTTTAGTAATGCGTCAGAGGTCCCGCCCAATACAGATTCGATCAGTTCCACCCTAGTCTTCGGGCTTTCCTGGCCAAATCGGTCGAGGCAACGCAAAAGCAGGCTTGTCGGAAAGAGAATTTCTGCAGCAATGTGGATCACAGCCTCCCAGCCGGCTGACAAAGTGTGTGCTGCGGCTTCAAGGTCATTGGCTTCGTTGACTAGCGCGAGCGCCCGTCGATAGAGCATGTGGCCTGTAGGTGTCAGGATAGCCTTGCGACCCTGTATCTCGAAGGCCTTCACTCCCAGCAGCAATTCAATCTTCTGCACGGAATAGGTGACCGCAGATTGGCTTTTGAAGAGCTGTTCCGATGCTTGGGCGTAACCGCCAGCCTCTACGACCGCGATCAGAGATCTCCATTGTTCCAGGGTGATGTGAGATGACATTAATCAATCTATAAATTAGATAAGTATTCACCAATTATTATACTTTTTTATCTGATAAATAAAATGTTTAATAGCGTCACACTAATTGATAAACAAAAATCCCATGCAAGAAAGCCGTTACACCTTAACTGCCATTGCCCTGCATTGGGGCATGGCTTTGCTGCTGATCACGCTTTTTGCCGTCGGTTTCTATATGCATGAACTGCCTTTGTCGCCCTGGAAGTTGCAAATCTATTCCTGGCACAAGTGGGCGGGCGTCACTGCCTTCATGTTGGTGCTGATCCGACTGGGCTGGCGGATTGCCCATCGTCCACCTGAACTGCCTTGGAGCATGCCAAAAATGATGCAGTTAGGCGCCCATATCGGTCACGCCATCCTGTACCTGCTGATGATCGCGATCCCGCTCTCGGGTTGGTTGATGAGTTCGGCCAAAGGGTTCCAGACCGTTTATTTCGGTGTACTACCAATCCCAGATTTGCTGGAAAAGAACAAGGAACTAGGTGATTTGCTGCGCACCCTGCACATGAGCCTGAATTACCTGCTGGCGGCCTTGGTAGTTGGGCATGCCGGTGCTGCGATCAAGCATCACCTGATCGACAAGGATGACGTATTGGCCCGCATGCTGTCATGGTGTGCTCGTTAAGACTATTTAAGGAGAAATATGATGAAAAATAGAGTAATTGCAGTACTGCTTGGCGGCATGGCACTCACTCCTCTGGCTCAAGCCGCCGAATTCACGAGCATCCAGGCCGACAAGAGCAGCCTGAGCTTCGTCTACAAGCAGATGGGTGTGCCGGTGGACGGGCACTTCAAGAAATTCAATACACAGTTTACTTTTGATCCGGCCAAACCAGCCAATGCCAAAGCGTCCTTTGATCTAGATCTGGCCAGCATTGATGCCGGCTCAGAGGAGGCCAACGATGAGGTGGCGGGCAAGGACTGGTTCAACACCAAGGCTTTCCCGAAAGCCACGTTCGTCTCAACCGGCATCAAGCCGCTCAGCACCAACCGCTATGAAGTCAGCGGTAAGATGACCATCAAGGGCCGTACGCAAAACATCGCAGCGCCCTTCACCTTCAACCCGCAAGGCAATGCAGCGATCGTGGATGGCGCGTTTGTGCTCAAGCGCGCCGATTTCGCCATTGGCGAGGGATCCTGGTCCGACTTTGGTACCGTCGCCAACGAAATCCAGATCAAGTTCCACTTCCTGGCCAACGCCGCGAAGTAAGTATTAATTTTTATCGCAATTTAACTTAGGAGTCTTACCATGAAACGCATCGCACTTTTAATTTTAGCTGCAACCCTTTCCACCGCTGCCTTGGCGGCACCGGACACTTACGTCATCGACGGCACGCATACCTTGCCGCGTTTTTCCTACAGCCACTTTGGCTATTCGACCCAGCTGAGCCGCTTCGACAAGACTTCCGGCAAGATCGTGATTGACCGTCAAGCCAAGACGGGTTCTGTGGATGTCACCATCGATACTACCTCCGTGGACACCGGCTACCCGCTGTTCAACGAGCATATTCAGGGCGAGGATTTCCTGAACACCGCGAAATTCCCGAAGGTAACCTTCAGCTCCACCAAAGTTAACTTTGATGGTGACAAGGTGGCATCGATTGACGGCACTCTGACCCTTAAAGGAGTCAGCAAGCCGGTCACCCTAACTGTGACTTCATTCATGTGCATGCCGCACCCGATGGTCAAGAAGGATGCCTGCGGTGCCAACGCCACAGCCGTCGTCAAGCGCACAGACTTCAATATGGGCAAATATGCGCCTTATGTAAGTGACGAAGTGACCATCACCATCCCTGTTGAAGCGATCAAGGGATAATTTAGAACAGCACCATGACAGAACTCATTGGCCATGGTGCCTTTCAGGAAAAACAAATGAAGACGCGCACGCTACAACAGTTAATACAGTCCATGCCCACCTCTGATGGGGCAGGAGTCAAACTGAACCGAAGCATTGGCAAAGCACCATCATTCCGTCTCGACCCTTTTCTGATGCTGGATGAGTTTTCATCCATGAACCCCGATGATTATATTGCTGGATTTCCAGATCATCCCCATCGTGGATTTGAAACCGTAACCTACATGTTGGATGGTCACATGTTGCATCAGGACCATCTAGGCAATAAGGGTGATTTGAAAAGTGGCGGCGCACAATGGATGACTGCGGGACGGGGCATCATACATTCCGAGATTCCCCAGCAAGAAAGCGGGCGCATGCGTGGTTTTCAACTGTGGGTGAATCTCCCCGCACGTGAGAAGATGAAGCCGGCTGCATACCGTGACATTCAGCCGGAGGAAATTCCAGAGATGGCCTTACCCAACGGGGGAAAGATCAGAGTTATTGCCGGTAGCGCGAAAGTTAATGGCAAGACACTATCTGGCCCGATACAAGGGTTGAGCACAGAACCACTATTCCTTGATGTCAAACTCTCGGCTGGTGAGCAATTTATTCATCCAGTGCCGGAAGGGCACAATGCCTTTATCTATCCATACGAGGGATGGATGATGGTTGGCGAAAATCCATCCCAACGCACATTAAATGCGCAGGTGGCAGGTGTTCTCTCCGATGGGGACCATGTCGAGATCAATTCCGGAGATGAACCCACTGCTTTTCTGCTACTCGCTGCAAGACCTTTGCGTGAACCGATCGCTCAATATGGCCCTTTCGTCATGAACACAAGGGACGAAATTGAACAGGCGATTGGAGACTATCAGGCCGGCACATTAACCAGCACTACGAATGCATAATGGCTTAGCCAAATAATTAAGTTTGCCTAAATTTTCAACCAAGAAGAAAATCATGGCAAAAGCTCTCGTTGTCTACCAGATGTGCGCCTAGTGCTCCAACCATAGCGAGTTCAAAACCAGTTTCGAGCTTGGTTGGT
>JBDTOX010000117.1:0-6623 GCA_039933015.1 Methylophilaceae bacterium
CCTGTGACCTTTGGCTTCGGAAACCAACACTCTATCCAACTGAGCTACGGGCGCGTGTGACAAGCAATAACCGCGAATTATAGCAAATGAACGATAGCTTGTCCTTTTACCACGCACACCTTCCCAGTATAATCAGCGACTTTCGCATGCATTTAGGATTTTATTGTCATGAGTGAGCAGCATCACGATTTTCCAAAAACTACCGTTTCTCAAGTGATTCTTGCGGTGCTGGGTGGTCTGATTGCACCCGCATTGGTGATTTTTTTGGTAGTTAAATTATTGATAGGCATACAGGCTTCGCATATCGAAGATGCAGATCCGGCGATCAAGGCAGCTAAGGTTGAAGAACGCATCAAGCCCGTAGCCAGCGTGGAAGTGGCTGACACTAGCGGCCCGCGCGTTGATAAGAGTGGTGAAGAGGTTGTCACAGCGGTGTGTTCGGCTTGCCATGGCTCCGGTGCATTGGGATCGCCAAAAATTGGCGATAAGGCAGCTTGGGGCCCCCGTATTGCCCAAGGCTATGAAACCCTGATCAAGCATGCCATGGAAGGTATTCGCCAGATGCCGGCACGCGGCGGAAATCCTGACCTCACAAACGGTGAAATCGCAAATGCAGTTGCCTATATGGCAAATCAGAGTGGCGCTAAATTTACGCCGCCCGCACCTGCGGCTCAGTAAATTGATCTTTAAATCAGCCCGGCTGACGTTAGTTTCAGCTGCGCTGATTTGTCTCTAGCGCATGGCTACTTACGCAATAGGCGATATTCAAGGCTGTTATTTTACATTCCAGCGTCTGCTGGAACATTTTCAATTCAACGCTGCGCGTGATCGCCTGTGGTTGGTGGGCGATCTTATCAATCGTGGTTCAGGCTCGCTGGAGATGCTGCGCTGGGCCTATCAGCACCAGTCGTCCATAGTCACCGTGTTGGGCAATCATGATCTGCATACCCTGGCCGTTGCTGAAGGTTTTGTGGCGCCGCATAAGAGTGACACGCTACATGCCTTGCTTGCAGCGCCTGATAGAGACGAGTTGTTGTTTTGGTTTCGACATCAATCCATGATTCATGCTGAAGATGATTACCTCATGGTGCATGGTGGCTTGTTGCCGCAATGGAGTGCCGAGGAGGCGTTGGCATTAGGGGCGGAAGTCGAGGCGGCCTTGAGAGGCCCTGATCATCTGGATTACCTGGCGCAGATGTATGGCAATTTGCCGAATCGCTGGGATCAGCATTTGCAGGGCATGGATAGGCTACGTCTGATTACTAACGCCATGACCCGTTTGCGTATTTGCACTGCTGAAGGCGAGATGGATTTCAAATTTAAGGGCGAGCTGGCTGATATACCGGCAGGCTACATGCCATGGTTTGATGTGCCCACAAGAAAATCAGCTGACACCACTATACTTTTTGGACATTGGTCCGCGTTGGGCTTGCAACAGCGCGCGAATTTGTTTGCGCTGGATACTGGCTGTTTGTGGGGTAATAAGTTGACTGCGCTGCGGTTGGAAGATCAAAAAATATTCCAGGTGGACTGTAGCCCGCAGGACGTAGCCCGAAAATTTTAGTCCAGAAAAATTAATGAGCCAGATTCAAGTGGTGCGCAATTGCCTGTCTGGCTTGCAATGACAAACCTCGACGCGCATGGCCCACTGTGGCGATAGGCGGCGAAAAATGCAGTTCAACCACGGGTGAGCGTTGTGCCAATACCTTTCTGATGGATTCCAGCAAGTTCATATTGGCGTAATAAGCCATTTCTGTATTGGCGCAGCCGTCGGCATTGGGATAGCGTATAGTCACCGGCCATATTTGTGCCCCCGCATTAATGGGGGCTTGCAGCAAGCTACCCTTGAAAGCCTTAAGCTCAGTGCCATCCGAGGTTGAACCTTCGGGGAAAAAGCACAGGCAATCCCCAGCGCGTAAACAATTGGCAGTGAGTTCTACCATGCGTCCGGCATCAGACCTCTTAGTGCGCTCGGTGAAGAGCGTGTTCACTTGCTCGGATATCCAGCCAAATACCGGCCAGTCGCGAATCTCGGACTTTGCAATAAAGCGCACGGCGCGCACGCTGTTAAGTGCGTGAATATCTACCCAGGAGATGTGATTCGCCACAAACATGGTGCCGACTACATTGATATCCGGTAGCGTGCCGTGAGTGATAACGCGGATATTCAGCACGGCCAGCAGACCTTTACACCAGCGGCTGATAATTAGATCACGCCGTCTTGCATTCACTCTCGGCAGAATGACGCCGGCGATAAACAAGCCGTATAGGATATGTATCACCATGCGGGTAATGCGAAAACAGCGCGTTAATTTAGCTGAATGTGGGTTATTCAATGCAATTAAAATGGATTATTTAAAGAAATGGGCGGCATAACGCTTGGGGATGCGCGATAAAGGTAGCATGACCAACATGTCTGCCGTATTGAAATCTGGATCCCAGGCGGGCTCGCCGCATAAATAAGCACCTGGGCGCAAGTAGCCTTTGGTCAAGGGCGGACAGGTCACTTCCATGTCTGTGTATAAGGCGTCCAGCGGCAGAGGGCAGCGCGGGAACACGCGGTATTCAGGTGGTGATAAATAATCATGCTGCAACTTATTATAGAGGCTTGCCGCCATGTGTCCACCATCTGCCATACTCATACTGCTGCAGCCTATCATGTATTCATAGCGATTCATTCGCATGTATTTTGCCAGGCCCGCCAAAACTCATCTAACCCATCGCGATCATGACCATCCTTGCCGTATAGGCGTGCGTCCATTTCCTCTGCGAATACCTTATGGCGCGGGCGCCGCTGGGCTTCGACGACCTCGGATGGATTGCGGGAAAAACTGATATATAACTGACCGGCTTCTTGTTGTAAGCCGCGTGCAGCATGCTGAGCAAGAATTTTTCCTCCTGACTATTTTTTAGACAGGAGGACTGTACGAATCTTGCCTGACGAAGGGGTGACTGAAGTTTGAAATTTTAATGACTTACACGTGTTACACCGCGGCTTTCCAGTACACGTACTCTTTCACCCAGATTAAAGCGCTCGTCGGCTTCCTGCACAATGGCGAGCATGCTGCCGCTATCCAGTTTGACGGTAATTTCAATGCCGTCTTTACGCGTAAGACCTTCTTCCGCGGCTGAGCCGGCGAGCCCGCCTACCACAGCGCCAAGTACGGTAGCGATGGCCTGGCCTTTGCCGCCGCCTACTGTACTGCCTGCAACACCGCCCACTACGCCGCCAGCGACTGTGCCAACCGGGCTTTTAGTACCTTCCAGTTTGACTTGGCGCACACTTTCGACGACGCCAGTTCTAACAGTTTGCACTTTACGTGCTTCATCGCGGCTATAAACGCTGCCAGAATTGGAGCTGGCGCATGCGCCCAGCAGGGCGGAGAGTGCCAGGATAGTAATCAATCGTGTGATGCGCATAGTAAAACTCCTTAATTCATATCAATACAATTTAGCTAAGCAGTGTTTGGTTAGCTAGCGTTTCATTAACCAGAGCCTGGCTATAAATAGCTTCAATCTCGGCTCTGCTCGGTTTGTGGTTCTGTCCGCCGCGACTGGCAATCTTGATGGCACCCATGACGGAAGCCAATCTACCACAGGTTGGCCAATCCCAGCCGCGTGCAATGCCGTAGAGCAAGCCGGCGCGATAGGCATCGCCGCAGCCGGTTGGATCAACAACCGCGGAGGCTTCAACACAGGGGATTTCAAACCGTTGACCATCGGCATAAATGACGGACCCCTTAACCCCCAAAGTCACTATCAACGCTTTTACTTTACTTGCGAACGACTCCAAGGTAAGACCGGTTTTTTCCTGCATTAGTTGCGCTTCGTAGTCATTCACGGCCAGGTAATCAGCCATATCAATGAAGTGCATCAACTCTTCGCCATTAAACATGGGTAAGCCCTGACCGGGGTCGAATAGAAAAGGGATGCCAGCTTCATTACACTCGTGCGCATGCTGGAACATGCCATCGCGGCCGTCTGGCGCAATAATCGCCAATGTCATGTCTTTTGCATCTTTTACGCTATTATTGTGTGAATGGTTCATTGCGCCTGGGTGAAAGGCCGTGATCTGGTTACCATCGAGGTCTGTGGTGATAAATGCCTGTGCGGTGTAGCTACCCGCAACAGTTTTAATGTGCGTAGTTTCGAGGCCATTGCTATTGAGCCAATTGGCATAGCTGGCAAAATCCTCGCCCACTGTGGCCATAATCAGCGGCTTATCTTCGAGTAGTTGCAGGTTATAAGCAATGTTGCCAGCAGTGCCGCCGAATTCACGGCGCATTTCTGGCACTAGAAAGGCGACATTGAGGATGTGTATTTTTTCGGGCAGGATATGATTTTTGAATTGATCTTGAAATACCATGATGGTATCGAAAGCCAGAGAACCGCAAATCAGAGTATGCATTTACATTCTTTTATAGTGAAAAGCCTCATTATCCCGAGCGTTAGCGTCACGAGCAAGTATTGCACTTAATGCCATGCACAATCTCGCACAGCTATTGCATCAATGGCAACACCAGCCGCAAAGAGTACTTTACCGTCAGTATGTAAATCATGCGTGGCATAACTACGATGTAGCGGCATTGATTGCCCTGGTTGCGCGCTGGCAGGCTGGGTTTTCAGCCACGGGCATGCAGCCAGGTGAGCGTGTTGCGATCTGCATGAAAAATGGTGTGCAGTGGGCAGCCGCAGACCTGGCAGCCCACGGCTTGGGTTTGGTGGTAGTGCCGCTGTATGTGGACGATAACGCAGATAATCTCGGCTGGTGCATACAGGACTCCGGCGTGCGCTTGTTGGTCGCTGATCATTTGCGCTTTTTACCGGTTTTGCAACACACACTGGCCCAGCTTCCACTGATTGTACTGACTCGAGGTGTGGCAACATCCCCGGCCGTGGGGTTGGATGACTGGCTGCCGATGGCGGCAGAGGATTTTTCGATTGTTGTACAGTCCGCCGATGCGCTCGCTACCATAGTTTACACTTCAGGCACTATGGGCCGCCCCAAGGGCGTCATGCTTTCCCACAGCAACATACTCACGAATATTGCCGGCATTATCGACGCTTACCCAGTGTATGAAACTGATTGCCTGCTTTCAGTGCTGCCTTTGTCGCATATGTTTGAGCGCACCGCGGGCTATTATCTGCCACTGTATGCGGGCGCGCTGGTGATTTATTGCCGCGGCATTAATGAGCTGGCGCAGGATATGCTGGAGCAGCGGCCCACCGTCATTATGGGGGTGCCGCGTTTGTTTGAGCGCATATTGAAGCGCATTGATGAGCGCCTTGCGTCATCACCAATTAAGCGCTGGATATTTCACCAAGCCGCCAAGTCGGGCTGGCGGCGTTTCAAAGATGAGATGCGCTTTTATGATCCGCTTGTTCTTAAAACCATCTATCCCAAAATTGCACAGCCGCTCGCTGAACGGCTCGGTGGGCGTTTGCGTGAAGCCGTAGTCGGCGGTGCCGCCCTCGACCAGCGTGTCGCTGAAACCCTGATCGGGCTGAGCATACCCTTGCTGCAGGGGTATGGGCTGACGGAAGCATCGCCCGTAGTGTCGGTTAATCGGGTTGGCAGGAATGATCCCGCATCAGTGGGGGAGCCGCTACGCGATGTCGAGATTAAGCTCAATGAATTTTCTGAGCTGATGGTGCGTGGCCCTGGCGTGATGAGCGGCTATTGGGGTGATACGGAAACAGCGCAGGGGCCGATTGATGCAGAAGGGTGGCTGAATACCGGTGATATTGTTGAGCTGCAAGAGAATCGCATTTATATCCGCGGGCGCAGCAAAAATATCCTGGTGCTATCCAACGGCGAGAAGATAGCACCGGAAGATATAGAGCGCGCCATCATGCACGACGCAGTATTTGAACAGGTCATGGTGGTGGGCGAAGCTAAGCCTTATCTCACCTTGCTGGCGGTCGCCAAAGATATAGACGAGCAGACTTTATTGCGTCGTGCCAATCAGCAAATCAAGCATTTGCCGCGTTGGGCCAGAATCAGACGGGTAATCCTGACTGAACAGCCATGGGGTTTGGAAAATGGTTTGATGACACCTACACTCAAAATCAAGCGCAATGCAGTCTATGAACGTTATCTGCCTCAGATTGAGGCGGTTTATCGAGGCTTGTAGCGTTATCCAGCGCTATAACTCAGTTCAGCTAATCTTTAAGCACGCTCGCAATCAAAATTTTGGCAGCTTTTGTAATTTTTCCGAATGTTTTTGGCGCTATTGGCGAATTTGTCGCTAAGTCCGCCTTGGCAGTCCTGATGGCCTTTTTGTAATACCTCCAGGATCGACTCTGCATATACATTATAGGTATTCTGAGCGCAGTTCTGCATGTACACCGCCTGAAGCGCTTCAGGCGGTACAAGATCTTCGGGAGGGATTCTCTAGTGGTGGTGCATCGCGGGTATGGGCGCAACTAACTGCTGAGCGACTGACCCGTTCCAGGGATGTCGCACAGGCTCAGCAGCCGTTGTCAGGGTGGTTTACCAGATTTTTTGAGCATGCCTAACCGCCATGCGGAAGGAGTTCAGAATACCCATGAAAAACCAGCATAAAATGCGCTAGAAAGGTTTAACTTCAACCAGCAGTATAACGGCAATCAGAACGAGCACG
>JBDTOX010000118.1:0-4072 GCA_039933015.1 Methylophilaceae bacterium
TTATGTTTTGCCTGACAGTTGCCGCATGCGGCATCAAAGGCCCGCTCTATATCCCCGAGCAAAAATATCCGCAAGACGAGACACCTCCAAAATAACTTCGAATAAAGCCTGCCGTGAATCCTTTTAGCTCAAAAAATGGCGAACTGCACGCCGAAAGCGTCGCCTTTTCTCATATAGCCGCCGAATTTGGCACGCCTTGCTATGTTTATTCCAAACAGGCTTTGGAGTCAGCTTTCCAGCGTTTTCAAGCAGGTTTTGCCAGGCGCGACCATTTAGTTTGTTTTGCGGTAAAAGCCAACCCCAGTCTTGCCATTCTTAATCTTTTCGCGCGTATGGGTGCGGGATTTGACATCGTATCCGGCGGTGAACTGGCACGTGTATTGGCCGCGGGCGGCGACCCGGCCAAAGTTGTATTTTCCGGTGTGGGCAAAACCGAAACGGAAATGCGCGCGGCACTTGATGCAGGCATTTTCTGCTTTAACGTTGAATCCGCAGCCGAGCTCGAGCGCTTGAATGCTGTAGCTGGGAACATGGACAAAATTGCACCGGTTTCCTTGCGCGTGAATCCTAACGTGGACGCCAAAACGCATCCGTATATTTCCACTGGATTAAAGAACAATAAATTCGGTGTGGCGTATGAAGATGCTTTTACGCTATACCAGCATGCAGCGGCCATGCCCAACATCGCCGTGCATGGTGTGGATTGCCATATCGGCTCGCAATTGACGGAGCTCTCACCATTTCTCGATGCGTTTGATCGCGTGCTATCACTGGTTGACCAGTTGGAACAGGCTGGCATCCATATTCAGCATATAGATGCAGGTGGCGGCATAGGCATCTGTTACAGCGATGAAACACCGCCGGATTTCTCGGTTTACGCTGAAGCCATGCTGAAAAAACTCGGCGGCCGCAAGGTAACACTGGTGTTTGAACCAGGCCGCGCCCTGGTGGGCAATGCCGGCGTCCTGCTGACCCAAGTGGAATATCTCAAGCACACGGAGGCCAAGAACTTTGCAATTGTTGATGCCGCAATGAATGATCTCATGCGTCCCGCGCTTTATGACGCTTATCACGGCATTGTTCAGGTAAAACCATCCAATAGCGCAGCACAAGTCTATGAAATAGTCGGGCCGGTTTGCGAGAGTGGCGATTTTCTGGGGCACGACCGTAAGCTGGCGCTACAACAAGGTGACCTGCTGGCCATTCTCTCTGCAGGCGCTTACGGCATGAGCATGAGCTCCAACTACAATACGCGGCCACGTGCTGCCGAGGTCATGGTAGATGGCAATCAATGCCATTTAATCCGCAAGCGCGAAACCATTGAGCAGTTGTTTGCGCTGGAGAAAATAATAGCTCAATAATCAGCATACTGCTTTTGCAATGGAGTACCCCTGTTACAGTACGCACGTAGTCGGCGTAAATTACTGGTTCCGCGAGCAGCGGCCATGACCTGAGGCCGCCAAGTAAGGGGAAAAACTGAAAAATATGCTATTTAAACAAATAAAAAAGCGAAGGATTGAATCCTTCGCTTTTTTATTTGTAGCTGTTTTAGTCTAATCGAAAATCACGGTCTTGTTTGCATACAGCAAAATCCGGTTTTCTATGTGCCAGCGCACAGCGCGAGACAACACAATGCGCTCCAGGTCACGGCCTTTCTGAATCAGATCTTCGACCTGATCGCGGTGTGAAATACGATCTATGTCCTGCTCAATAATCGGGCCTTCATCCAGTACTTCCGTCACATAATGGCTGGTGGCGCCAATCAGCTTCACGCCGCGCTCAAATGCGCGATGGTATGGCCGCGCGCCAATAAAAGCAGGTAGGAATGAGTGATGGATATTGATGATGCGCTCCGGGTAACGCTTGACGAATTCGGGTGAAAGAATCTGCATATAGCGCGCAAGCACGATCAGGTCGATCGCATGCTCATCAAATAATGCGAACTGCGTGGCTTCCGCTTCAGTTTTGGTTTCCTTGGTGACTGCAACGTAATGGAATGGAATGCCGTAAAATTCGGCCAGGCGCTGCGTATCACGATGATTGCTGATAATCAGCGGAATGTCGCAGGCCAGTTCGCCGCTTTGATGGCGATGCAACAAATCTGCCAGGCAATGATCGTACTGCGAAACCATGATGGCCATGCGCGGCCGTTTTTGCGACACTTTAAGTTGCCAATGCATCTCAAAGCGTTCGCCTATCGCCGCAAAATGCTCAGCAAAGCTATCAGGGCTAATAGCAAAGCCATTCAAGTCCCACTCCACACGCATGAGAAACAAATTATTTTCAGCATCCTGATGCTGATCGGCATGCAATATGTTGGCATTGTGCCGATAGAGAAAATCAGCAATAGCCGCAACCAGGCCCTTGCGGTCAGGGCAATTGATAAGCAGTGTGGCAGTATTTTTCATAAGGGCTTATGCATAGGAGGCTTAATAGTTAAAGCAAGCTGGCTGACGAAGCCCAAATTATACCGCTTTCAGAGCAGCAATTAATAAGTGCTGTCTTATTGCCTGCGCTTAATAAGTGCAAGATGTGGATGGAGTGTGGTATCTTTTTAGCCGACTCATTCTTCTTCTGCGGGCTTTAATAACCCCGCATCGCATCCCGTGAAAAAACAGTGGCCTTATTTTCTGCTAGTTTTTGTTGTGCCCGTTACCGCCATGCTCTGGTGGTGGGGACTATTCTCCAGCGTTAGCGTTGAAGTTGCCGAGCGCGGAGGTTATCGTTATGCCTATCTGGATGCACAAGGCGCTTACTCCAAACTTACCGCAAAGCAGCAAGAAGTGTTATTCGAATTGAAACAGCAGGGCATCAATGCGGGCGTACAAGTCACGCTAATGCTCTCAGACCCGCGCACCACGCCGCATGAACAACTGCAAGCACGCACAGGCTTTATGATCAGCGCGGATGCCATGCCTAAAGCACCGCTCAAGACTGACACTATTCCTGTGAGACGGGTTGCTGTAGCCCATGTCAAAGCCCATCCGCTATTTGCCTACGGCAAAACTTATTCGGCATTACTGGATTTTTCTGAAAAGCAAAAAATGTCATTGCAGTTGCCTACGCTGGAACTCTATGATGCCAGCGTGTTAAGTGTAGAAATGCCTTTAGCCTCTGAAAAAATATTGGGAGCTACACCATGAGCTTGATCGTGCCATGAATTTTCTCGCTTTATTAGGCGCACTGACGCTTAGTTACTATCGCCCACATGCACGGCCAGACTGGCTACAGCAGGCATTTTCACCCTATGCACGCTGGCTGGAACGCAATTGTAACGATGGTAAAAGCAGGCATGGGATTTTCGCCTGGATATTAGGCGTATTACTGCCTACGCTAGTGGTCGGCATTACCTATTACATTTTGCTGGAAATCCACGCAGTACTGGGCATGCTGTTTGGTATGGCAGTGCTTTACTGCACATTGCGTTTTGGCCTGTTTGGCCAATCCGCTGAAAAAATTGTGGCCGCCTTGCGTGATCGTAATATTGATCAGGCGCGCGAATTGTTTTCCCGCTGGGAAGGCAGTGAGGCAGATCATTACAGTGCGGCCGAACTTGCACGCGCAAGTATAGAAACCACACTCCAGCGCGCCTATCATGGTTTGTTTGCGCCGATTTTCTGGTTTGCAGTTTTAGGGCCGGCTGGCGCATTGTTATATCATCTGGCGCATCTGGTCAAACTGGAGTGGTACCCGCAGGAAGACAATCTTTTTAACCAGTTTGCGCGGCGTGCATTTGAGTGGCTGGATTGGCCACCCTTACGCGTCACCGCTGGCTGTTTTGCCATTGTGGGCGATTTTGAAGATGCAGTTTATTGCTGGCGCATGCAGGCGCAAACCTGGCCAGACAAAGCGCTAGGTATCATCCTTGCCAGCGGCGCGGGCGCCCTGGGGGTACGTTTAGGAGAACCATTACCCTACCGCGGCGTCCTACAGTTTCGCCCCGAACTGGGGATAGGTGAAGAAGCCGATGCGGATTACTTGCAAAGTGCCATAGGCCTGATCTGGCGCGTTCTGGTATTAATGGTGGGGCTGCTCATGCTGCTCACTATCGCCTATTGGCTAGGCAACTGAG
>JBDTOX010000119.1:0-4389 GCA_039933015.1 Methylophilaceae bacterium
CTTAGCACCAGCATATACCTTCATTTTGCGGAACATGGCGTAACCCAGCGGGCCTTTTGGCAACATGCCCTTAACCGCTTTTTCCAAGGCACGGCCTGGGAAGCGCTCTTGCATCTTGCCGAAGGTCGTTGTGGAAATCCCGCCGGGATAACCAGAGTGGCGGTGATACAGCTTATCGCCAACCTTGTTACCGGTTACTTTAATTTTGTCGGCATTAATCACAACAATATAATCGCCCGTATCAACGTGCGGTGTGTAAATGGTTTTATGCTTGCCACGCAGGCGATGTGCAATCTCACTCGCCAAACGTCCTAGCACCAGATCCGTAGCATCTACCACGAACCAGTCGCGCTTTACTTCATGCGCTTTTGCAGAAAAGGTTTTCATCGGACTATCATTAATCGCTGAAAAAATTAAGAGGGCGATTCTATGTCATCGCCTCGGCTCTTGTCAAATGATATGTGGGCGTGTTCACATCTTTTGCAGGCATCATTGCAGCCAGGTATTGGCAAAAACACCCGAAAATATCGCGGCTCCCAGCCAGTTATTGTGCACAAAAGCTTTAAAGCAGGCTGCACGCTCACGGCTGCGAATCAAAAAATAATGATAGCAAGCAATGCCGCCAGCCACTAGCAAGCCCGCGTAATAGGGCCACTTCAGGCCAAGCATAATCCCGACCCCAGACAGTAATAACAACATCGCCAGGTAGCAGACCATGACTGCAATCACATCAAAACGACCGAAAAATATCGCCGAAGAGCGTATGCCTATCTTCAGGTCATCTTCCCGGTCAACCATGGCATATTCGGTGTCATACGCTACCGCCCAAAACATATTGGCCGCCAATATAAGCCACGCGACGCACGGAATATGTCCGGCAAGTGCCGCAAACGCCATGGGAATGCCGAAACCAAAAGCAACACCTAAATAAGCTTGCGGAATAGCGAAGAAACGCTTGGTTAACGGATAGGTAGCCGCCAGAAATAGTGCGGCGCATGACAACAGTATAGTTAGCTTGTTTAGAAACAGTACAAGGCCAAAAGCCAGGAGGCTTAGTATGGCCGCAAGCACCAACGACTCTTTTACACTGACTTCACCCGTGGCCAGAGGCCGATGTTGCGTGCGTTGTACCAGCCCATCAAAATTACGATCCGCCACATCATTCATCACACAGCCCGCGGAGCGCATGAGTACGGTACCAAGCACAAATATCCACACCACTATCCCATTGGGATGACCATATCCTGCCAGCCACAAAGCCCATAGCGTAGGCCATAGCAACAACAGGATGCCGATGGGCTTATCCAGCCGCATCAGGCGCTCATAAGCATCCAGCTTTTTTAGCCATGTCGTATATTTATTATTCATAGCGCTAATACCTGCGGTAAAAAAACTTCCGTCACCAGGATGGCTGCACAGTGCATGGTAAATACCGAACGCCTAGCCCACAACTCAGGAGGCTGACTATCCAGACGGGCAACCGCACGGCGGTATAAAGCATGATGCTTCGATAGCTTTTTGAATTCCAGCGGCGTGCGTACTACTCTAGGGTCTGAAAACAGTGCGCCACCTAACGGCCGGGTGCCCAAACGCCCCAAGCCATTCCAATCGCCCCGCAGGCTCTTATGCGGGAGAATGCTATGGGCAAAAACCACCGGCTTGCCCGCGCACCTCAAATGCACTTCTCGTAATAGTGCTTTTTGACGCGGCATCAAACCCAGCAAGGCGGCCTCATCAATTTGCGGCTTGGCGTCATGGACCTTGATTGGGTACACGGCAAAACTCCGGCAGCGCAATTGCAGACGGCGTGTCAGTGAACCGCCGTCAATCAGCCAGTGCCGGTAAATGCCGCTGTTCATGGGCTTTCTGAGCCAGCGCGCACGCGGGGAAGATGCTCGGGCAAAAACTTTCACGGCAGGATTATCGCAGGAGCCATCAAACTTTTACCAGTTCTTCCGCATGTCCCAGCCATCTTTGCAGATGCTGCTCAACTGCCTGCGCGTTATCTCGCAATAGTTGATCAGCCATGTTTTGCGCTAACTGCAGCAAATCGGCATCGCGCTCCAGGTCAGCAATTTTTAACATAGGCACGCCGCTTTGACGCACTCCCATAAACTCTCCGGGGCCGCGCAGGGCAAGATCAGCCTGCGCAATTTCAAAACCATCATTACTTGCATAAATGACTTTCAGACGTGCTCTTGCCATTTCAGACAGCGGCTTCTGGTAAAGCAGAATGCAGGCGCTTTTCGCCGCACCGCGCCCGACACGGCCACGCAACTGGTGTAACTGCGCAAGCCCCATGCGCTCGGCATGTTCAATCACCATCAGACTCGCATTCGACACATCAACACCCACTTCTATGACGGTAGTGGCGACCAACAACTGCAACTCACCTGCACTAAAAGCGTCCATCACAGCCTGCTTTTCAACCGGCTTCATGCGGCCATGTACAAGCCCCACGCGCAGCTCAGGAAAAGCTCGCTGCAATAATTCGTAGGTTTCCAGCACTGTTTTTAATTGTAAAGTCTCTGACTCTTCGATCAGTGGGCATACCCAATAGGCCTGACCGCCTCCCATGCAGGCTTCCCGCACTCTAGCCAACACTTCTTCGCGGCGTTCATCCGATACCAGCTTGGTGGCAATGGGGGTGCGGCCCGGCGGCAATTCATCAATGACCGAGACATCGAGATCAGCGTAATAGCTCATGGATAAAGTACGTGGAATCGGTGTTGCGCTCATCATTAGCTGGTGTGCTTGTGTGCCTTTTTGCCTGAGCGACAGGCGCTGCTGCACTCCAAAGCGATGCTGCTCATCGACAATAGCCAAACCCAGGTTGGCAAATTGTACCTGCTCCTGGAACAGGGCATGGGTGCCTACGACCAAGTGCGCGGCACCACTAGCAACAGCCTCCCTGGAGGCTGTGCGATCCTTCTTACTTTGGCTGCCTGAAAGCCAGGCGACGGCTATGTTCAATGGCGTCAGCCAACCCTGCATCTTACGGAAATGCTGCTCGGCCAGAATTTCGGTAGGCGCCATAATGGCCGCCTGCAAGCCATTTTCCACAGCCTGCAATGCAGCCATGGTAGCAACTACGGTTTTGCCGCTGCCGACATCACCTTGCAGCAGCCGCTGCATGGGATGCGTCTGCGCCAGATCATGACTGATTTCCAGTGCGACCTTTTGTTGGGCGGCGGTGAGAGGAAAAGACAGGCTCTTCAATAGTGCGCTGACTAAATATTTTGAGGGTTTGAGCGCAGGTGCACCCAGGCTGCGCCGGCGCGCATAATGGCGGCGCATGGATAGCTGCTGTGCTAGCAGCTCATCAAAAGCCAGCCGTCGCCAAGCTGGAGTAGCACGGTCTTCCAAACACTGGAGATTGGCGTCCGGTGAGGGCTGATGCAAAGCATGCAGGCTATCGGCAAAACCGGGCAAGCCCAGCTTGCTGTAAATATGGGCTGGTAAAGTTTCAGGCAAGGGGTCATTCGCAAGCGCCCAGCTTATGCATTTACGCAAGACTGCTTGGGTGAGGCCGGCGGTGGTTGGGTAAATCGGCGTCAAGGTTTCCAATAGCGGCTCTTCCGCACGTACTGACCGATATTGTGGATGTACCATCTCCCAGCCGAAAAAACCGCCGCGCACTTCGCCGAACACCCTTAACTTGGTGCCCACCTTGAGTGCGGCAACCTGACTCGGATAAAAATGCAGGAAGCGCAGACTTAGCTGCCCGCTGTGGTCTTGCAACCGGCAAATCAGCGCCTTACGCGGGCGATATTGCACTTCGGCATGGACGACCTCACCTTCCACCTGCACCTGGTCGCCGCTACGCAAATCACGAATTGCCGTAATGCGGGTTTCATCGACATAGCGTAGCGGCAAATGCAGCAGCAGACCTTGTATATCAAAGATGCCTAACTTCTGCAGGCGTGCAAGAACCGGCTTGGTACAACCTTTAATTTCTGCCAGTTTAGTCAGAGCTGACTAACCTTCAATATGCATGACACCATCAGCCTCTACCAGCGCGCCCCTGGGCAGCGAAGCCACGCCTACTGCGGCGCGAGCGGGATAAGGTGTGGTGAAGTATTCCGCCATGATGGTATTCACCAGCGCGAAATTGGATAAATCGGTGAGAAAAATATTAAGTTTAACCACGTCAGTCAATGAGCCACCCGCGGCCACGGCCACGGCCTCCAGGTTTTTGAATACGCGATGCACTTGCTTTTCAATCCCCTCCACCATTTGCATGGTGCCGGGGTCCAGCCCAATCTGGCCCGACAGGTAAACGGCACCATTAACCTTGACTGCTTGTGAGTACGTGCCGATAGCTTGTGGTGCGCCGTCGGTATGGATGATTTGCTTTGCCATCTTCAATTGTCCTGAACTAAAAACATA
>JBDTOX010000120.1:0-4256 GCA_039933015.1 Methylophilaceae bacterium
AATCAATCAGTAAATAGCGCATGCAAATACAGGGATAGAGGAATGGGTGCGAGCGGTTTTGTTGCGGTCGGGGTTGGTGCGGCGATAGGTGCCTGGTTGCGCTGGGTGCTGGGTATGCTGTTGAATTCATTTCTACCAGTGTTGCCGTTGGGTACGCTGGCAGCCAATCTAGCCGGCGGCTATCTGATGGGGCTGGCCATGGGGGTGTTTGCGCTGTCGGCTACCTTGTCTCCAGAGGTTCGCCTGCTTGTCACTACCGGCTTTCTGGGTGGCCTGACTACCTTTTCCACCTTTTCCGCCGAAGCTGTTACCCTGCTGGCACGCGGGCAGTACGGCTGGGCGACGACACATCTGTTGCTGCACGTATTAGGTTCGCTGGTCATGACCGGTCTGGGTATACTCACCATACAGTTATTGCGAGGCTAGGTTATGCAGGGAATTTATTTGAAATTATTTGTATCTGAGGGTACGCGGCACCACGGTAACCTGTTGTATGAATGGATACTGCAGCAGGCGCAGGCGCTGGGTATCCCTGGAGGCTCAGCAGTGCGCACTGTAGCTGGATTCGGGCGTCATGGGCGCCTGCATGAGCAGCACTTTTTTGAACTGGCCGGCGAACTGCCTGTAGTGCTCGAATTTTTTGCTGCCGAAGTCTCTATAGGACAGTTACTGGCGTTACTTGAGATGGAGCATATTTCAGTGTTCTACGTCAAATTCGCGGCTGAAGGCGGCCTGACCCATTCCTGACAGACCTTGAAATTCCGCAAGCGAGCCGATGTGTTGAACGGGCGCGCGCCAGCCTGGTTGGGATTTCTGCCAAAAGTGATTGATTTATTTAGCGCTTTTTACTAAAATCGTGGGTTTTCCACCTTGCCTTACCGTTTCGCATACGGGAGGCTTTAATCCACAAGGAGAATTCATGCGACATTATGAAGTAGTCTTTATCGTCCATCCGGACCAAAGCGAGCAAGTGCCCGCGATGATCGAGCGCTATCGCACTCTGGTTAACACCAACGGCGGCACGGTTCATCGCCTGGAAGACTGGGGCCGTCGCCAACTGGCTTACCCAATCCAAAAAATTCACAAAGCTCACTATGTGCTGATGAATATCGAGTGCAATCAATTTGTACTCGATGAGCTTGAGCACGCCTTCAAGTTTAACGATGCTGTATTGCGTCACCTGACCATGAGCACCAAAACTGCTGTGGTTGAGCCATCGCCCATGATGAAGGAAGAGAAGTCCAAGTCAGTGCTGAGCAGAGATGCGGCACCGGCACCATCAGTTGTGGCTGAGGCAGCATCAGCTTAAGTGAGCTTTAATGGGCTGGAGACTAATAGCTTAGTCATGCAGGGCGAAGTCGTGCAAATGGCAGAGCTTCGCTACACTCCAGCAGGAATACCGTTGTTGAGTTTTGTGTTGCGGCATCTGTCTGAACAAATCGAAGCAGGCATGAAGCGCAGGGTTGAATGTGAAGTTCCTGTAGTCGCCATGAGCGGTCTCGCAGAGAAATTTCAAGGTATTAAAAAAGGGGCTTCAGTGAAGGTCTCCGGATTTCTTGCCAAACGCAGCCTCAAGAGCACACAACTGGTATTGCACATTAATCAATTAGAGATTATCTGAATATTTAGAGAGGTTTTACCATGGCACGTGACATGTTCAAACGCCGCCGCTACTGCCGTTTTTCGGCAGAGGGCATCAAGGAAGTGGATTATAAGGATGTAGATCTGCTCAAGGATTTCATTAACGAAAACGGCAAGATTATTCCAGCCCGTATCACCGGCACCAAAGCGCGCTATCAGCGCCAACTGACCACCGCCGTGAAGCGTGCTCGCTTCCTCGCGCTGTTGCCTTACACCGATAAGCACTAAGGGATTCGCCATGCAAATTATTCTTTTAGAAAAAGTAGTCAATCTGGGCAACCTCGGCGACGTCGTTAAAGTCAAAGATGGTTATGGCCGTAATTTTCTGATTCCGCAAGGCAAGGCCAAGCGCGCTACAGAAGCCAACAAGGCTGAATTTGCTGCTCGCCGCGCTGAGCTGGAAAAACAACAAGCCGTATTGCTGGTGGCCGCTCAGGCCCGTGCTGAAAAACTAGCTGGCTTCATGCTGCAAGTGACGCAAAAAGCTGGTGTTGATGGCCGCCTGTTTGGCTCTGTTACCAATGCTGACATCGCTGAATCACTGAGCGCTCAGGGTTTTGAAGTGGTCAAGGCTGAAGTTCGCATGCCAAGCGGCCCACTGAAGACCATAGGCGATCATGCAGTTAGCATTGCACTGCACCATGATGTAGTAGTTGATATCACGGTTTCCGTATTGGGCGAAAGCTAAGTCGGTTACTGTTTGAAGGTATCGAAAAGGGCTGCTTCGGCAGCCTTTTTTATTTGCCCAAGTTTGAGAGCGCAAGCCCGGTTGCGCTTGTTATAATGCGCCATGGCTGACGACTCCCTAGAAGCACTTAAACTTCCTCCACATTCTGTGGAGGCCGAGCAGTCGGTACTCGGCGGTTTGCTGCTGGAAAACGAAGCCCTGGATAAAATTGCCGATATCCTGACCTCGGCAGACTTTTATCGACACGACCACCGCCTGATTTTTGCGCATATAGGCAAGCTCATAGAGCACAACAGGCCGGCTGACATTGTTACAGTAGCCGAGTCATTGGAAAGCAGTGCGGAGCTTTCCGGCGTAGGTGGCATTGCTTACCTCGGCGCGCTGGCGCAAAACACCCCAACGGCAGCAAATATCCGGCGCTATGCTGAGATCGTACGTGAGCGCGCTATCATGCGTAAGCTGGTGGAAGTCGGCTCGGGGATTGCTGAAAGCGCTTATAGTCCGCAGGGGCGCGATGCCCAGCAACTGCTGGATGAAGCTGAAGCGAAGATTTTTCAGATTGCTGAGGGCGGCAAGCGTAGTTCGGAAGGCTTTGTCGATATCAAGGTCTTGCTGCCTCAAGTCGCAGACCGCATAGATCAGCTATTCCAGCGCGATAATCCCAACGATGTAACGGGTGTCCCTACCGGTTTCAGTGATCTTGATTCCATGACCTCCGGTTTCCAACCGGGAGACCTGGTTATCGTGGCAGGGCGACCGTCCATGGGTAAAACCGCGTTTTCCCTGAATATTGCAGAAAATGTAGCTCTGGATACAGGGCTGCCAGTTGCCGTGTTTTCCATGGAAATGGCGGCCACACAGCTTGCCATGCGTATGATCGGTTCGGTTGGTCGTCTGGATCAGCATCGCATGCGTACGGGGCGACTGGAGGATGAGGACTGGGTGCGGCTTACCACGGCACTAGGCCGGCTCAATGATGCGCCCATATTCATTGATGAAGGTGCCGGCTTGAGCTCTTTTGACGTGCGGGCGAGAGCTCGGCGCCTGCACCGCCAATGCGGCAAGCTGGGCCTGATTGTCGTGGATTACTTGCAATTGATGTCTGCTCCTGCTGGTCGCCAGGGTGAGAACCGCGCGACTGAAATTTCTGAAATATCACGGTCATTAAAAGCGTTGGCCAAAGAGCTGGATGTGCCTGTGGTAGCACTGTCACAGCTCAATCGAAGTGTGGAGCAACGCCCGGACAAACGCCCGGTCATGTCCGATTTGCGCGAATCTGGTGCGATTGAGCAGGATGCCGACTTGATTCTGTTTATCTATCGTGACGAAGTCTATAACTCCGATAGCCCGGATAAAGGCACAGCGGAAATCATTATCGCCAAGCAGCGTAACGGTCCAATTGGCCGCGTACGGTTGACTTTCCTCGGCGAACACACGCGCTTTGAAAACCACGCCTCGACTGGCGCTTATTAAGCATTTATAGCATGCGCCCGATTCAAGCGATTATTAAGCTCGACGCTTTGCGCCATAACCTGACAGTGGCCCAATCCCACGCTCCACACTCCAAGGTCATGGCGGTCATCAAGGCCAACGGCTATGGACACGGCCTGTTAAACGTCGCACAAGGGCTACGGGCAGCCGATGGTTTCGCAGTACTGGGCATCGATGAAGCCATTACGCTGCGTCAGGCCGGCTTTGACCAAACGCTATTGCTGCTGGAAGGCCTGTTTGCTGCGGATGAATTGCAAAGCGCCGCGCAGCACAATATCAACTTTGTAGTGCATTGCTTCCAGCAGATTGACATGCTGGAACAGGCCAAGCTGGCGCATCCTGTTTCAGTGTTTCTCAAAATGAACACAGGCATGAACCGACTCGGCTTTGTGCCAGCTGATTTCGCACACGCTCGACAACGGCTGGCCGATTGCCC
>JBDTOX010000121.1:0-30689 GCA_039933015.1 Methylophilaceae bacterium
TCTGAAGACCTGAAATGGGCTTGATTTCTGTCAACTCATTTTAGGACGGGACACATGGCGTGTAAAGCAGAGGGGGCTTAATTACTTACCGGTACCTAATGGTTGTCAGCAAGAAGTTTGGCCGTGATTACGCCATTGATGATGCCAAAGACGAGCGCTGCTGTAGCAAAAATAGGGATGAGGTAAGCTACTCCTGCATGTGGAATCAGCCACAACCGTACCACTATCAGTTGCCCAGCAATGTGGGCGAAAGCGGCGAGTATGCTTAAGGTGATAGGGCCAAACCACCGTTTGGGTAATTTGACTGCAATCGCCAGCAGCAGCAGGCTGCTTATCCCACCGCTCAGACTTAATATGAACGTTGGGGATAAAAAATGCCCCAGCAAAAAGCTGCCCGCGAAAATTCTTAGTAAGCTTACCCAGGCTGCCGTGGCGAAATCAAAGCGATATAGCACGTAAAGCGTAATGATGTTGGCTATGCCCGGTTTTACCCCTGGCAAAGGCGATGGCACGATGGACTCAATCAGGTGCAGGCCAATGGCGAGAGCTGCGAGTTTGGCTATGCGATGATCATCTGCCGTGGTTTTAATAGTGATTTGCATGCGGCTAGTAATTGAGCGAGTCATATGGTTTATTGCTGCCCAGCAGCTCCAGGCTGACCTGGTTAGGCAGGCAGATGGCAACCTGTCCCGCGCGACTGAGCCAACCTTGGTGTACGCAATATTGGTTGGTGCAAGGGGAATGCTCAAACCGCACCTGGCCATCATGGATAACGATACGCGAGTTACCCAGCGGGCCGCGAATGTCGATGGCGCGCTCCTGATCAAGGCTTAGCGTGGCATACACGGCATCGCCCTGGCGTATACGCAGCTTAGCCGCGCGTTCGCTGTGCCACAGCGTTTGGAACGCGCCGAACACCAGTATCAGGCTGACGCTAATGACCAGCCAATCACCCAGAAGTGGTTTAGGAAATGATTGTTTAGAAAAGCTTTGCAGGCGAGACATTCTTTTCTGACCATTGCAGGCGCTTGGCCATGTCGGCGCTCACGGCAATTTTGCCTTGTGCATCAATCACCAGGACATCTTTAATCCCCATGGCCTGGGCCGCTTTTGCCCGGTCTTGTTGCGATGAGATAAAAATTGGCTTGGAGGCCACGTCAGATAAGGTGCCTGCGTGTTCGCCCGGAGGCACCAAAATAGTGACAGCTTGTGTGCCTTGCGCGGGATATCCGCTGCGCGGGTCAATAATATGGCAATAGCGCTGGCCATTTAACTCAAAATAGCGCTGATAATCGCCGGATGTGCCTATGGCCCAGCCATCAGGTAGATCCAGTGTGGCAATCGGACCAGGCTGGCGGGGGTGCTGTATACCCACGCGCCATGGTTTATCCCCATGTTTGCCCAATGCAATGATATTGCCGCCGATATTGATCAGCGCGTTTTTGACACCCTGGCCACGTAAATATGCAACTGCACGATCCAGTGCATAGCCTTTGGCGTAGCCGCCCAAATCCAGTTTGACTGCGGGATTCTTGCTGTAGGCCATATGCTGGTAGACGACAATATCCGTCATTTTGGGGGCAGCTTTGAT
This sequence comes from Methylophilaceae bacterium, assembly GCA_039933015.1. Taxonomy (GTDB): domain Bacteria; phylum Pseudomonadota; class Gammaproteobacteria; order Burkholderiales; family Methylophilaceae; genus JBDTOX01. The sequence continues at coordinate 1,592 of JBDTOX010000121.1, forward strand.
CAGTTTTGCAATTGCAGCCTCGTCAATTTTGACCGGAGTGAATTCATCGCGTTGAAAGCCCCAGACTTTGATCAAGCCGCCAATCGTAGGATTAAATAAGCCATTGGATTGCACCGAAAGCGCGGTTGCATTATTGATGATCTGGGCCAATTCAGTACTGACGGGCACAGGCTTGCTATTTTCAGCGAAGGCTTGATTCAGCTGGCTTAACTCACTGCCCGCTTGCCATGCATGCAAGCGGTTATGCAAGCCTTGAAACTCCTCTAATACATGGCCGGCCAGCGCGCGGGCACGCGGCTCAGGCTCGCCGTAAATGCTGACATCCACCAAGGTGCCGAATACATAACTTTGGCTCTGGTAGAGTGGTTCGCGTCCACAGCTAGCCAATAGCAGGAATAGGGAGATTACAAACCAGCGCATTTGCGCTCTAGCGCGTCCATGAATATGCCGGCTGGATTACAGTCGGTCTGTGTGGCAATTTCCACCATGCCGGTAGGGCTGGTGACATTGATTTCAGTGAGATGGTCGCCGATGACATCCAGCCCTGCTAAAAACAAACCTTGTTGCTTTAACACCGCGCCCACGGTGCTGGCTATTTCTAAGTCACGCTCGGTTAAGGGCTGCGCCCGACCAGTGCCTCCTGCAGCCAGGTTGCCGCGTGTCTCGCCGGCTTTAGGTATGCGTGCCAAAGCATAAGGCAATGGTTCGCCATCAATCACAATAATGCGTTTGTCGCCTTGCCTGATTTGGGGCAAATAGCGTTGCGCCATGACGGTTCGCTGTCCGAAATCGGTAATGATCTCAAGAATAACGTTGATATTGTGATCTTCGGTATGTAAGCGAAATACGCTGGCGCCCCCCATGCCATCCAATGGCTTGACCACGATGTCGCCATGTTCCGCCAAAAAATCTCGGATTAGGTCATTGTTGCGTGTGACTAAAAAAGCCGGGGCAAATTGAGGAAAGCGTGCAATGGAGAGCTTTTCGTTCCAGTCACGGATAGATTGCGGGTTATTCAGGACGCGGCTGCCTTGCCCCGCAGCGAGTTCCAGTAAATAAGTGCTATACAGATATTCGTTGTCGAAGGGCGGGTCCTTGCGCATGAGTAGTGCATCGAATCCACCCGGGTTGGATTCTTCAGGCTCTCCCAAACGATACCAGTCGTTTTCTTGAGCAAATGCAAAAGACCGCGTCATGAGCCTGACCTTGTCGTGGCGCAAGAACAGGTCGCTTTGCCTGGCTGCAAATAGCTCATGGCCGCGTCGTGCGGCCTCTCGCATGATGGCCAGGCTGGTATCTTTATAAGCCTGGAGGCCCTCTAGCGGATCTAGAATAAATGCCAAGCGCATGGTTTATTTAATGGGTTAAGTGGCTGGATGATTAGCAGGGTCGGTTTCTTGCAGCTCAATTGCCGCCGCCAGTAGTGCCAGACGGCCTACTACCCCATAGGCATAAAAACGGTTGGGCAATGCATCTGGTGCCCCCTTACGATCCGGTAAGGAGCAGGAGGCTTCAAACGCCAACGGTACAAAATGCATGCCTGGCGCATTGAGATTTTCATCTACGCCGCGCCCTGTATGTACGCGGTAAAAACCACCGACTACATAATGGTCCATCATGTAAATAACGGGTTCCGCTACTGCGTCATCAATGCATTCGAAGGTGTATACGCCTTCCTGAATGATGACTTCACTAACCTGCAAGCCTTCTTTAACCACAGACATTTTGTTGCGCTGTTTGCGATTAAGGTCGCGTACATCTTCAGGGCTTTTTACCGTCATGATGCCCATGCCGTAGGTTCCGGCATCGGCTTTAACAATGACAAAAGGCTCTTGGGTTACACCATATTGCTCATATTTGGCTTGGATTTTTGCCAGTAACCCCTCTACTTTTGCCACGAGGCATTCTTCACCAGTGCGCGCATGAAAATCAATTTCGCCACACGTTTCAAAGTAGGGATTGAGCAGCCACTCATCTATGCCCAAGAGCTTGGAAAACTCATTAACTACGCGGTTATATGCCGCGAAATGCTGCGATTTGCGCCGTGTTGCCCAGCCTGCGTGCAGTGGCGGAATCACGGACTGTTCCAGGTTGCGCAATATTTCTGGAATGCCTGCGGAAAGATCATTATTCAGTAACACAGCGCAGCTATCGAAATCTTCCAATACCAGGCGATCCCCTTTGCGCTGCACTGGCTCCAGCAGGATGCTGCCGCCATCATGCGTTTCCAGCAAGGTGGGCTCGATAATTTCCGGCGACAGGCTGCCTATACGAACCTCAAGTCCGGCTTGGCGCATGATATTGGTCAGTGCCGCCACATTGCGCAGGTAATAAATATTGCGCGTGTGGTTCTCGGGAATCACTAATAAGCGACGTGCTTCCGGGCATATCTTTTCTACCGCAATCATGGAGGCTTGTACGCACAGCGGAAGGAAATCAGGATTCAGGTTGTTGAAGCCGCCTGGAAACAGGTTGGTGTCCACTGGAGCTAGTTTAAAGCCGGAATTGCGTAAATCCACCGAGGCATAAAAAGGTGCGCTATATTCCAGCCATTGAGTACGAAACCAATGCTCGATTTTGGGCATGTTGCCCAGCATGCTTTTTTCAAGTGCCAGTAACGGGCCATTTAGTGCAGTGGTGAGATGGGGAACCATAACCTGAGAAGTAGTTGCAGTGCCTGCAATTTTAGCCTACTTGCGCTTAAACAGGCGAAAAAAGCGGGCACTGACGTGCCCGCTTTTTTCTTTGGTCATTAACTAAACTGATTAAAAGTGATAGGCACGCTCACCATGTACAGAGGTGTCCAGACCTTCGCGTTCAATTTCTTCGCTGACACGCAGACCAATCAGGATATCCACAATCTTGTAAGCAATGTACGCTACGACTGCAGACCACACGAGGGCGACCCCCACTCCCCAGGCTTGGCTGGTGACTTGAGCCAGCATGTCAAAGTCGCCTACCTTATTGGCAACATAGTCATATACGCCTGTACCGCCCAGTGCTGGACTTACCAGCACGCCAGTACTCAATGCGCCGAAGATGCCACCGATGCAGTGCACACCAAAGACGTCAAGCGAGTCATCATAGCCCATCATGCTCTTAACCTTGGTCACGAACAGGAAGCACAGAGGAGAAACGATCAAGCCTTGTACGATGGCGCCCATCGGGCCAACGAAGCCACATGCGGGGGTGATCGCCACCAGGCCGGCAATTGCGCCGGAAGCAGCACCCAGCATTGAAGGTTTGCCTTTGACCAGCCATTCCACCAGTGTCCACGAAACCGCAGCCGCACAAGTTGCGAGCAACGTGTTAACAAACACCAAGGTAGCGAAGCTATTAGCTTCCAGGTTGGAGCCGACATTGAAGCCGAACCAGCCCACCCACAGCAGTGAGGCGCCTATCATGGTCATGGTGACGCTGTGTGGCGCCAAGGCTTCTTTACCCAGGCCAATACGCTTGCCCAGCATTAAAGCGCCTACAAGACCGGCGATGCCGGCATTGATGTGCACTACGGTACCACCTGCAAAGTCCAGTGCACCCTTCTGGAACAAGAAGCCGGCAGTTGCAGTAGCAGCTTCACCAGCGCTGGTGCTGGTGTAGGCATCCGGACCTGCCCAATACCAGACCATGTGTGCGATTGGCAAGTAGGAGAAGGTGAACCATAGCGCAATGAACAGCAATACCGCAGAGAACTTCATGCGTTCAGCGAAGGCACCGATGATCAGCGCTGGTGTGATAGCCGCGAAAGTTAGCTGGAATGCGATATAGATAAACTCCGGAATCACCACGCCTTTGCTAAAGGTGGCAGCAGTGGAATCGGGAGTGACGCCGCTCAGGAAGGCTTTACTTAGCCCTCCGAAAAACGCATTACCCTCGGTGAAAGCTACGCTGTAGCCGTAAAGCGCCCAGAGTACTCCCAGCAAGGAAAAGACAATAAAGGTTTGCATCAGGACCGATAGCATATTTTTACTACGCACCATGCCGCCATAAAATAGGCCCAGACCTGGAACGATCATCATAATGACCAGGACGGTGGCGACTATCATCCAGGCGGTATCCCCTTTGTTAGGTATCGGTACTGGTGTTGCTGTCGCGCTAGCTGCCGCAGGAGCAGCCAGTACCGCTACAGTAGCGGCCGGTGCTGCGTCTGCGGCATGGCTCAGGCTGTCGATGCCAAAAACACCAAAACCCAAAGCGCTTGCCAAAGCAATGATAGATAGAAATTTTTTCATGACATCTTCCCCTTAGAGCGCGTCCGGACCGGTTTCACCGGTGCGGATACGGTAAACTTGCTCGAGATTGAAGACAAAAATCTTGCCATCGCCAATTTTGCCGGTAGTGGCTGATTTTTCTATCGCCTCAACCACTTGGTCGAGCATGTCGTCTTTAATTGCGACTTCTAATTTAATCTTGGGTAAAAAGTCGACGACATATTCAGCGCCACGGTAAAGCTCTGTGTGCCCTTTTTGACGTCCAAAGCCTTTAACTTCGGTAACGGTTATGCCCTGAACGCCAATGGCGGAAAGAGCTTCGCGCACCTCGTCAAGTTTGAACGGCTTGATAATCGCGGTTACGAATTTCATGCGTGTCTCCTCATGGATGTGAAGAATAATGAAGCGGGTTGCTCACCCGCCTCATCTCAGTCTGTCTAACTTTCCTAGAAAACGCTCTTGGAAAGTTTTTTTGCACAAATGCGGTGCAGGTATTATCACCAAAAATAATAAGCAACACTTGTGCCAAACTAATAAAATTATAAAAAACATTAAGTTAGTATATTAATAAAAACTTTTATCTTGGATAGGGTATTTATATTATTGTTTGTAATGAGTTATAGCACTTAATGTGTGTATTTTCAGGTACATATAGGCACCTGAAAGCTGCTAAACTGCCTTTAAAGTTCTGGAGAAATGTATGATGAGTACACAGTTTTTTGAAGATTTGTCCATAAAGATCAGAGATATAGTAAAAACAACGCCAGCAGGGGATGTGGAAAAGAACGTGCGTGCACTATTGCAGGGCGCATTCACCAAATTGGAGCTGGTCTCCCGAGAGGAATTTGACGTGCAGACTGAAGTGCTGCGGCATACACGCGAAAAACTTGTACAGATGGAGGCTAAGCTCGCTGAGTTCGAATCCCTGTTGCAAAAGAGCAATAAGTAGAGCCTATGAGCCTCGCTGTTCTCCATAGCCGTGCGCTTTCTGGCATGGATGCACCAGAAGTGGTTGTTGAAGTGCATCTGGCAAATGGTTTGCCGAGTTTTACTATTGTGGGCTTGCCTGAGGCTGAAGTTAAGGAGAGCAAGGATCGTGTGCGTGCTGCCCTGCAAACCGCGCAGTTTGAATTCCCAGCCCGCCGCATTACCGTGAATCTGGCGCCCGCGGACTTACCCAAGGAGAGTGGTCGCTATGATTTGCCTATTGCATTAGGCATTCTGGCAGCATCAGGACAAATTCCATCAGAACCGCTTGCACGCTATGAAATTGCAGGTGAGTTGGCGCTTACGGGAGAGCTTCGCCCTATTCGTGGGGCGCTGGCGATGACGCTGAGCATGGCCTATGAAAATAAAAAACCAGGGCAGACCAGCCACAGCGCGCGGGCTTTTATCCTGCCCTATGCTAGTGCAGCGGAGGCAGCGCTGGTGCAAGATGCGGTCATTCTTCCCGCACGCACATTACTCGAAGTCTGTGCGCATCTGGCAGGACATCACGCATTAGCCAGGTATCAGGCGCATGATCAGGCCGTTCCTGTGGAATATCCCGATTTTAGCGAAGTCAAAGGCCAGTCTTTGGCTAAGCGTGCACTGGAGATTGCTGCTGCAGGTGGCCATAGCATTTTAATGTCTGGCCCGCCGGGTACGGGGAAATCCATGCTGGCGAGCCGTTTTTCAGGCATTTTACCGGCCATGACGGAACAAGAGGCACTGGAGTCTGCGGCAATACAGTCCTTAAATGGCGGCTACCGTACCGAACTGTGGCGCCGCCGCCCTTTTCGCTCGCCGCATCATACCGCTTCAGGGGTTGCGCTGGTGGGTGGTGGCGGTATTCCGCGCCCGGGTGAGATTTCTTTGGCGCATCATGGTGTTTTGTTTCTTGATGAACTGCCGGAATTCGACCGCAAAGTGTTGGAGGTTTTGCGCGAACCGCTGGAATCCGGTCATATCACCATATCCCGTGCGGCGCGGCAGGCGGATTTCCCGGCCAGCTTTCAATTGCTCGCAGCAATGAATCCCTGCCCCTGCGGTTATCTGGGGCACCATAATGGCAAGTGCCGTTGCACGCCGGATCAGGTTGCACGCTATCGCGCAAAGATATCCGGGCCTTTGCTGGACCGCATTGATCTGCATATAGAGGTGCCTGCATTACGCGATGATGAATTGACGGCGGGCAGTACGGGTGAGGCTAGCCAGCACATCCGTAGCCGCGTCGAACGTGCCCGCAACATGCAGCTAGCGCGTCAGGGCAAAGCCAATTTTTTACTCAGTAGTAAAGAAGTTGATCAACATTGCGTGACAGATGTGGCAGGCATGAATCTGTTAAAACAGGCCATTAGCAAACTTAGCCTCTCTGCCCGCGCTTATCACCGCATACTCAAGGTGGCGCGTTCAATCGCTGACCTGGCAGGGGTGGACGCCATTAAACCGGTCCATATTGCCGAAGCCGTGCAATACCGGCGTTACGAAATTTAATAATGGCAGATGCACTTGCCAGTTGGCTGGAAGAAAAGCGCTCGGCCTATCTTTATCGCATTATCGCCGAGGCTGAACAAGGCAGCTCCCGCCAGCCGCTATTTTCGCAACTGGCTCAGGAAGCAGAAAGCCAGTCCCGGTTCTGGCTGCAGGCCATGCAGGCTGCCGGGCAAAGGGTCCCGGACAGTTATCAGCCTGATACGCGTACCAGGATAGTGGCTTGGCTGATACGCAAGCTGGGTGCGGGCAACATCAAGCCAGTGCTTGCGGCCATCAAAATCCGCGGTTTATCCATATACAGCAACAGACGTATGGTGGGGTATCACCCGTTCCCAACTTCGGTCGAAGAAGTGGGCGCCAGCCATCGTGGGGCAAGCAGCAGCGGAGGCTTGCGCGCTGCCGTATTCGGGGTGAATGATGGCTTGGTATCAATTGCCTGTCTGGTGCTGGGCGTGGCCGGCGCGGCAAGTACAAATGATGCGATTTTTCTGACGGGTGTGGCGGGCTTGCTGGCAGGCGCGTTTTCGATGGCGGCTGGCGAATATATCTCGATGCGTGCGCAACGTGAGATGTTTGAATACCAGATCGGGCTGGAGCAAGCAGAGTTGGCACAATATCCGGAAGAGGAAGCCGCAGAGCTGGCGTTAATTTATATTGCACGCGGCATGCAGGAGCAAGCAGCTAAAGCGCTGGCACAGCGTATGGTGGCTGATCCGGAGCTTGGGCTGGATACCCTGGCGCGCGAGGAGCTTGGGCTTAATCCGGATGAATTGGGATCGCCGTGGCTGGCAGCACTGTTCTCGTTTCTTGCATTTACGGCCGGCGGTAGTATTCCCATCATGCCCTACCTTATCGGCATGCATCAAAACGCTTTGCACTTCACCATAGGGCTTACCGCGCTTGCCTTATTCACCATAGGCGCGGTGCTTTCGTTATTCACAGGTCGCAGCGCTATATGGGGCGGCCTGCGTATGTTATTAATAGGCGGCGCGGCAGGGTTGCTGACCTACTGGATAGGCGACTTTTTGGGCGCGCGACTGGCCTGAAAGGGGGCGTTATTGCCTTGCTATGGCGGCATCCCCTATAACTAGAGCAATCGCCTGGTGTTTGATTACATGGAGTGTTTTATAATCTAGTGCTGTGTTACGTAAATGATTTTTCGTTTCGTTCAATTGCACCATGCTCAGCATGTGCAGTTCAGGTGCGTAAGCCAGAGCATAAAGGATGGATCATATAGCACCATTCCTGCATCAATAACCAGTTGATGCAACACTTTTTGCAGTATCACGGTTTGAATTATCACAGTGCTGGCCCAATAGTAACCGTCTCGCCGGCTGTGCTGGACAGATATTTTTCTTTTCGAGAGTGACATGAAACAAGACGCCATTTCGCTTAACGCTATTTCTCCTGCCGAAACACATCTGCGTGATCTGCTATCGCAACGTATCCTGATTCTGGACGGCGCGATGGGTACCATGATCCAGCAGTACAAGCTGACGGAGCAGGATTATCGCGGGGGACAGAATGGACGTTTTGCAGATTTTGCGGCACCCGCCGGGGAGCGCGAGCTGTTTGTCAAAGGCAATAATGAGTTATTGACCTTGACGCAGCCGCATATCATTCAGGAGATACACGAACAGTATCTGACCGCCGGTGCGGACATTGTCGAAACCAATACCTTTGGGGCTACCAGCGTCGCGCAAGATGATTATCACATGGCGCATCTGGTCTATGAGATGAACGTGGCAGCGGCCAAGCTTGCGCGCGCGGCATGCGAGAAATACGCGACTCCCGACAAACCACGATTCGTTGCCGGCGCGTTAGGGCCGACCCCAAAAACCGCGTCGATTTCGCCAGACGTTAACGACCCTGCCGCGCGCAATATTACGTTTGATCAACTGGTGGCGGCTTATCTGGAACAGACGCGCGGTTTGGTCGAAGGCGGCGTTGATATCCTGATGGTCGAGACCATTTTTGATACGCTCAACTGTAAAGCAGCGCTGTTTGCGATTGATACTTTCTTTGAAGAAAGCGGCATGAGGCTGCCTATTATGCTTTCGGGCACCGTTACTGATGCCTCGGGGCGCATCCTGTCGGGGCAGACCGTGGCTGCGTTCTGGAACTCGGTGCGTCATGCCAAACCGCTGACCATAGGGCTTAACTGCGCCTTAGGTGCCGCGCTTATGCGCCCTTATGCGGAGGAATTATCCGAAATTGCCGATACTTTTGTCTGTATCTATCCCAATGCCGGCTTGCCCAACCCGATGTCGGATACCGGCTTCGATGAAGAGCCAAAAGACACCTCATCGCTACTCAAGGAATTTGCCGAGAGTGGTTTTGTTAACATCGCCGGCGGCTGCTGCGGCACTACGCCAGCACACATCAAGGCTATCGCTGACGAGGTCAGGTACATTGCCCCGCGCAGAATTCCTGAATCTACACACGTCACAAAACTTGCCGGGCTGGAGCCATTCACTATTGATGAAGACTCGCTGTTCGTCAACGTCGGCGAGCGCACCAACGTTACAGGCTCCAAAGCGTTTGCGCGGCTGATACTGAATGAAAAGTACGACGAGGCGTTGGTCGTCGCGCGGAGCCAGGTCGAAAATGGCGCCCAAGTGATCGATATCAACATGGATGAAGGCATGCTCGATGCGATCCATGCGATGACGCATTTCCTGAACCTGATTGCTTCCGAGCCCGATATCGCACGTGTGCCCATCATGATCGACTCATCGAAGTGGTCGGTGATCGAGGCGGGGCTGAAGTGTGTGCAGGGTAAAGCCATCGTCAACTCCATTTCGATGAAAGAAGGCGAAGCGGAATTCCTGCGCCAGGCCAAGCTATGCCGCCGTTACGGCGCCGCTGTCATCGTCATGGCCTTTGATGAACAGGGTCAGGCGGATACCTTCGAGCGCAAGATCCAGATTTGCAAACGCGCCTATGACTTGCTGGTGGAAAAAATCGGTTTTCCACCTGAAGACATCATTTTCGACCCCAACATTTTTGCGATTGCGACGGGTATCGAGGAGCATAACAATTACGCGGTGGATTTTATCAATGCCACACGCTGGATACGAGAAAACCTGCCACACGCTAAAGTTTCCGGTGGCGTGTCCAATGTGAGCTTCAGTTTCCGCGGCAATGATCCCGCGCGCGAGGCGATACACACCGTATTTCTATACCACGCGATCAAAGCGGGCATGACCATGGGCATCGTCAATGCCGGGATGATGGGCGTATATGACGACTTGTCCGCCGAGTTGCGTGAGCGCGTGGAGGATGTGGTATTGAACCGCCGCCCTGACGCCACTGAACGCATGATAGAAATCGCCGGTACACTTACCGCTGGCGGCAAGAAAGAGGCATCTACGCAGGAATGGCGCGGTACAGCGGAAAACCCGGTACCCGTGCAAAAACGCCTCTCGCATGCGATGGTGCACGGCATCACGGAATACATCGTCGAGGATACGGAAGAGGCCAGGCAGGAAATCATGAATAACGGCGGACGCCCAATCAATGTGATTGAAGGTCCGCTGATGGATGGCATGAACGTCGTTGGTGACTTGTTCGGCCAGGGCAAAATGTTCCTGCCGCAGGTAGTGAAGTCGGCGCGTGTGATGAAGCAGGCTGTAGCGCACCTGATCCCGTTTATCGAAGAAGAAAAGCTGCGTGAAGAAAAAAGGACAGGCATCGTAGCCAAGCCCAAGGGCAAGGTGGTTATCGCCACAGTCAAGGGCGACGTACACGACATCGGCAAGAATATCGTATCCGTGGTGTTGCAGTGCAACAACTTTGAAGTGGTGAACATGGGCGTCATGGTGCCGGCTTCCGAGATTCTGGCGCTGGCCAAGGCCGAAAATGCCGATATCATCGGCCTGTCCGGCCTGATTACGCCATCGCTCGAAGAGATGGCGCACGTTGCCCGCGAAATGCAGCGCGACCCACATTTCCTTGGCTTGAAAACCCCGTTGTTAATCGGCGGCGCAACTACCTCGCGCGCGCATACGGCGGTCAAGATCGCTCCGCATTACGAAGGTCCGGTGATCTATATTCCCGATGCATCACGCTCGGTATCGGTCATGCAGTCGTTGCTGACGCCAGAAAGTCGTGAGGCCTATATCGAAGAAGTCGCAGCCGATTATGACCGGGTGCGTACCCAGCATGCGAATAAAAAAGGCACGCCGCTACTAACGCTGGTCCAAGCGCGGGCGAATAAAGTGAAGCTGGAATTCACGGGGAAATATGCCCCGGTGAAGCCGAAATTCATTGGGCGCCGCCTATTTAAAAATATCGATCTCGCCACCCTCGTGCAATACATAGACTGGGGCCCATTCTTCCAGACCTGGGATTTGGCCGGTTTTTATCCGGCAATCCTCAAGGATGCGGTAGTCGGCGATGCGGCAACCAAGCTATTTGCCGAAGGCCAGGCAATGTTGAAAAAACTCATTGAGAGCCGTTGGCTGACTGCCAATGGTGTAGTTGCGCTGCTGCCAGCCAACACAATCAATGATGATGATATCGAGATCTACACCGATGAGACGCGTAGCCAGGTGGCTTTCACTTATTACGGCATGCGCCAGCAAACCGTGAAGCCGGTGATTGAGGGTGTGCCACGCCCGAACCAATGCCTGGCTGATTTCATCGCGCCCAAGTCTTCCGGTATTGCCGATTACATCGGTATGTTTGCGGTGACTGGCGGCCTCGGCATTGAGAAGTATGAGAAGCGCTTTGAAGAAGCCCATGACGATTACAGCAGCATCATGCTGAAATCCCTGGCCGACCGCTTGGCCGAGGCCTTTGCCGAGTATTTGCACGAGCGCGTGCGCACCGACTTATGGGACTTTGTTGCGGACGAACATTTGACCAAGGAAGATCTCATCAAGGAACGCTATCAAGGTATCCGTCCCGCACCGGGCTATCCCGCCTGCCCGGATCACACGGTGAAGGCGGATATGTTCCGGCTGCTGCAGTGTGAAGACATTGATATGTTGTTGACGGATTCCTTCGCGATGATGCCGGGCGCGTCAGTGTCAGGCTTTTACTTCGCACACCCCGATTCAAAATACTTCAGCGTTGATAAAATCGGAGAAGACCAGTTGAATGACATGGCGGCCCGGCGCGGATTGCCAAAAGAATACTTGGCGCGATGGCTGGCACCGAATTTGAGCTGACAGCTGGCCGCTAATCGAGCGGGCTATTGGGTCAGCTCATGCGTCCACTGCATCGCTTCCAGTTGCATGGAGGTGAAGTCAGTCACACTAAGTCCCAAGTTGTGGAGGCTGTTTTTTGCGGACTCAAAATCACCCCATTCTATTTCTTCAGCCAGGCTTAGCAATTTGCCTAGTGTACCTTCACGCGCCAGAACGGCCTGCTTGATGGTATCGGTCAAGCCTATTTCGGCAAGTACATCATGCAGCGACGCTTGCATGCCCACATCCGCCAGCGACAGTATCCCCACCATAAAGGCCTGGTCGCTTAAACTGGTCTGAGATACTTTCAATTTCAGCGCAATCAGCTCCATGAGCCTTGCCCGATTAGCAACTTGTTGCGTCACGCTGCCAGAGCCGTCTGGCTCTGAATAGAGCAGCAATTGCACCCAGCGCAATAATTGCTTTTGTCCGAGGGTAACGATGGCTTGCCGCAATGAACCTATTTCCTGCCGACTGCCGCGGACGCCTACAGAATTTACCAGGCGTAATAGATTGACTGCTAATCCCGGGTTTTCCTTAAATAGTGATTCCAGCGCATTTATATTGGCATCACCGATTAGTGTGCCCATGAGGTGCATGAGAGTCGTTTGAGGTGGCTGTGTTTTTTTGCCTTTTAACACGGTTGGCCGGGCAAAAAAGTAGCCTTGGAACAGGCTGAAGCCTAATGCCTGACATGCTTGGAACTGGCTCTCTGTCTCCACTTTTTCCGCTACCAGTATGGCTTGTGTGCGTTGCCGGATTTGCGTCAATAATTGCGGTAATTGTTCAACTGGGATAATTGAAGGATCAATTTTTACGATATCGATCAACGGCAATAGCGGCGCATATGCCGAGCGATTTGTGAAATCGCCCAGGCATAACCTGAAGCCCTTTTGCTTAAGCGTTTGACAACGCGCGATGATCTGCGGGCTGATAGGCACATCTTCGAGGATTTCCAGAACGATGCGGTCATGGGGTAACAGTTCCAGGGTGTCGCTCATCAGCAGGCTGAAGGAAATGTTAATGAATGCATCATGGCCGCCTAGCACATGTTCCAGGCCAAATTGGCTTAATGTGTTCACGATCACTGTAGCCGTGGCTTGTAGGTCATCTACTACATTTGCAGTCAGGCTGTCTTCTGCGCGAAACAGCAGCTCATAAGCCACGATTTTCCGCTGTATGTCCAGGATAGGCTGCCGTCCGAGAAAAATTTCAGTGGTGTTTATTGTCATGGGTGAGTTCTATACACTATTCGTTTAAATTTGCTTGATGCTAGAAGCAAGTCATCCTGCCTTTTAAAGTGAGTATCGCTTATCATTATGCATGCAAGATGTTACGCAAGAGCCTAATTGTATAGTGCCATCTTGTAGATGCGCCTTAAACATTCAAGCTTCTGGAAATATTTTTTACATTGATTGATTAATTCGAATAACACCCATGCATATTCACATCCTCGGCATTTGTGGCACATTCATGGGCGGTATTGCCGTGTTAGCCAAGGAAGCGGGCCATAAGGTCACGGGTTGCGATGCCAACGTCTATCCGCCGATGAGCACCCAGCTCGAAGCGCAGGGTATTCAGCTGATTGAAGGTTTCGCGCCGGAGCAAACCAGTCTAAATCCTGATATTTACGTTATCGGTAATGTGGTGTCACGCGGCAACCCGCTCATGGAAGAAATCCTTAACCGCGGCCTGCCTTATATCTCAGGCCCGCAGTGGCTGGCGGAGAATGTGTTGCAGAGTAAGTGGGTGCTCGCTGTTGCCGGCACTCACGGCAAGACAACGACGACATCCATGCTGGCCTGGATTCTGGAATACGCCGGTCTGGCACCCGGCTTTTTGATTGGCGGCGTGCCGCAAAACTTTGGCGTTTCTGCCCGCCTGCCCGGTGCCCCTAAGTTGGAGCCCAAAGGATGCTCGCCTTTTTTTGTGATTGAGGCGGATGAATACGATACGGCCTTCTTCGACAAGCGTTCCAAGTTCGTGCACTACCATCCGCGCACAGCCATTCTTAATAATCTGGAGTTCGATCATGCCGATATTTTTGCCGATCTCGCCGCTATTGAAACCCAGTTCCATCATCTGGTGCGCACCGTCCCTGCGCAAGGGTTGGTAGTAAGCAATGGTTGTGAAGAGAGTTTACAGCGTGTGATAGAGCGCGGCTGTTGGACGCCGGTCGAAGTATTGGGCGATAAATCCGGATGGCAGGCCAGCGATGTAGATGCCGCAGGCGGTTTCAGTGTGACTTTCAACCAGCAACCTCAAGGCCGCGTGCAATGGGATCTGTTAGGTGAGCACAATCGCATGAATGCACTCGCCGCTTTAGCTGCCGCCCGCCACGTCGGTGTCCCGGTAAGTCAGGGTATCGAAGCGTTAGGCAAATTCCAGAACGTGAAGCGCCGCATGGAAGTGCGCGGTGTGGTGCATGGTATTACCGTCTATGATGATTTCGCCCACCATCCTACCGCCATTGCCACTACGGTTGCCGGATTGCGTGCGAAAGTCGGCGCGGCGCGTATTTTGGCAGTGCTGGAGCCACGCTCCAATACCATGAAGCTCGGCGTGATGAAGAATGCACTGCCCGCCAGCCTGGCCGATGCTAACCAGGTGTTTTGTTATGGCGCTAACCTGGGTTGGGATGCCGCGGCCGCACTGGAGCCTATCAAGGCGAAATCAGCTGTGTATGACGATTTGGCGCAACTGGTGGAAGTGATCGCGCACGATGCCAAGCCCGGTGACCATGTGCTGGTGATGAGCAATGGCGGATTTGGCGGCGTGCATCAAAAGCTGCTGGAGAGGCTGCTGGAGAGACAGGGCGATTGAGTTTATCCGGCGTGAAAATTTTCAGTACAGTGAGAGCGCTGGATCCTTTAGGCATTACTTTGCTGGTGTCGGTAACGCTGCATGTGGTGTTTATTGCTGCCATACACTTCGAGCCGCCCGATCTCAAGTTTTTCAAAGACACAATGCCACCGCTCGAGGTGGTGCTGGTTAATACTAAAACTAAAACGGCACCTAATAAAGCCGATGCCTTGGCACAGGCTAATCTCAATCGCGGAGGCAATACCGAAGCGAATCGCAGGATGAAATCAGCGTTGCCGCCGCCCAAGGAGAAGGCGGCAGAGGTTACGGTAAAGCCTGCCGTAGAAGCCAGGCAGTCAGCCAGGGCGGCACAGGCGCAGGCAGTAGCCGAAGGTAAACAGCAGCGCGTTGCGGAATTGGAAAAACAGGCGCAAGCGTTGATGACGCAACTCAAGGCCAGAAAACAAGTAGAAACCCAACCCACAAAAAAAGCTGCCGCACCGCAACCGGAGCAAGGGCAGCAGGAGGCCGCTTCCAAAACGGCCAGTACGGCGGACCTGATGGCAAGCAGCCTGGATATTGCACGGCTGGAAGCACAAATTGCCAAACAGCAGGATGAATATCAGAAGCGGCCTAAACGTAAGTTTATTGGCGCCCGCACACAGGAATACCGCTTTGCAGCCTATGTTGAATCCTGGCGGCAAAAAGTGGAAAAAGTGGGTAATTTAAATTACCCGGAAGCGGCCAAAGATCAGAAACTCTACGGCCAGTTGCGCCTGACAGTATCCATTAAAGCTGACGGCAGTATTGAGAGCATAGAAATCAATCAAAGCTCCGGGCATAAAATTCTGGATGTTGCGGCGCAGCGTATTGTTAGGCTGGCCGCACCTTATGCCGCTTTTCCGGAGGACGTGCGTAAGGATACGGATATTCTCAGCATTACCCGTACTTGGACGTTTACTAAACAAGATAACATGGCCACCGAATAATGAAGAATGACCAAGTAGAGCACCATTACCAGCACCATGTGTTTTTCTGTCTGAACGAACGCGCAGACGGCGCTCAATGCTGCACAGACTATGGCGCGGAAGCCATGTTCAATCACATGAAGGCTACTATCAAGAAGCTCAAGCTGAATGGCAAAGGCCGGGTGCGCATCAACCGCGCGGGTTGTTTTGACCGCTGCTCAGAAGGTCCGCTGATGGTGATTTACCCGGAAGCGGTGTGGTATCACTTTATCGATGAGCAGGACATCGACGAAATTATCGAATCTCACATACTCAATGGCAAAGTCGTAGAACGGCTCGTGGCCTGATTAACCGAGCATTTTATGGATCAGGGCTTTCAGCCTGGACGCAGTTTCCTTATCCAGGTCGTAGGCAGGCGTTTCGCGTGTGCTCGCGCCCCAGATGGCGTTGGGAAAGTGCCTGTCATGGCGGAAGCGCGGAATCACATGCCAATGCAGGTGCGGTGTGACGTTGCCCAGACTGGCGAGGTTGATCTTGTCGGCCTGCAACACCTCGCGTAGGGCCTGTTCCACTGCAAATACCACGGTCATCAGCGAAGTGCGTTCACTGGGCTTGAGATCGGTCATTTCCTTCACATGACGGTTCACAATCACCCGGCAAAACCCCGGATAATCCGGATGGTCCACCAATACCACACGGCACAGGTTATCCTGCCAGATCAGATCGCCGCCAGGTATGCTACATAGTTCACAAGTCATAGTTTAGTCCGGTTTAAAGTATGATTGGCGCTTACTACAACACGATATGTGCCTGTAAATCGGCGTGGTAGCTGCTTCTTACCATAGGGCCGCAAGCGGCATTGCCGAAACCCAAGGCCTCCGCTTGCTGCTGGAATTGCTCGAATCTCCGCGGTTCGACAAAGCGCATCACCGGCAAATGGTGCACGCTGGGTTGCAGGTATTGTCCCAGGGTGAGCATCTCCACCTGATGATCGCGCAAATCCTGCATGACTTGCAGAATTTCCTCATCAGTTTCGCCCAGTCCAAGCATGAGGCCGGACTTAGTGGGGATGCCAGGAAAACGCGTTTTGAAATCGGCCAGCAATTTAAGCGAGTGAGCGTAATCAGCACCGGGGCGGGCCTGTTTGTATAGGCGAGGCACGGTTTCCAGATTGTGGTTCATCACATCTGGCGGGCATTCAGCCAGTATGTCCAGCGCCGCTTCCAGACGCCCGCGGAAATCCGGCACCAGCACTTCGATGCGGATATGCGGCGAATGTTCGCGCACCGCACGTATACAGTCGACAAAATGTCTGGCTCCACCATCGCGCAGGTCGTCGCGGTCTACGCTGGTAATCACTACGTAATTGAGCTGCATGGCAGCGATGGTGCGCGCGAGGTTTTCCGGTTCATTCACGTCTGGCGGCAGCGGTTTGCCATGCGCCACATCGCAGAATGGGCAGCGCCGCGTGCATACATCTCCCAGGATCATGAAAGTGGCAGTGCCGCCGCTGAAACATTCGCCGATGTTGGGGCAGGAGGCCTCTTCGCACACCGTGTGTAGCTTGTTTTCACGCAGGATTTGCTTGATCTCCTGAAAGCGCGGACTATCCGGCACTTTCATGCGTATCCAGTCAGGTTTGCGCATGGTGGGCTGCGGCACGATTTTGATCGGAATGCGTGCGGTTTTTTCCGCACCGGTTTGCTTGTGCGGTTTGGTTGGAAGTGATGTGTTGTTATGATCCATGTAATCTTTCCTGCAGCAGTGACAGTAATTCTGCTGCGAGCTTATCGTAATTAGCGGGCTTGTCCAAATCAGTAATGCCCAAATCGCCCATCTGGGTAACCTTGAGACCCTGATAGCCGCATGGGTCTATAGCTTCGAAGGGCGTCAAATCCATATTAATATTCAGGCTCAGGCCGTGGTAACAGCAGCCTTTTTTCAGGCGCAGCCCCAACGCGGCAATTTTCTCGCCTGCAACATACACTCCAGGGGCATCGGCACGGGCTGCTGCGCTTATCTTATATGCGGCCAGCAGTGCAATGATGGCGTTTTCCATGGCACTGACCAGTTGGCGTATGCCGAGGCCGCGGCGCTCGATGTCCATCAGCAGGTAAATCACTATCTGTCCCGGGCCGTGGTAGGTAATCTTGCCGCCCCTGTCGACCAGCACCAGCGGAATGTCCTTGCGCCCCGGCAGCCGCACATTTCTGCGATTCAAACCCAGCGTATAAACCGCATCATGCTCGGTAAGCCATAACTCATCCGCTGTATCCGCATCGCGCTCAGTAGTGAATTGCTGCATGGCGTGCCAGGTGGTCTCATAGTCAGTGCGGCCGAGTTGACGGATGCGTAGCATAGTCGGATGGCGCCTGAACTAGAGAACGACGCGCACCATGGGGTGTGCGGTTAATGCGCGGTAAAGATTATCCAGCTGAGGTTTTGAGGTGACATACACGGTGCAGGTCAGGCTGGTGTAACGTCCGCCGGAACTGCCACGCAGTTCAACCCTGCTGGCGTCGAAATCCGGCAGATGGGTACGCACCACGGCAATAATGGTTGCAACAAAATCATCGCGTGTTTCGCCCATCACCTTGATAGGGAAATCGCAGGGAAATTCGATCAGTGTTTCTTCGTCAGCCATAGTAGTCAGTTCAAGTTTTTAATTGGCTGCATGCCGCATGACGTGGTTTTTGTAGTCCTGGTACCAGCCATGCATGAGGCGGAACATGGGACCGGGCTTGGCATCCGCTATCGGCTTGCCATCGAGTGTAGTAATAGCCAGCACTTCTTTGGTGGATGAAGTAATCCATAGTTCATCCACAGCACGGATGCGCGCTTCATCAAAATAACCGATGTTGACCGGGATATTATGGGCTGCAGCCAGTTCCAGTACCACGTCATAAGTAATACCGGGCAACATGTGGTTATCCTTGGGAGGGGCCAGAATCGCCCCTTTTTCCACGGCAAAAATGTTGCTGGCCGAGCCTTCGGTGAGAATGCCGTTGCGAAACAGCACGGTTTCTGCCGCACCGGCATCGACTGACAATTGCCGTAACAGTACATTAGGCAGCAGGGCGATCGCCTTGATGTCGCAGCGGTCCCAGCGGATGTCGGTGGCACTGATGGCAGCCACGCCTTTTTCACATTGTGCTGATGGTGGCGTGATGAGCGGATTGCTCATCATGAAGATGGTTGGTGTGGTGTTCACAGGAAAGGCATGATCACGCGGCGCCACACCGCGTGTGACTTGCAGATACAGGGATTGATCCTCTACTTCGTTGTGCGCAATAAGCTCGCGCGTGAGTTTTTTCCACTCATCCAGGCGATATGGATTAACCAGGCGCAAACCCGCCAGACTGTGCTCCAGGCGGCGCAGATGCTCATCCAACCTGAAGGCATGGCGCGAATAAACCGGGATTACCTCATACACCCCATCACCAAAAATAAAGCCGCGATCCAGCACTGACACATGCGCTTGCTCTATGGGCAGGAATTGACCGTTGAGGTAGACGATCTGGCTCATGCCTGGCAATGGAAAATCATGGTCTTAAACATCATGGCCTTATTGCAAGAGCAGTTTAATGCTATCCCATAGACGGCCAAAAATACCGGCCACTTCAACTTTTTCAGCCGCTACCAGTTTGCGCTCGCTGATGACCTTGCCATCCAGCGTAAATTGCAATGTGCCAATTTCCTGTCCGGCATTAATCGGCGCGATCAAAGGCTGTTTGCTCGTGAGCGAGGCCTTGACGCGGGCATATTCGCCTTTGGGCAAGGTGATAAAAAGATCATCTGCGACGGTTGCTGCCAGGCTGTCATTATGACCTTTCCATATCTTGAGCTTGCTGATGGTTTGTCCGCGCTTGTAGACCAGATGCGACTCATAGAACTGAAAGCCATAATTCAGCAATTTCTGGCTTTCGGTGGCCCGGCTGCTTTCGGAGGCTGCGCCTAGCACTACAGAAATCAGGCGGGATTCGCCGCGCTTGGCTGACGATATCAGGCAATAACCGGCAGCATCGGTGTGGCCGGTTTTCATGCCATCGACATACGGGTCCAGCCACAGCAGGCGGTTGCGGTTAGGCTGGGTAATCTTGTTATAGGTATATTCCTTGACGGAATACAGGCGTTTGTACTGGTCGGGAAAATCCCGGATCAATGCGGTAGCCAGCAAAGACAGGTCATAAGCCGTGGTGTAGTGCTGGGGATCGGGCAGCCCGGTCGCATTTATAAAATGCGTATTGCTCATGCCTAACCTGGCGGCTTCCTTGTTCATCATGTCGGCGAAAGCTTCTTCGGTAACAGCTACGCCTTCCGCCAGCGCAATGGAAGAGTCATTGCCGGACTGTATGATCGTGCCATGCAGCAATTCGTCCACCGTGACCGCTTTGTTAGGCTCCACAAACATTTTGGAACCTTCTACCTTCCATGCCTTGGTGCTCACGGGCAAAGTCTGCGTTAGCTGCAAGTGGCCGTTTTTCAGCGCTTTGAATACCACATAGGCTGTCATCAGCTTGGTCAGGGAGGCGGGCTCTACGCGACTATTGGCCGACTGCTGGGCAATGATGTTATTGCTGTTGAAGTCGCGTAATAAATAGGCCTTGACCGCTAGCGCTGGCGGCGGGGGAATCTCGGTAGCGCCAAAGGTGGTGGCAGGTGCGAGAGATAATGAGAGTGAAAATGCAAAAGCGGATAGCAGCGTTAAATAGCGCATGGTTTTTAGTACGATTCCTATTATTGATGAATCAGGATGGCCGAAGTGCCAAGTGCTTGTCTGATTCTGTCTGCGGCGCGTTCGGCATCTTGGCGACTGGTGTAAGGCCCCAACCGCACGCGATAAGTTCCTGCATTATACCAGCTCTCCACCGCCACATTTTCCGCCAGGTTTTGCTGTTTCAGGCTATCGCTTAAGCGTTCGGCATTATTTTGGTATTTAAAAGCGCCCACCTGCACATAGTCTCCGCTGGCTAGAGTTGGTGAGTCGGTTTTATCTATATTGCCTGCTGGGGCAGCAGGGTCTGTTGTTATTTGCGGGGATGCACTGGCCACTACAACAGGCGTCGGCACGGATGATACGGGCGTTTTCATCATGGGGCCGGCGCTGGTATCAATCGACTCTACCTCGACAATGCCGCTGCCCTTTTCCAGCAGACGCAGTTTATAAGCGGCTGCATAGGACAGATCAATTAATCTGTCGCTGTGAAACGGGCCTCTGTCATTGATGCGTACGATTACCGAGCGGCCATTGTCGGTATTGGTAACCCGCGCATAGCTTGGCAGCGGTAATGTGGTATGGGCACCGGTCATGCTGTACATGTCATAGACTTCCCCGCTGGAAGTCTTTTGACCGTGATAACGCTTGCCATACCAGGAGGCAACGCCGCGCTCTTTGTATGGGGTGTAGGCCGTCATAGGGGTGTAACGTGTACCCAGTGCGCTGTAGGGGAGATTGGCACGTGCCAACAACATCTCGCTACGTGGCACGGCATCGGGAATGCTATCTATATCCGCGGGCGGATTGTCGCCCGGGCCGTCGTCCAGATAGTAGCCACCGCGCTTGGGTGGTATGGCTGCTGTTCCAGAGCCTGGGCGCTTTGCTTCCGGCTTGTTGGGCTTGACGTTGCCGCCGGCGCCGCAGGCTGCAAGTGTCAAACTCAGCGCAATGGGTAAAAGCAGGCGCATTGGATTGCTTATCAAGCTCAGATTTATCATGTGGTCACCAGTTTTTTATGGGTATGTATGCTCATTAAAATTCCAAACCCCAGCATGAGCGTCACCAAGGATGTGCCACCATAGCTAATCAAGGGTAAGGGCACGCCTACTACCGGCAATATGCCGCTGACCATGCCGATATTGACAAACACATAAGTAAAAAAGGTCAGGGTAATACTACCAGCAAGTAAGCGGCAGAAGGTATTCTGTGCCTGTGCGGCAATTACCAGGCCGCGTGCAATAATCAGGCTGAATAGCAGCAATAGCAATAAATCGCCGAGAAGACCAAACTCCTCGCCAAATACGGCAAAAATGAAGTCCGTAGTGCGTTCAGGCAGAAAATCCAGTTGTGCTTGTGTGCCATGCAGCCAGCCTTTGCCAGCGATACCGCCTGAGCCTAGCGCAATACTGGCTTGTATGGTGTGATAGCCCGCACCCAGCGGATCCTGATAAGGGTCGAATAAAATCTCGATACGTTTTCGCTGGTAGTCATGCAGCAACGACCACATGATGGGCGCCATTGCGCCTGCGGACAACCCTATGCCTGCCAGCAGGCGCCAGCTTAGACCGGCCAGGAACAGTACATAAAAGCCGGAAGCGGCCGTCAATAAAGCCGTCCCCAAGTCCGGCTGTTTGAGAACGAAGCCCACCGGGATCACTAGCAGTAACGCAGCGATGGCATAGTCAGCAAAGCGCAGGCTGGCCTCGCGTTTGGCAAAATACCAGGCCAGCAGCAAAGGCACACCAATTTTCATGATCTCAGAAGGCTGAATGCGCACAAAACCCAGGTGCAACCAGCGTCGAGCGCCATGACTGATTTCGCCAAATAGTGCAATACCGAGCAACAGCAGCAAGCCTAGTATGTAAAGTGGCAGTGCAATCCGCTCCCAATGCTGGGGTGGGATATTGGCGGCTACCCACATGAAGCCGAAGGCCGCCAGGATGTTGAGGCATTGCGAGCCTACACGCTCGAAACTTTGCCCGGAGGCGCTATACAGTACAAATAGCCCCACCAGTAAGGCGAAGAACAGGCAGCCCATAAGAAAAGAATCAAGGTGCTTAATAAAGCCCTGCGCTAGCGATCTAATCATGTGGCTCCTCCACAACTGCCGTGGCTGGTGGGGGCGTCGGTACAGCGGGAGTCTTGCCCAGCAAATAATAATCCATGACTTTGCGCGCAATCGGGCCGCCAATCGAGCCGCCATGGCCGCCATTTTCTACAATCACGGCCACTGCGATTTTTGGGTCTTCTGCCGGTGCATAAGCAATAAACAAGGCATGATCACGGTGGCGTTCAGCGATATTGCTAGCATTGTATTTTGCATTTTGCTTGATGCCGATCACCTGCGCTGTACCGGTTTTGGCGGCAATCAGGTATGGGCTTCCCGCGCCGACGCTGGCCGCGGTTCCGCCTGGTAGGGTAACGTCCATCATGGCGCGTCTTACCAAGGCTATATTTTCAGGCTTGAGCGGGATCTTATCCACGGTGGTGATGGGCATGGGGCGGCTAATCCCGCTGCTATTTTCCTGAATACTGGCAACCAGGTGCGGACGCATCGCTACCCCATTATTGGCCAGAATCGCAGTTGCCTGTGCCAATTGCATAGGCGTTACTAGCGTGTAGCCTTGGCCTATGCCAGTAATCACGGTTTCGCCCGGATACCATTTTTGTTTCCAGCGTTTCCATTTCCACTCGGGGGTGGGTAATAAACCGCCGATTTCGCCTGCGATATCAATGCCACTTTTTTTGCCAAAGCCAAAATGACTGATAAAGGAAGTCAGGCGCTCAATACCCAAATCCATGGCCAGGCCATAGAAAAAGGTATCGCAGGAAACCGTGATCGCACGTTGTACGTCAACCTGCCCATGGCCCCCCGGCTTCCAGTCGCGATAGCGGTGAGAGCTGCCAGGCAGCTGGTAAAATCCGGCATCACTAATGCTGAAAGGCGGTCCACGCTTATCATTCTCCAGCCCGGCCATGGCTACAAAAGGCTTGAAAGTGGAGCCGGGCGGATAAATACCGCGCAAGGGGCGGTTGATTAATGGTCTATCCAGCGAGTCATTGAGTGCTTTCCAGCTGTCGGTATCGATACCGTCTACGAATAGATTGGGGTCGAATGTCGGCTGGCTGACATAAGCCAGTACCTCGCCATTACTCGGATTAATCGCAACCAGGGCGCCGCGGTACTCACCAAAAGCTTGTTCGGCAATGCTCTGCAGTTTGCTATCTACCGATAAAATCAGGTTGTCACCGGGCACCGGCGCGGTGCTGGATAAAACCCGCACGGCATGGCCATCGGCATTAATTTCAACTTGCTGAAAACCGGTGGTGCCATGCAAATTACTTTCGTAATACTGCTCCAGTCCGCTTTTGCCAATATGATCGGAACCTTTGTAATTGGAAAGATCGCCAGATTCTTCCAGGGCGTTGAGGTCGGTGTCATTAATGCGGCCGATATAGCCAATCAGATGCGAGCCCAGGCTGTTTTGCGGATAATGGCGAAACAGGCGTGATTTGATTTCTACACCAGGGAAGCGGTAACGATTTACCGCGAATCGGGCCGCCTCTACTTCGTTCAAGTGTGTGCGTAGCGGGATGCTCTCAAAATTATGGCTTTGTTCACGCAGTTTTTTGAAACGCTTGCGGTCAGTCGGGCTGACTTCCACCAGCTTGCTGATTTCAGTAATGGTGGATTCCAGGTTTTTTATCTTGGAAGGTGTGAGTTCCAGGGTGTAAACGAAAAAATTGTGCGCCAGCACAACGCCATTACGGTCAAGTATCAAGCCCCGATTGGGCACGATGGGTACAAGTGAAATCCGGTTATTTTCAGCCATGGTTTGAAAATAATCATATTTCAGCATTTGCAGATAAAAGAAACGACCTGCCAGCGCGCCGAAGCACAGCAGTATGATAATGGCAGCTACGCCCAGGCGCCCGCGAAAATAATATTGTTCGTGCCGGTAATTTTTAACTTCTGAACGCGATTTCACTGCTGTTAGTTCTGGTGAGAATGGCTGTGAGCGCCAATACGGGAAGACATGGCGAGTTGCCACAGCAGAATGCTGCTGATGCAGGGCAGAAAGAAGTTCCAGCCGGGGCTTTCGCCGCCGGCAAACAGCTTGAGTACAAAGAGCATGATTTGCGTCAGCAATAACAATGCAAATACATAGCCAGCTTGTTGCCCTGGGTTAAAAAGCGTCATGCGGCGTTGATAACTCACTGCAAAAAAAGCGGTGAGGGAGTAGGCTAGGGCATGTTGCCCAAACAGGCCGCCAGTGGCGAGGTCAACCACGAGTCCGGCAAACCAGGCTGTGCCGATATTACAGAGGTGTGGCGCACGTAATAGCCAATACAGCACCACCAGTAAAACAAAATCAGGGCGCAGCAACAGGCCCCAGCCACTCCATGGCAGCAGCTCGCCCAGCAATGCCAGCAGCAACGAAAAATAAAGGGATATCAGGCTAATGGGCTGCATGAGGTGGTGCTGGAGCTGCGCGTTTAGGAGTTGCACCTATACTGGAGCTGCGGGAAGTGGCAGCCGCACCACGCGCTCCAGTGATGGTGCCGCTAGGGGTTTCCGTTTTGGGAATGCCAAGCAGGAGTACCTGCCGGTGGTTTTCAATACCGGCTATCGGGGTGCAGGTAATTTGTGCAAAAGGCGAGCCGGGGTTGCGCTCAATCTGCGTTACTGTTGCAACGGCCAGACCCGTGGGATAAACCCCATCAATCCCCGAGGTAATGAGTTTGTCGCCTTTGCGGATATCAACATTGGCGGGCAGGTTAGGCAAATCGATGGTCGTGTCGCGTCCATGGCCAAAAGCGATGGCACGCAAACTGTTACGCTCAATCTGTATCGGAATCGCCAAGTCCCTATCAGTAATCAAGGTAACCTCGCTGCTGAAGGGGTAAACACGCGTCACTTGACCGATGACGCCAGCGCCATCCACAACGGCTTGGCCGGCGACGATGTCCTGCCTGGAGCCAAGATTTACCACTACCTTATGTGTGAAAGGGTCGCGTCCCATGTGCAGGACTTCACCTAATCTTGCCGGTTGCGTCAATGCCTGTGCCGCACCTAGCAGATTACGCAGGTGCTCATTCTCTGCCTTCAGGGATTGCAAACGCTGCAAATCTACGCTTTGTGTCAGCGCTTGCTGCATGAGCCGGCGATTGTCCTTGAGCAGGGTATCGTGGGTGACCAGATATTCTTTAGTGCCTAAATACAGGTTTGAGGGTGCATTAGCGACGATTTGCAGCGGCTGCAGCAGCGCGATAAGGCCTTGGCGGACTTCAGTCAAGTAGTGCAGGCGGGAATCGGTTGCCATCAAGGCCAAGGAAACGGCAGCGAAAAAAACCAGCCGGGCAAAGGAGCTGGGGCCACGAACGAAGAAGGCCGGGGTTTGTTGATGTTCCATGGCGCGCGGCATTTTCGGTCGGCTCTAGCTTCAAACTGTGTTACGAAAAACAGGCCGTTTTGTGCGGCCTGCAGTGCGAATCAATATTTGTGGGCAGGCATCACTCAAAGGCAAATACATTGCCCAGTTTGTCCATTTCTTCCAATGCACGGCCGCCGCCGCGAGCCACACAGGTGAGCGGGTCTTCCGCCACGATCACCGGCAAGCCAGTTTCTTCCATGAGCAAGCGGTCCAGGTCGCGTAACAGGGCGCCACCGCCAGTTACCACCATGCCTTTTTCCGCGATGTCCGCACCCAGTTCAGGCGGCGTTTGCTCCAGCGCTGATTTAACGGCGCCGACGATGGAGTTGAGCGGCTCGGTCAAAGCTTCCAGGATTTCGTTGCTGGAAATCGTGAATTTGCGTGGCAAGCCTTCAGCCAGATTGCGGCCTATGACTTCCATTTCCAGCACCTCGGACCCGGGGAATGCGGAGCCAATGTTCTTTTTAATCAACTCTGCAGTAGGCTCGGAAATCTGCATGCCGTAGTTGCGGCGGATATAGTCAATGATGGCCTGGTCAAATTTATCGCCGCCTACGCGCTCGGATTTGGCGTAAACAATGCCGCCCAGCGAAATTATGCCAACTTCAGTGGTACCGCCGCCTATGTCTACGATCATGGAGCCAGTGGCCTCTGCCACCGGCATATCGGCACCAATTGCGGCTGCCATCGGTTCTTCAATCAGATAAACTTTTCTTGCACCCGCGCCTATGGCCGATTCGCGAATGGCGCGACGTTCCACCTGGGTAGAGCCCACTGGTACGCAAATGATGATGCGTGGGTTTGGCGAGAATAAGCGTGACTCATGAATCTTGCGAATGAAGTACTTGAGCATTTGCTCGGTAATGGTGAAATCAGCGATCACGCCGTCTTTCATGGGCCGGATGGCAGTAATGTTAGCCGGTGCGCGCCCTAGCATGCGCTTGGCTTCTATGCCGACAGCGAGCAGGGTTTTTTTCCCGGCCGGTCCGCCTTCCTGACGAATGGCAACTACCGAAGGCTCATCAAGTACGATGCCCTTGCCACGCACGTAAATCAGCGTGTTTGCTGTGCCCAGGTCGATGGCAAGATCATTGGAAAAATAGCTATTTAAAAGACCGAACATTGTGTGTGTATCCCGAGCGAGCCGCCGCACAGCATGTGAGGCATGCGGTCGCGGCTGAAGATGTGCGTAAAATCAAGCTATAATAACCGATATCGCATTGAAATTTAAGATTTGGATTAGAAAATGTCACTCAGCAGCACGGATGTGAAACGTATTGCGCACTTGGCGCGCATTGAAGTCAGCGATGCCGATGTGGCAGCCTCGCTGCAAAAGCTTTCCAGCATACTTGGCCTCATCGAGCAAATGCAGGCAGTCGATACCACCGGCATAACGCCGATGTCACATGCACAGGATGTGATGCAGCGCCTGCGTGAGGATATTGTCACCGAAACCAACCAGCGTGAGTTATTCCAATCGCTAGCGCCGGCCGTGCAAAACGGCCTGTATCTCGTCCCTAAAGTCATCGAATAAAAAACATGATCAACAGTAGTATCAAACAACTGGCCGCCATGCTCGCCAGCAAGCAGATTTCTAGCGTGGAAATGACGCGCGAATTCCTCAAGCGCATAGACCAGCACAATCCCGCAATCAATGCCTACATCTCACTCGATCGGGATAAAACGTTGACGCAGGCTGCTGCTGCCGACCTGCGCATTGCACAAGGCAATGCTGCCCCACTAACTGGTATTCCGATCGCGCAGAAGGATATTTTCTGTGCCAAGGGCTGGAAAACCACCTGCGGCTCCAAGATGCTGGCCAATTTTACGGCACCTTACGATGCTGGCGTGATAGAGCGCTTTGATGCGACGGGTGCGGTGAATCTGGGCAAGACCAATATGGATGAGTTCGCCATGGGCTCTTCCAACGAAACTTCGCATTTCGGCAAAGTGCAAAATCCGTGGGATCGCAGCCGCGTGCCCGGCGGCAGTTCCGGCGGCAGCGCGGCGGCAGTGGCTGCACGCCTCTGTGCGGCGGCTACCGGCACCGATACCGGCGGTTCCATCCGCCAGCCCGCTGCGCTCTGCGGTTTGTCTGGCCTCAAGCCGACATATGGCTTGGTGTCACGCTATGGCATGATCGCTTTTGCTTCATCGCTGGACCAAGCGGGGCCGATGGCGAAATCCTGTGAGGACATGGCGCTCATGATGAATGTCATGAGCGGCTTCGATGAGCGCGATTCAACCAGTCTGGACCGCGCCAAGGAAGATTACACGCGTGACCTCAATAAGCCGCTGGCTGGGCTGCGTGTTGGTTTGCCCCAAGAGTATTTCGCCGAAGGATTGGACGGGGCAGTGGGTACAGTGGTGCAGCAGGCAATCGATGAATATCGCAAGCTGGGCGCTGAAATGGTAGATATCAGTCTGCCCAACACCATGCTGTCGATCCCGGTGTACTACGTATTGGCCCCGGCCGAGGCTTCGAGCAACCTGTCACGTTATGATGGCGTGCGCTTCGGTCACCGCGCCGCCGAATATACTGACCTCATGGACATGTATTGCAAGAGCCGCGCGGAAGGCTTTGGCAGCGAGGTCAAGCGCCGCATTCTGATTGGTACTTACGTGCTGAGTGCAGGCTACTATGACGCCTACTATCTCAAGGCTCAGCAAATCCGTCGCCTGATTGCGCAAGATTTTACCGAAGCGTTTAAAAAATGCGACATCATCATGGGCCCTACTGCGCCTTCGACCGCTTTCAAGGCCGGTGAAAAGGCTGATGATCCGGTTGCCATGTACATGCAGGATATCTATACGATCGCTGTGAACCTGGCGGGGTTGCCTGGCATGAGTATTCCTGCGGGTTTCAGCAACAACCTGCCTGTAGGCATGCAGATTATCGGCAACTATTTTGATGAAGCGCGCATGCTGAATGCTGGTCATGCTTATCAGCAGGTAACAGATTGGCACTTACAAATGCCGGAGGGGATCTAGTCATGGAATGGGAAGTCGTCATCGGGCTGGAAACACATACCCAGCTACAAACCAAATCCAAGATTTTTTCAGGCAGCAGTATTGCTTTTGGCGCCGCAGCTAACACGCAGACTAGTGCGGTAGATATTGCCTTGCCCGGCGTGTTGCCCGTGCTGAACAAGGAGGCCGTGCGTTGTGCGGTGAAATTCGGCTTGGCCGTCAATGCCGAGATTGCGCCGCGCTCGGTATTTGCGCGTAAGAATTATTTTTACCCAGACCTGCCCAAAGGCTATCAGATTAGCCAGTATGAGTTACCGGTAGTGGGTAA
>JBDTOX010000122.1:0-9189 GCA_039933015.1 Methylophilaceae bacterium
TAACTTACTGAACCATATAAGAAAATTCACAGCCAATATCTCTCAAAGAGTTAGCTGATTGATGGCTAAAAGTTAGCACTCTTTAAAACGTGTATGACAATGGCTGACAAACAATAGACAATGGCTGACAAACAGTATCCATTCGCTGACAATGGTTAGTGTTTGTCATACAACGCGGATGTTATATATGCGATATATGCGTATTCCAGTGAAACTTAGGTGCGGCGAAACTTAACGGCATCAACCCCGAAGCATATCTGTGACACATCTGGACTGTGACCGCCGATCATCCGGTAAACCGGGTTGATCAGTTATTGCCCTGGAATGTGACGCTTTAGGCACGAATATGAATCCCGGTTAGATCGTCAACACGGTCAAGACCGGGTGCTTACATATATGTAAATAGCGTAATGCTAAATATTTAAAATGCCAGTTATGGTGAAAATTAGAATCCACATTTTCTGAGGGTAACTTTGTGGGTGAGCTGCGAGTAGGGTTGCTAATAGGATATCAGCATTGAGGAATGGCGATGAGAGTAACTAATGGGCAAAATAAAACCCGCCGCAGCGGGTTATGTCTTTACTGAAGCTTCATTGGGGGTCTTCTGGTTTTTTTTGATTAAGGATGGAAAGTCCAAGAGATAGGGAGCCGTAGGGATGCCTGCCAGTTATCCAGCTCACTGCTTCCCGAATAGCTCCATAAGCAACGCTATGGCCTGTAATGGTTACGCCTTTGAGCGCTTCATCTTTACTCATTTCAGGGTTGTTTACATGCAGAATTGCAATGCACTCCATATCGACCATGTAGGGATCAGTAGGGTCCTTATCCATATTAAGTTTTGTCGTCATTGCGACGATGTAATCGTTATCAGAGCCCTCTATAGGCTGCACGTTGATGTTGTTATCAGGCGAATATTTGGTTGCATCGATCATATCTGGAACATGCTCAGGAATAGCTACCACAATTGATTTGGTAAAGTAGACCTTCCTGAGTTCTATCGGAAACTTATCCATATAGCCTATGCAGCCTCATCCATATAATCCTCAGCCGCTAGCGTCACTTTTGATACCGCCGTTTTGGTGCTGTTTAGCGATGGTTTTGCGGTCGGAAAGGTTACTAGTTTCCCTGCCCAGGCTCTGGGGTCGGTAGCCGCTTTCTCATCTACGATTCTCAAATCCACCTTGCCGCCGATTGCCCGTGCAAGTTTAACCATGGATTCAATGGTTAAATTAGCATCTCCTCTAAACACTTTAGTAACGTAAGCTGGGCTGGTTCCCAGCTTCTCTGCAAAATCTGCGTAAGAAAGTCCGGCGGTCTTGCGGCGCTTCTCAAGCTGTAGCGCAAAATCTAGCTTGAGCCTTTCAATCCAATAAGTATTGTGCTTTTTTCTCTCTGCAATAAATGCAGCAAGTTTTTTGTTTAACATTTTCTACTCCTCATCCGTTATAAAACTGACCTCATTTGAGTCAACGGCATCTTGATACTGGTTTTTGATGCTAATGGCTTTTTTAACATCGGCTTTATTAACTTTTTGGCTTACCTTTCTTGATAAGCTTGTGCAAACAAGAACAATTGAGCCATGTCCTTTAAAGTAAAATAGCCGGAGCTTACCGGCTTTTAATTCATATATGCCATTTTCTGCATCAACACATTTACTCCATATTGATGGCGCTTCATGGAGGCCAAAGTCGCTTATATCATCAATCATATTCAGCAATTTTTCTCGCCAGGCGGTTGTAGATTCTTCGCCCTCCAAAAGCGCCTCCTGAACGGGGCATTTGCCTCTGTCAGTTGCTGCGGTTACCTTGTATTTGGCAGAAGCCAATACCTTTAGTTCCAAAATGTTAACCTATAAGTTAAGCCGTGCATAGTGCGGAGCACCACGTAAAAAGTAATTCAGTACAATGATTTGATCTAATTTTTACTGAAACTAACCTTAAAGTGGCTACTGAAAAGTGGCTACTGAAAAAGCCTTTTCAACTTTTCTGCCATAACTTGAATTTGCCCAGTTTGGGCTGACCAGGGTGCCGATTACCAGGTAATCCAAGTTGGTTCTGACATCTGCCACCTTTGTTGTTAATGGCGCGTTCACACGCCGCTCTTGTGCCATACAGGAATTCTCCTGTGAAACAGAAGGCATTATCTATAAATAGTACGGGAGTGGCTTTTTCATCGTTGAGCGGTAGTGATGTGGAAGTGCCGCTTGCTGAGCCTGACCTGACCGGTTTTATCGGACCAATTCGAACTAGAGAATCGTGGCCCCGGTGGTCCCTTCCTGGAACTCAAGAACGAAAGGGGCGGTGGCCCGAAAAATCGGATCGCGCGAGTAGGCGCACAGAGCGGCCAACAGTGGCTGTCCATCGATGTCGAGTTGCCAGAAAAAGCGCAAAGTGCGGAGCAGCATGAGGCTGGGGTCGAGAGCATAGAGATCGGCAAGGTGCCGATAAGTCAGCGACCGCGTCTTGCCGGACCGCTTGGCCAGGCAATTGACTGTTTGAATCGCTTCCAGGTATTCAGTTTTCGGTGCGTCAGCTTTGTCGACATAAGAAAGCAGTGCTCGTAGTTCGAGCAGCATCATTGTCCGGGCGGTATGCACCCCGCCTCGCTCATAACTGAACCCGAGGCGCTCAAGCTTGTTGTTATATTTGGTCTCTGCGGTCACGTTGGCATGGTTCCTAGCATTCAATCCGACTCGGCATCGAGTCGCAGGTGTTCTGGTGAGCGGTACCCAGGGGCCAGCAACGCATTCTTGACGCCATAAAGCGCCAAGTGATCTTTCAGCCAAAGCCGGTACTCATGGCCGCGCAGGCTATGATCTGGCGAGCAGTCCACGCTCCACTGGCGCAAGATGTACCCAGCGGTGGCAGCCCGCAGCTTCATTCGTAGCGACCCGCTAACCATGCCGTAGTCCATTTCCGTAATTTTGGGATGGGGCTGGTCTGGGTGCGGCACTATCTCCAGCTCCACGATTCGGGTCCATTGGATGTCCTGGTCACTGCGCTCATGGGACTGCACATCTGCATCCCTCATAAGGACCGGGCGTTTGATGCGCGTGATGACGAAGTCCCGGAACTCCTGCGACTTCCGATCAAAGGCGCGGACGTGCCAGCGCAGGCCGTTATCGATCAGCGCAAACGGGACGATCTCTCGCTCAGCGCGGCCACTAGAGATGGAGTAGTACTCGATGCTCAGCGGGCTTTCCTGATGGATCGCCCGAGTCACGCTCGCCAGTACATCCAGATCCGGGTGTGTGAGCCGTGACGGACTCTCACTCGCCACCCACGCCTTGAGCCGCATCGGCTCGCCGTCGCCGAAGCCTTGGGTCAGCCACGACAGCACCCGCTCCTGGGGGAAGTCGAAGACCGGGCGGAAGTCGCTGCCGGTGACATATGACTTACCCTTGGGGTCGTAGTCGATGTTGCCGGACGCGAGCTCTTTATAAAGTGCGAGATCCCGCGTGGCCGCCGCCGACTGGATGCCAAACCTAGACACCAAATCTTGACGGCGAATTTCCCCAATAAAACGAACGCGTAACTCGACAAAGGCAAGTCGGTCGCGTTGTGGCTGGGTCAGGTCTTCTATCTGCACGTTCGACATCCTGGCTGGCCGGTTATGGTAAATGATGGCTTGTGAGCATGGTTGCGTGAAGTATATGAGTTGTTCTAGAATATGTCCAACAACGCATTGTGATATACAAATTAGCTACATAATGATTACCAATAGGGTGCGACAATCAAGCTGATAATGAAGGTTCGGGGCCGATGAAAACTATAGTTGGCAAGTCTGGCGCGTTCGTCGAAGCGGTGGTATTCATTTCTGAGATTCAGCGTCGAATTAAGGTGTCCGTCTGAAATGGTCAACCCCAAAAGCCTCACCTATGCTTTGTATTCACACTGGGATGTGATTGAGCACTTGGTGCTGCTCGGGCGTGACTTTCCTGCCTTTGAGCAAGACCAAGTAATTGCTGTAATTGCTGGAGCCGACATTCAGAAAGGACGAGAAGACTGCGAGGTAACACTTCGTCAGTTAGTATCGTCCGACCTGTTGCAGTTCATGCCCCGTGGTACAGCGCTACAAATTCATCCATTGGTTCTGGAATTTGTTCGCGGCCTGACCCGTGAACATGAGCTTGGCTTGTCCGCTGTTCTCAAAGTGAGGATTGAAGGGATCAAGAGCGCGTCGGGCAGATTGACTGAGGGGCTGCAAACCAAAGACTCCGATCAATTACGGCAGGCGGCGACCCAACTCTCGGAATTGTTTCGGCAGATCAGCCAGCAACTCGACCAAGACCGACACGCCATTCTTGAGTTGGCAGAGCGTGCGAAATCCAAAGATGCCAATTTATCCATCGGCCGTCGTTTCAGCGAAGTGCTTACCGCTTACGACGAATATGTTGCTCCGATGGCAGAAATGATGGACAGTGGACCTTCCGGAACCTTCTATCGCCACCTGGAGTCCGCCGAACATGCGCTCGATCAAGCCGTCGAGACACTCGCCATTCAAGGCTCGCTCTATACCCAACGCATGGCCATGCGCCAAGTGGCCTTTCAAGCTAAAGAATTGCGCCGCTTGGGTCGAGAGGTGCTGAAGCACTGCAGCGATACGTTGCTGCCCTTGAGGGAAGAGATCCGACAGCACAATGTGCTGTCATCAGCCATCAGCAAAATTCTCAGTCAGGTTCGCAAGCGTGGATTGAATGCGACGCTGGCCGCCTATGAATTACCGTTGTGGCGGCGAGACATGCCCCGCCGGATTACCGTCGGCAATGAAGTGCTGGCCATCATGGTTGAGGCGCTCAACTATCAGCCCGCTTCGTTGTCTTTCCCCGGCGATGAGGACTCCGACGCCGAACATGTGGCTTTGGACTTGGTCGACGAATCTGCACTCCTTCAGGAGCTAAACCATGCGCTGCCAGTGGCCAACTTGCTTGCTTGGCTCCATACGCGATACCCGCACTTCAGCGATGCGACCGTGTTGCGGGTCTATCACGCGCTGATTGAGCGTCGCGACTGGGTCGTTAAACCCGCCAATTCGACAGATCAGCAGCCGCTCAATACGGTTCGTGTCACCCATTATCCGCATGCACTGAGCTTTGCGACAAACGAAGGGCAGGTCACCGCGTCATGAATCCCGCCACTCCGCTTTATCTGCATAAACTGCCTCAGCTCAATGAAGTATTCGGCTTTTTGAACAGTGGAAAGCATTTGAACCGATTGGCTGATCACCGGCTTTGGGTTGAGCTTGAACGTGAGCGGAGTGCCTACGAGATGCTGTTTGGCGCTTTGGGATACACGCTGCGGGTGGATGATCGCGGATTCGCATGGTTTTATTTCGACGATGCAAGCAACAACGTCTCAAAAACAACACGCCAGTTGGCTCTGCTGTTCATGCTGGTCTTTGAATTTCAAGCCGACGTCGGCCTTAACTTGGGCCGCTTCACTGATTGGCTGATCGATGACAAGCTGTTGAGCGCGCTGGTAGAGAAAAACCGCATGCTGCTTGAAGCTGAAGGCTTGGCCGACCAAGCTCAGATTGAGCAGTTGCTGAAAACTGCGACAAATTACGGATTTACCTCAACTGAAGTTAACAGCTGGCGCCTACTGCCTGCAGTGTTCCGTTATCTCGATCGGTTTGAAGAATTGACCCATACGCGTGAGTCACTTAGCGGTTTGCCGGGATTGCCTGAAAATGAGGAACTGGAATGATCCAGTATGGATTCCAACGCCTGGCTCTGCTCAATAGCGCCGGCTACCGACGCGCCGAACTACCGTTGGACGCGGCAGTATCGATGATCGCACCCAACAACACAGGCAAGACCAGCCTGATCAACGCACTGCAGTTCCTGCTCATCATCGATAAGCGGCGGATGGATTTTGGTGCGCATGATGTGGACACCAGCCGCCGCTTTTACTTCCCGCACAATAGTGCGTACATCCTTTTGGAAGTCGCACTTCCAACCACGGGCACGGTCGTGCTGGGCTGTGTGGGCAGAGGTGTCAGCCATGACTACGAGTATTTTGCCTACAAGGGCCAGCTGCAACTGGATGACTACCGATTGCCCGACGGCAACCAAGTTCAGCAACCGCAACTGAAAGCGCATATGGCAAGCTTGGGCAAGCTCGTTTTCAGCTATTCGTCAGGAGAATTTGCGGCGGCACTCTACGGCAGCCGCAGGAAATTGCTGGAACAGGAACCAGATTTCACGGTTTTTAAGCTTGAGCATGCCAGCCATGCTGATGCTTTTCAGCGCGTGCTCACCCGCACGCTTCGACTCGACAAACTGCGGTCCAGTGAGGTTAAGGATTACCTGCTGGCGATTTTCCGCCGCGATCTTCCCGACTCCAGCATTGACTTCAAAGCCGAATGGGATAAGGCCTTTTCTGAGGTCAACGCCGATCGTGATCAATATCAGGCAACAGTTCGACAACAGGTGATCATCGAAGCTATGGAACGCCAGCAGGCCAAGCGGCTTGAACTGCGCGGCAAGTTATTGCACCTCCGGCCAATAATCGATGAGCGGCTCGAGCAGTGGCAAGCGCACTTTCAGACGCAGGGCGTTGCACTGCGTGAAGCGATGACGCAGATTGAACAACAGCAATCTAATCTCCAAATCGAAGACCGAGCGCTAAACGAGCAAAAGGGCAAAGCGGATCGAGAGCGCGGAGATTTGTGCGATGTGCAGAAGCATCACGACATCCTGACCAACGAGTTTGCATTGATTTCTAGCCGCTCCCTGCTTGAGGATGGCCTTGCAGCCGAGCGCATAGCGCTCGAACGCCAAACCGCTCTGGTGCAGAATGCCAGTAGCCGGGGCGTCGACGCGATCAAACGTGATAAGGCTTCGACAGAACGCGAGCGTAACCAAGTGCAGCGTGAGTTGGCCACACTCACGGATAACCTGTATTTGCACTTGAAGACCGTTTTGCGGCCTGAACACCTCGACGCACTAAATCGGGTAGTCAGCCAGCAAGCCATGACCATGGCCGCGAAGGATTTCTCGTCGAATCCAGAGATATTCCGGCAATGGTTGGAAACCACTGTAGCAGCCCAAGTTGATTATTTGTCATTGCCAGGTCTGACGCTTTCGACTGAGGGGCTCTCTCCTCAACATGCTCAGCGGTCACCCGAGGAAATCGCCCTACGACTTGATGAGCTCGTTGAGCAACTCGACAACCTGGAGTGCCAGATGGTGGCCGCGCGTGATCTGGATAGCGCGCGCAATGAGAAAAACCGACTCGATCGGTTGGTTCGTGACATCGAGTCACAGATTCAGCATTTCGATGAGTTGCAGGAGCTCAAGCGTACGCAGGCCGATCGTACGGCGCGGGTCGACGAATTAACTTCACAGCTTTTAACTCTTCAGACGCAGCTAGATAACTCGGTAAACGCCGCCAAAAAGCTGCGGGAACGGGAACGCGAACTACAGGGCAAG
The DNA here is from genome assembly GCA_039933015.1 of Methylophilaceae bacterium. Taxonomy (GTDB): domain Bacteria; phylum Pseudomonadota; class Gammaproteobacteria; order Burkholderiales; family Methylophilaceae; genus JBDTOX01. Next base: position 7,433 of record JBDTOX010000122.1, read on the forward strand.
CTCGACGCGCTCGACAACGATCACCAGAACATTACTCGTCTGCGTGGGACGCGTCGCGATGATGCTCCGGTATTCAGCAGCCTGGCAGATCTTCCAAATCAGCCTTGGCTGGGCAGCCTTGAGATAAAGCTAGAGGAACTTGCTGATGCCTTGTCTGCGTACCACCGAGATTGTGAAGAGTTGATCAAGCTCGATCGTGAGCTTGAGAGCAAGCTGGTACAACTCCACACGGGCGGCCTTACCAAATTTCAGTTTGTGGCAGGAAGTGAAGTTGAGATCCAGCGGATCACTGAATTTTCCGCCCACCTATCACAGGAAGCCCAAGCTCTCGAACGCAAGGCGCGCAGCGCAGTGGTCAACGTAACGGCATGTCTGCGCGAACTCCGGGACGGACTGATTACCTTCAAAAGCAAAATGCGCGACTTCAATCGTTTGATTAGCCGTAGGCAGCTCTCCGATTTGTCGGTATTCAAAATTGAACCGGTTGATGAGCGCCAGATGGTGGAGGCGGTCGAACAGTTGATCAGTACCGCCGAGCAAACTGAAAGCGGTGACACATTTGAACTCTTCAATCATGGCAGCGTGCTGGATGACGCCACCCTCAATCGCGCTAAGAGCCTGCTGATTCATGAGGGCGAGGTTCGTGGCTGCTTGCGCGTAGAGCATTTCTTCCGGCTTGAATTCGTGGTTGGCAAAGCGGGGCGCAAGGAGGAATCGTTCTCGGACATGGACAGTGCGGCGTCCAATGGCACGGTTCTCATGGCCAAGTTGGTCACCGGTCTGGCCTTGCTCCATCTGATGCAAGACAAGCGTTACAACGTCCAGGCCGTCTGCTACCTGGACGAGGCCTCGTCGCTAGATCAACGCAATCAGCTCAGTTTGATCGAAACGGCTCAGGATTTTGGTTATGCCTTGATCTTCGCATCCCCGACACCTCTGGTCACCGCACGTTATTGCGTACCCATCACAAGCCGCGATGGATACAACAACATTAGCCGTAAGAGCTGGCAAATCCTTGAGCCGCTGAATCAACCCGAATCCATTTCTCCCGACTGGAAGGAAAAGTCCTTCATGCCGAATGAAAAAGACCGAGTTGAAGTATGAGTCAAGTGCTTGCCGTAGCTCTGGCTAAACTATTGGATGGTGGCGACACTGTCGCTGCCAGCAGTTTTACGACCGCACAGCGACGCGCGCTGGAGGAGCTTGCGCGCAAGACCGGCGCTTTGCGCGTCAAATCAGAAGGGTGTGGCAGCGTGTATCAGGTCGTGCATACGGATATGCTTGCTGTCCATCTTCGCTCGCTTCGCCCCTTGCATAACGACGAAATTGATTCTTCGTTACCAAAGCGCGCGGCCAATATCGCACAGACACGCAGCAGCAAGGGTGCCCGGCACGGCCACGTACTCCACTACTTGCTGGTCAAGGCAATTTCGGATGGTGTGATTTGGGAAGCCGAACGAGATGGCTCTTCCCGTTGCCTTGATTTATCCGCCGTTACAGACAATGCCGGTGCTGGTGTATTGGCCTTGGCGGACGACGATTCTTGGCAATCCGAACACCCCCTTTGGCTTGTCGAAAACCAAGCGTTATTTGATCGTCTGGACTGGTTGCCACCTGGAGCCGCCGGTACGGTTGGGTACTACGCGGGGCAATTACCGGCCCACTTTTTGCGGTGGATCGCGGCCAAGCGGCGCACACCCGAAGTGATCTTGTTTCCGGATTACGACGGAGTCGGTCTGCTCAATTACGCCCGACTT
>JBDTOX010000123.1:0-10739 GCA_039933015.1 Methylophilaceae bacterium
AATCGGTTGTGAAAATGCAAATCCATGTGAAAAAGTGGGTGCGCAAAGCAATAGGTATAACGCGGTCAACGCTTGATCTCATGCTGCCGCAATACATTCAAAAATAATTCATGCCTTACTCAGCAAGCTTTAATGCTCTGGGGGGCACCAAATGATTGCCAATCCCCATGCCGGCAGAGGCAATGTCTACAGTGACTTATGTACATTACCCGACTACCCCAAGCCAGTTGAAAGGGTTTACCCTTATCGAAATGGCCATCGTGCTAATCACTATAGCCTTGCTAATGATCGACGTAACAAGAGGGACTCTGCTTCTGGATAGTGTAAGGGAAAAGAAACTGGAAGTTGATTTCAGAAATATAATAACGGCACTATATTTATATCAGGATAAATACAGAGCAATCCCCGGGGACGATGCAAATGCAGACAAGCATCTCTCGACTGGCCTGGCCATAGTGGGTAACGGTAATGGGCACATTGAAGGCCGCTGGAACGATGCCGCAACCGCTAGTGAAGCTGCAAATGTCTGGCTGCATATTAGATTGGCGAGGTTGTTGGAAGGAAGCACAGACGTTGCTGCGGCTTACTATTTTCCAGTCAATGCCTTGGGCAGTCCGATGGGAATGCAGATGGGGCAAAGCAACGTCAACAGCTCCCCAATAAAAAATGCCTCAGGGGTGGGGTTAAATGGGGCTTATATCATCTGCTCCAGAGGCATACCCGGGCGTCTCGTTCAAACTTTGGATCTGAAAATGGACGATGGAAATCCTTCGACCAGTTCTATGATGGCAACACTAGATACCGGAGCTGCCTATGCGCTGGACGCGCCTGCAGCCACGGTGGGGACTGGTGCTGCTACAGATATCAATCCGGACAGCAAATACATAGTTTGCATGGCCACATGAACCTGACTTCATCTATCGTGATCTCAAATAGTGTTTATTTTTGTAAATAACGTCAAAACTAGAATGTTCTCCAAGCGCGGATAAATCCGGGATGATGCAATATCCAGCCACCTATCAAACCTATTGCGCTCCCTACAACAATATCGGTTAATCGCGACATCACAAGTAAATTGAGTGGAATACTAATGGATGCTGATTCGGCAAATAATACAGTTAAAGGCGTAATAAAAACGACTGCAAGAGCGTAATTGCGCGCCACTAGGGTTTGGATCATGAAATCCAGGGCAATAATAATAAGCCCTATCTCCATAGTACTTGGTGAGAATGAAAAGATAATCCAGGTAAGACCCATCCCGACGATGGTTCCAAAAATCCGGTGTATCTTCCTATGCCACACGGCGGTGAATGTTGCTCCTTGCATGATTGCTGCGCAGGAAATGGGCACCCAGTAGGGGTGGTCGAACTGCATGTATTTAGCTAATAAATAAGAACCCCCGACAAACATCCCCATGACTAAAGCTTCGTGAATGATTTCCTGGATAGGGCGCTTAGGAGATGTAGACAGATTTAAGGGGGCTGTGTGCCGTGCGCTCAAAAGGCTGTAGATGAAAGCCATCAAGCAGGCGAAAGTTGAGCCAATAGCAATTAAACCGACCTGCAGTGGTATCAGCGCCAAATTAAACGGCAAGGTGACGGCAATAGTGGCAATCATGATAAAGAAAATGCTGCCTGGTGGAGGGATCAAATACAGGCGGCATATGATTGTTGCCAGCATGGTAATGCTGGCCAGCGTGCATGCTGACATGAATGGATCGAAGCTGCTGCTGGCGCCAAGCGCAAAGCATATCAAAAACCCGATGGCACTCCATGCAAGCCTGATCATCCTTTTGGCGATGCCAGCCTGCGGCATGTACAGGAAAACCATGGCCCCAATAGCAGAGAGCATGCCATATTGCGGGTGCTTGAAATAAGCACTGACCAATACCGGGATGCCTACACACAGGGCTGCGACTAAGGAGAAATGCCACGGCCTGGTACCAGGTTTTAATTCAAATAGCTGCTCGATGCTTTGCAGAAACGGCAGCAGGTAATCCTTAAAATTCCTATTTTTTTTATCACCCATATTTTCCACTATAGTCCGCTATCGGCAATGTCAGCGTGAAGGTTTGCCTCTGGCCAATAACGCTCTCATACAATCATGAACCGCAAGTAGATCAGTATGGAGGCAAGGATATGAATCCATAATTAAAATAGTCAGCATCAATTGATTCCAAACGGTTAGCGCGCATAGCCATGGCTATAACCCGTGTTCGGGCGGTTCTTGCCTGTCGCGTTTAAAGACGCGTTCAGCAAACCGCTCTACCCTGCCGCCCACAGTGAGCACAGCCATCACCAGCAGGGTGGATATGCCAACCAGCAACCAATGGCCAAGACCGCACAGCATCCCCAGCACGGCAGAAACCCATATGGTTGCTGCTGTCGTGAGGCCTGAGACATGGCCCTCGGCATCTCTGATAATCACGCCTGCGCCAAGGAAGCCGATACCGGTCAGGATGCCTTGCAGTACCCGGCTGACGGCATTTATATCGGTAGAACCATTGCTCAGTATGGCGACGGTCGCCATCGCGGCGCCCAGCGTGACAAGGGCATGAGTGCGCAACCCCGCCAGCTTTCTGTGGAGATCGCGATTGAGTCCAAATAACCCGCCCACTAATGCAGCAACAACAAGGCGCAGAATCAAGTCAGTGGTGTTCATGCTGTTGATGATAGGCATGGATATTTCTCCGGTTTATGGCTTTATTTTTCCCAGTGTCACACGCAGAATACCCGACAAATCAGCCACTGAAGTCACAGAATCAAAGCCCGCGCTTGCCAGTAGTTGAGCAACTTTTTCTGCCTGGTCATAGCCGTGCTCAAACAGCAGCCAGCCTTCTGGCTTCAGGTGGGCGCTTGCCTGGCGAATGATTTGCCGTATGCAATCCAGCCCGTCTGCACCTGCCGCTAGCGCGCTTGCAGGTTCAAAGCGCAAGTCGCCTTGCTTCAAGTGCGGATCGTCCTCGGCAATATAGGGCGGGTTGCTGACTATGATATCGAAGGCTGCATTATTTAATGCGGCAAACCAGTCGCTCAACAAGAATTGCACATTATTCACGGCCAGATTGCTGGCATTGCCCATGGCTACATGCAGCGCTTTTTGTGATTGATCTACGGCTGTGACTTGTGCCTGCGGCCGCTGTGCAGCAATGGCGATGGCGATGGCTCCTGTGCCTGTGCCCAGGTCCAGCAGCGCGCAGGGCTGGTGGGCAGGCATCTTTTCCAGCGCGGCTTCGACCAGTGTCTCGGTATCCGGTCTGGGTATCAGCGTATCCGGGGTGACTGTAAATTCCAGTCCATAAAACTCGCGCTTGCCGAGAATATAAGCGATGGGTTCGCCGTGCAGACGGCGTTTGAGCAGTGCCTCGAAAGACGCATGAATAATGGCTTCCAGAGCATCATGTTCATGCGCCAGTATCCATGCGCGGTTAACGTTGAGGCTGGCTTGCAGCAATATCTGCGCTTCGCTGCGCGCTTCGCTGGGGAGTATCCCCAGGCTTGCTGCAATATGACTTTGCGCATCAGCAATAAGCGCGCGGATAGTCATGAACCTGCTCAGGAATCTTCGCCCAGACTGGCGAGCAAATCTGCCTGGTATTCAGCAGATAGTGCACCAATCAATTCGTCCATGTCGCCTTCGGTAATCGCATCAATTTTGTACAGCGTGAGGTTAATGCGATGGTCGGTAATGCGTCCTTGGGGATAATTGTAGGTGCGTATGCGCTCGCTGCGGTCGCCGCTGCCGATCAGTGATTTGCGTTCTGAGGCGATTTTGGATTGCTGTTCGCGCACCTGGGCATCCTTGATGCGCGCCGCCAGCACGCTCATGGCTTGCGCCTTGTTTTTGTGTTGCGAGCGGTCGTCCTGGCATTCGACCACAATGCCTGTGGGCAAGTGCGTGATGCGCACCGCAGAATCGGTTTTGTTGATGTGCTGGCCCCCCGCGCCCGATGCGCGATAGGTATCAATGCGGATTTCAGCCGGGTTGATGGTCACATCGCTGACTTCATCTGCCTCTGGCAGCACGGCTACTGTGCAAGCGGAGGTGTGGATGCGGCCCTGGGTTTCGGTATCCGGCACGCGCTGGACGCGGTGTCCACCGGACTCGAATTTGAGTTTTGAGTAAGCGCCCTGGCCTTCAATTTTGGCGATAATTTCCTTATAGCCGCCGACTTCGGAATCGCTTGCCGAAACAATTTCCACTTTCCAGCGCTGGCGTTCAGCATAACGGCTGTACATACGAAACAGGTCGCCAGCAAACAGTGCAGATTCATCACCACCGGTACCGGCACGAATTTCGAGAAAGATATTGCGATCGTCGTTGGGGTCTTTGGGCAGTAACAGTTTTTGCAGCGCGTTTTCTACTTCTGCCAGCCGGGCTTTGCCGCTGGAAATTTCATCTTCGGCAAAGCTTTTCATCTCGGCATCGTTCAGCATGTTGTGCGCTTCGGCAATATCCGCTTCGCATTGCTGATGGGCGTGAAATTGCTCGACGATGGGCGTAATTTCAGCGTGTTCGCGCGTGAGCTTGCGATAGTTATCCATGTCATGCGTAGCGTCTTCGCTACTTAGCAGGCGGTTGAGTTCATCCAGGCGCTCGCTCAAGGTGGCAAGCTTTTTTGTCATTGAGGGTTTCATTGCCAGACTTTATTGATGATGCAATTGATAGAGTTGACGCAACAGGGCTTCCAGCTGCGCGCGGTCATCGCTTTTGCTGTTGTTAAGCGCGTGGCTGGGGCCGTGCAGGAGCTTGTTGGTCAGGGCATTGCTCAGGGTTTCGAGCACGGCTGCAGGGTCTTCGCCGCGCGCCAGCAGTTTTTGCGCTTTTTCCAGCTCATTGCGGCGCAGGCGCTCGGCCTGGTCACGCAGGGCGCGTATGGTAGGCACGGCATCACGCGTGGTCAGCCAGTGCATGAAGTGTTCTACGCGTACATTGATGATGGCTTCGGCTTCGGTAGCGGCTTCCTGGCGGCTGCCGAGCCCTTCCTGCACGACTTGGGCAAGATCATCCACGGTGTAAAGAAAAACGTCATCCAGTTCACCGGCTTCCGCCTCAACGTCGCGCGGCACACCCAGATCCACCATGAACATGGGACGGTGCTTGCGCGTGCGGATGGCACGTTCCACCATGCCCAGACCCACAATGGGGAGCTGGCTGGCGGTGGAGGTAACGACAATATCGAATTCCGCCAGCCGGTCCGGCAGATCTGCCAGAAGCACGGCGTTACCGCCGACGCTTTGCGCTAATTCGGCGCCGCGTTCCAGCGTGCGATTAGCCACGGTAATCGAAGCCGGCTTTTGTGCGGCAAAATGCTGGGCACAAAGCTCAATCATCTCGCCAGCGCCAATAAACAATACTTTCTGCTGTTGCAGATTGCCGAAAATACGCTGCGCCAGCCTGACCGAGGCAGCCGCCATGGAAAGAGAGCTGGCGCCGATGTTGGTGGTAGTGCGCACTTCCTTCGCCACCGCAAACGTGCGTTGAAATAGCTTGTGCAGCAAGGTGCCGAGCGTACCGGCATGCTCGGCGATTTTTACCGCCTGCTTGAATTGGCCCAGAATCTGCGGCTCACCCAGCACCATGGAATCCAGTCCCGCCGCTACACGAAAGGCATGCTTGACAGCATCCTGCTGCGGCAGGGTATACATATAAGGCTGGATATTTTGCGGCTGCAACTGATGGTAGCGCGCAAGCCATTCCAGCGCTTGTTGCGGATGTTCGGTGTTGCAGTATAGCTCCGTGCGGTTACAGGTGGATAAGATGGCGGCTTCATGAATGCCGTGTGTCGCCAGGTCGCGCAATGCCAGCCCCAGATTCTCGTTCTGAAAGGCGACGTGTTCGCGGATGGAAACGGGGGCGGTGGTGTGATTAACGCCGACGGTGAATAAATGCATCCCGCAATTTTCCCGTATCGGCAGGGCTTAAGCAACAATTTCAATTAATTAGGCTGTTTTTTACCGCTTAATTACGGGTAAAATGAAAACTTTTACGGCTCGCAGACTAAATATCATGGCTAAACAATTCAGAATTGCCCCCAGTATTCTTTCCGCCAACTTTGCCAAGCTGGGTCAGGAAATTACCGATGTCATCACCTCCGGCACCGATATCGTTCATTTTGACGTGATGGACAATCATTACGTTCCCAACCTGACCATAGGGCCTTTGGTGTGCGAGGCGATTCGCCCGGTAACCGATGCCATTATTGATGTGCACCTGATGGTAAAACCTGTTGACCGTATCATTCCGGACTTCGCCAAAGCCGGAGCCAATATCATCACTTTCCACCCGGAAGCTTCCGAGCACATAGACCGTTCCTTGTCTCTGGTGCGCGAACAAGGCTGCAAGTCTGGTTTGGTATTTAACCCGGCGACGCCTTTGGACTACCTGGATTATGTGATGGATAAAGTCGACATGATTTTGCTGATGTCGGTTAATCCGGGGTTTGGCGGCCAGAAGTTTATTCCTGGCACATTGGATAAGCTGCGTCAGGCGCGCGCCAGAATTGATGCGTACACTGAAAAAACCGGCCGTGAAATCTGGCTTGAGGTGGATGGTGGCGTGAACATCGCCAACATCGCTGAAATTGCGCGTGCCGGCGCTGATACGTTTGTCGCTGGTTCCGCAGTATTTGGTGCGGGTAAAGATACCGACCCCAATCGTTACAACACGGTTGTTAGCGCGCTGCGTGCGGAATTAGCCAAAGCCTGATGCAGGCAACAGTCAAGCCGGCGACCCGCGTGTTTCCCCTCGCTATCAAAGCTGTGGTCATCGATCTCGATGGCACGCTGCTGCATACGGCACCGGATTTGGCCGAAGCGGCCAACCGTATGCTGGCCGAGATGCAGCTGCCGGCGATTGATGAGGCGCTGATCCAGACCTATATCGGCAATGGCGTCGCCAAGCTGATCAAGCGGGTCCTGATGCGCGATATGGATGCTGAACCGGATGCGCAGTTGTTCGCTCGGGCGCTGCCTATCTACGAGCAACAATATGCCGGTGTGGTCAGTTTGAATAGCCGCCCCTATTGCGGTGTGGTTGAGGGCTTAAATATATTAAAGCAGTCGGGTTTCAGGCTGGCCTGCATTACTAACAAAGCGGAAAAATTCACTATTCCTTTGTTAAAGGATACGGGTTTATACGACTATTTCGAGCTGGTTTTGTCTGGCGACACCCTGCCAAAAAAGAAGCCAGACCCACTGCCTTTGCTGTATGCCTGTGAGAAGTTTGGAGTGACGCCTGATCAAATGCTGCTGATAGGCGATTCGCTGAATGACACTCAAGCGGCACGCGCCGCTGGCAGCCATGTTTTTTGCGTGCCATACGGCTATAATCGGGGCCGCAATGTGACGGAGCTGGACCTGGATGCCGTGGTCGATAGCCTGGCGCACGCAACAGAACTGATCTATTACGCCTGAATTGATGAACCTCAAACGACATGGTTGGCGATGGTGGCTCTGATCTAGCTACACCGCGTGGCAGTGATGGCTGCCATTAGCCGCTAACTTTAAGACTTGGGGATTTTCATGCTGCAAACAATAAACAAACAAGCATTTGATGCGCTCGCGCGTGAGGGCTTCAACCGTATTCCGCTGGTCACTGAAACCTTTGCAGACCTCGATACGCCGCTTTCGCTCTATCTCAAGCTCGCCAATAAACCTTATTCCTACTTGCTGGAATCGGTACAAGGCGGCGAGCGTTTTGGACGCTACTCCATCATAGGCCTGCCGGCAAAGACGCGTATTGTCGCTTACGGCCGCAATCTGCAAGTGCTGCAGGATGACACGGTCATCGAACGCGCTGACGATGTGAATCCGCTGGATTTTGTGCAAAGTTACCAGGCGCGCTTCAGGACACCGCCGTATCAAGGCTTGCCGCGCTTTACTGGCGGTCTCGCTGGCTATTTTGGCTATGAAACCGTGCGCTACATTGAACGCAGGCTGGCCGATACAAGCAAGCCGGACGCATTGGGTGTGCCCGATGTATTGCTCATGGTTTCTGAAGAGCTGGCGGTAGTGGATAATCTTTCCGGCAAGCTTTATTTCATTGTCTATGCCGACCCTGCACAGCCAGATGCTTATGACAAGGCGCGCGCGCGCCTGGACAGCCTGATCCAGTTGTTAAGAATACCGGTGGCAATTCCCCAAGCGCCAGCCATGCAGCCCAGTGTGGCAAGCTCCGAATTTGGTGAGGCGGGTTTTAAGGACGCTGTGGAAAAAGCCAAGCGCTATATTTTCGATGGCGACATCATGCAGGTAGTCCTGTCCCAGCGCATGTCGCAACCTTTTACGGCACCGCCTTTGTCGTTGTACCGCGCCCTGCGCAGCCTCAACCCCTCGCCTTACATGTTCTATTACGACATGAACGACCATCACGTCGTGGGCGCTTCCCCCGAGATTCTGGTGCGCCTGGAAGGCGAAACCGTAACGGCGCGGCCGATTGCCGGTACGCGCCCGCGCGGCAACACCCGTGAGCAGGACTTGGCCCTGGCCGAAGAGCTGCTGGCTGATCCGAAAGAACGTGCAGAGCATGTGCAATTGATGGATCTGGGCCGCAATGACGTTGGCCGCGTGGCGGAGACCGGTACGGTTAAAGTCACTGATAACATGATGATCGAGCGTTATTCGCACGTCATGCACATCGTCTCCAATGTTGAAGGCAAGCTTAAGCCGGGCATGGATGCGATTGATGTGCTGAAAGCCACTTTCCCGGCGGGCACCGTCAGCGGCGCGCCCAAGGTGCGTGCGATGGAAATCATTGATGAGCTGGAACCGAGCAAGCGTGGTATCTACGCCGGAGCGGTAGGCTATCTTGGCTTCAATGGGGATATGGATCTGGCTATCGCGATTCGTACCGGCGTAGTCAAGCATGGCATGCTCTATTCGCAGGCTGGCGCGGGCATCGTCGCCGATTCGGTGCCTGATAACGAATGGGTGGAAACCCAGAACAAGGCGCGGGCGGTGCTGCGTGCAGCGGAGATGGTGCAGGCCGGCCTCGATAGCGACGGGGGCTGACAGTATGGCGATGCAAATGGGCCGACTGCCAGGCCGGCTGCTACTGATTACCCTCGCCTATTTTGTTGCGGGCAGGCTGGGCTTGCTGACTCCTTATGTGGGGTCACTGATCGCACTGATCTGGCTACCCACAGGTATCGCCGTCTTCGTATTAATGCGCTGGGGTTATATCTGTTGGCCTGGGGTTTTTGCCGGCGCTTTTCTGGTTAATTTTTCTCTCGGCGCATCACCTCTCCTTGCCGGCTGCATTGCCGTGGGCAACACACTAGGACCCTTGCTGACGGCATGGCTGCTGCGCCGCTTTAAATTCAGAACGGCACTGGATCGTGTGCACGACATTCTGCTCATGATTGCTGCAGCTGGCATAGGCATGCTGCTATCGGCCTCTGGGGGAGTGGGCAGCCTGCTGCTGCATGGCATGTTGCCCACCGAACAGGCGTCGCAAGCCTGGCTGGTGTGGTGGAGCGGAGATACCGTGGGTGTGCTGTTGCTGTTGCCCGTATTGCTCAATATTTCCCAGTCAGAACTGCAAAATCTCAGGCAGCAGCGCGTAAACCTTCTCGTGGGGCTAGGCACGATGTGCCTGTTGGAGTGGGGGCTGTTTTATCTGATTCAGGATTTTTCCGGGCAATCCCTGCTGCTGGCCTTTCTGGTATTGCCCATGGTGATCTGGTCAGCGATGCGTTTTGGCATCACTGGCGCATCGCTTGCGGCGCTGGCTTTGTCGATTATTGCCGTTTGGGCAACGGCGCATGCGCACGGCCCGTTTTATCAAGCGGATATACACCGCGGTATTTTCTCCCTGTGGGTGTTTATGAGCACGCTGTCATTGGTTGCATTGATGATAGCCGTACTACAATCAGAGCGAGCGTTAACCGAGCAGGCTTTACGCAGCAGTGAAGCCAAGATGCGCGCCATCATCAATGCGGCATTGGACTGCATTATTACCGCGGATATGGACGGCAAACTGGTTGAATTTAACCCAGTGGCAGAACGCACTTTTGGCTATCAGCGTGACGAGGTGATAGGCCGTGCACTGACCGATGTGATTATTCCGCCGGATCTGCGCGAACGGCATCGGCAGGGTATTGCGCCCTATATGGCGACAGACGAGAGGGGTATCCTCGATGGCCGTTTTGAAATAATGGCAATGCGCGCTGATGGCAGCGCATTTCCAGCAGAGCTCACCGTTACTTCTTTGCATAAGATGGGGGTGCCGCTGGTGACGGTGTTTTTGCGCGACATTACTGAGCGCAAACAAGCCGAGCAGGATATTCGTAATCTGGCATTTTTTGATGTGCTTACCGGTTTGCCCAACAGGCGCCTGTTACTGGATAGACTGCAACAAGCCTGTGCCAGTAGTGCGCGCTCACACAGCCATGGCGCCTTGCTATTTGTCGACCTTGATAAATTTAAGGCGCTCAATGACTCACATGGGCATAATGTTGGTGATCTGTTACTGATTGAGGTAGCCCAGCGTTTGCGGCACTGCGTCCGCGCCGAAGATACCGTATCCCGGTTGGGAGGCGACGAGTTTGTAGTTATTCTGGAAGATTTGAGCCCGGAGCTGGAACACGCCTTGTCACAAGCCCGGACGGTGGTGGAAAAAATACTGCAGGCGATCAATCAGCCGTATGTGTTGCAAGAGATCGAGCACCACAATTCATCCAGTATCGGCATCAGCCTGTTTAGCGGGCATGAGATGGCTGGGGATGAATTGCTCAAGCG
>JBDTOX010000124.1:0-3324 GCA_039933015.1 Methylophilaceae bacterium
GGGCGCCGTGCCATTCCATATGTGGGTGCCTGATGTCTATCAGGGATCACCTACCGCTATTACGCTGTTCATAGGCTCGGTGCCCAAACTGGCCGCATTTGCTCTTGTCATGCGCTTGCTGGTTCAGGGCTTGTACGTACTGGCCGTAGATTGGCAGGGCATGCTGATTATCATGGCGGTGCTGTCAATCACGATTGGTAACCTCACCGCCATTGCCCAGACCAATTTGAAGCGCATGCTGGCATATTCCACCATTTCGCATGTCGGCTTTTTACTATTTGGATTCATGAGCGCCAGCATCAACGGTTATATGTCGGCCATGTTCTATGTATCGGCCTATGTGCTGATGACGCTGGCTGCTTTCGGCATAATCCTGCTACTGTCGCGCAAGGGTTTCGAGGCTGAGAATCTGGATGATCTCAAAGGTCTTAACCAGCGCAGTCCCTGGTATGCTTTTTTGATGCTTATCGTAATGTTCTCCATGGCAGGTGTGCCGCCTACCTTGGGTTTCTATGCCAAATTTACCGTATTACAGGCCGCGCTGCAGGCAGGTTTTATCTGGCTAGTGGTTTTCGCTGTGCTCATGGCCGTGGTCGGCGCGTTCTACTACCTGCGTGTTGTTAAGCTTATGTATTTTGACGATGCGCAGGACCGCAGCCCTATTGTTGCCTCGGGTGATATGAACATGATCCTGAGCGTGAATGCGCTAGGTTTGCTGGCGCTAGGCTTGATGCCGCAACGGCTCATGGACATATGCGCATACGCCATTACGCATAGCCTGCAATAATTCGAAAATGCAGATGTTCGTCGCTACACTGCGTGGCTCGTAATGCCATGAAGCAATTTATTGTCAATGGCATTGGTGAGCTCGGGTCAACGCGATGGGCTTAGACTTTTGTATGTTCGGACAGAATACTGATGACTAATCTTGTTTTATTGTTACTGGCTTTGCTTGCTGCCAATTTCCCCTGGTTTTCCGAGCGCGTGTTTTATGTGATTCCATTAAAGCATCACCCTAAGGTATTAGGCTGGTGCGTGCTTGAGCTCATAGTGCTGTACTTCGTACTGGGCGCAATTGCCTTTTACGCCGAAGGCGCCACCATGGGGCAAGTAGCACCGCAAAAATGGGAGTTCTACGCAGTAACCGCATGCCTGTTCCTGGTGTTTGCCTTCCCCGGCTTTGCGTATCGGTATTTCTGGAAGAAATGAAGCAGCCCGGTATCAAGAACACAGACTTAACCGAAACCTGTATTTCTTCCGCAACCCTGGTGGAAGGCAAGTTGCTCCTCGCCAAGTGCGATAGTGTGCGCATGCCAGACGGACGTGTAGCCCAGCGCGAATACATCGTGCATCGGGGCGCGGTGCTGGTAATCCCCATATTGCCGGATGGCCACTTGGTGATGGAACGGCAGTTCCGTTATCCGCTCAGGCAGACTTTTATCGAACTGCCAGCGGGCAAGATTGATGCTGGCGAAGACCCCTTGTTCACAGGTCAACGCGAACTGCTGGAAGAGACCGGCTACACGGCTGGCGACTGGCAATTCCTTGCCAAACTGCATCCTTGCATCGGCTATTCGGACGAAGTCATTCACATTTATCTGGCACGCGATCTTACGCTCGGTCAGCACAAGCGCGATGAGGATGAACTGCTGGAAATTTTCAGCATGAGCCTGCTGGAGGCGATGGAAGCCCTACGCCGCGGTGAAATTACGGATGGCAAAACCATGGTCGCGTTATTCTGGGCAGAAAAGCATCTCAACGGTGCTTGGTCATTGCCACCAGGTTGAACATGCCTGACTTGATGCGTCATGCACGAAACCTATCGCCAAAGCCGCATGTAAAGTAGTTGTCATCGCAGCGCGTGAGCATCTGAAATGCTCGGCCGTATTCCAGTCTTCAGACACCAAAGTAAACCAATCACTGCCCGATGCGTTATTAGCGTGGTACCGGTGAAATATCGGCAGAAAAGGAGTCAAACCATGAAACAGATTCGTTTTGCATTACTCGGGCTGGTTCTTGCATTAGCTGGAACCACTAGCGCTTATGCGCATGATTCAGTTGGCTTTAGCCTCAATTTTGGTGCCCCAGCTTATTATGCCGGACCACCAGTTTATTACGCACCACCTCCGGTTGTGTATTACCGCCCAGCACCTGTGTATTACAGTGATTATTATGGCCCGAGCGCCTCTTTCAGTTATTACGAGCCTAGACGTTACTGGCGTGATCATGACGATGGCTTGCGTTATGGCGGACACGGACATCACGGAAATCACGGACATGGCTGGCGTGACCGCGATTAATTGAGCGCTGCGTGTGTTGCGCGGACAGCTAACAGCAGTTATTTGCTAAATGACCAAAGGCAGAAGACCGCATTACTGCGGTCTTCTGCCTTTATAGCTGCGGGATATATCCGACAATCTAAGCGGAAGCTTTCCGGATTGCCGTCAGCAGGGCGTTCAGATCACTTTCTGCCGTTAGCGGATTCATGATGGTAGTACGCAACCAGAGCCGGTTTTCGAGCTTTACCTGCGTCAAATGAAAGGCGCCACTCTGCACCAGGGTTTTACGCAGGGTCGCCTGATGCGTATCAAGTACAGTGTCCTTTAATTTGTGCGCAGGGCGATGACGGAAGCATACGATGTTGGTTTGCGGCTGCATGAGTAGTTCAAAGTCCGGCGCCTCTGCCAGTTTTTGCGCCAGCAGCGTTGCCGTAGCAAACACCTGCGCTACCAATCCCCCCAGCTTTTCGACCCCATACAGCGAAAGTGCCGCCCACAGTTTCAAACCCATCATGCGCTTGGTGCATTCCAGTGTGCGGTAGCTGGCGTTGTAAGTCTCCTCTGAATCACTATCGCCCTGAAACAGGTACGAAGCTTCCTGTGCAAAGGCGGCATAGCTATGCTGCGACTCACGGAACAGTACGGCAGAAACGGTAGCTGGCATGTAGAGCAGTTTGTGGCCATCCCACACTACAGAGTCTGCCAGTGCGATCCCATCAAGCAATGCACGATGTGTGGAGGAGAGCAGGGCAGAGGCGCCATGTGCGCCATCCACATGGAACCAGAGGTTGTGCTTACGGCAGAATGTGCCAATTTCAAATAATGGGTCTATGCTGCCGGTCGGGGTACAGCCTGCAGTGGCAACCACGGCAAAAGGTTGGCTGCCTAGCCTGAGACACTCCTGCCAGGCGGTCTGTAGTGCCGATACATCCATGCGGCCCTGATTGTCTGTGGCGACTTTGACCACGGCATCCGTACCCAGGCCCATGATGCCTGCTGCACGGCTAACAGAATAGTGCGCATGTTCGCTAGTCAGCAGGCGTAA
>JBDTOX010000125.1:0-1683 GCA_039933015.1 Methylophilaceae bacterium
GTCAGTCTGGGATTGGGGTCGGGAATCGGCGGGTCGGCCCGAATGATGAAGATGCCAAGCCAGTGCAGTGGATAGTCGAGCGGCTCACCCAGCAATGGGGTGAAGGTGCAAGCTGGAAGCTTGACCAATCAGAGCACCCACATGAGGCGCAGTACCTAAAGCTTGATTTTTCCAAAGCTAAGACACGATTAGATTGGCAGCCGAGATGGTCGCTTTCACAAGCATTGGAAAAAATCGTCATATGGCATAAGGCTCTTCGACAGAATCAAGATATGCGCGAATTCTCAATAAAACAAATTGCCAATTTCCAGGGGCAAGTAACAACATGAACTGTCGCCATTGCAATCATACGCTTGAACACGTTTTTCTTGACCTTGGATTTGCCCCGCCATCTAACGCATATCTCAGCGAAGCTGACCTGAACAAGCCAGAACGTTATTACCCGCTCAAACTATTTGTTTGTGAGCATTGCTGGTTAGTGCAAACGGAAGACTATGCCCAGGCAGACGAACTGTTTAGCCACGACTATGCTTACTTTTCATCGGTATCGCAAAGCTGGCTGGCGCACGCAGCTTGCTACACTGACATGATCACGCAGCGGCTCGGGTTAAGTAAAAATAGCCAGGTTATTGAGGTGGCGTCCAATGACGGCTATTTGCTGAAAAACTTTGTCGCGGCGGGCATACCCTGCCTGGGTATTGAGCCTACCGACAGCACTGCGGCTGCCGCAGAAAAATTTGGCATCCCCATTCTGCGTGAATTCTTTGGCCAACAGTTGGCGCAACGGCTGGTAGCAGAAGGCAAACAGGCCGACCTTATCTTGGGCAACAACGTGTACGCGCATGTTCCGGATATTAACGATTTCACCTCTGGGCTTAAAACGGCACTCAAGCCGGGTGGCACCATCACACTGGAGTTTCCACATCTGATGCGACTGCTGGAGCATACCCAGTTTGATACCGTGTACCACGAGCATTTTTCCTATCTCTCGCTATATTCTGTTAGTCAGATTTTTGCTGGCGCGGGTTTGCGCGTATTCGATGTAGAAGAATTGCCAACCCACGGTGGCAGCCTACGGGTTTACGGCTGCCACGCGGAGGATAGCCGAGTAACCGCTGATGTCGTGCCTGCGTTGTTGGCAGAGGAGGCACGCAGGGGATTGCGCAGCTTGGAAGTCTATCAAGCGTTCCAATCGCGTGCAGACCGAGTGAAGGACGACCTGCTGCTGTTCTTGATCGAACAAAAGCGGGCTGGCAAGCTTGTGGCCGGCTATGGTGCAGCGGCAAAGGGCTGCACCTTGCTGAATTACGCTGGAATAAAGGCAGATTTACTGTCCTACGTGTGTGATGCAGCCCCTTCCAAGCAAGGCAAATACTTGCCAGGAACCCATATTCCGATCTTGCACCCCGATGTACTTCGTGAGCATAAGCCGGATATTGTTTTGATCCTGCCCTGGAATATTCAGGCAGAAGTCACGCAGCAGATGGCACATGTCCGCGAGTGGGGTGGCAAGTTTGCAGTAGCAGTGCCTTCGATCAAGGCGCTTTGAAATGCGTTTCATCCCAACCCATCTTGCTGGTGCGTATTTGATTGAACCCGAACCGATCTCGGACGAGCGAGGTTTTTTTGCGCGTACCTGGTGCCGGGATGAATTCACAGATAAAGGGCTCAACCCGGATCTTG
>JBDTOX010000126.1:0-5999 GCA_039933015.1 Methylophilaceae bacterium
CACATAGAACGCCTTTTTCGCATCAATCCAGTGGTCGTGCGGCTTTTCCCAGTCCGACTTACCCATGTCCTGCGTGAAAATGCCGGTGATGCGTTTTTTCTGCTCGGGCTGCAGGTAGATGGAGAATAGCTCAAAAGTGTCGCAGAAAAAGTCGGGTTCGCCATTGGCGTAATGGATTTGCCCCTTGGGGCCGGGAAAATCCGCCAGCACCATGCCATCCAGCGAGCAGGCCGTTCCCGCCTCGATTTCCCGGGGTGCAACGGATGTAGGCTGGCGATTGCAGGCGAGCAGCGCTAGTACAAGCATGAGTGGCAGGGAACGGCGGACGAACGAGGTGTGATTCATTTAAATCTCCACAAGGCAATGCTCAATGGCATGACGATCCAGGCGACCATCATCGAACCCAGCAGCCACGGGTTGGACAGGCTGGCCGGAAACACAGTGGCAAGGCCGTAGAACACCTTGATGTCATCCATGCTGAAAATGTTCAGGATACGGAAAATGTCGGCGGGGTTGAGCAGCAGCAGCAGCGGGAACAGGTCTTCACCGAAACCGCCGCCGGACAGCACCAGCACCCCTAGCAGCGTCAGGTCGTACACCAGCACGAACAGGAACCACACGGCGATGGCAGCGCCGCTGGCTCGTGCCCGGTCCCTCGACATCACCGACACCATCACCGCCAGACTGAGGAACACCATGCCGAGCAGGATGGCACTGAGCATGAAGCCGGCGTAATGGTAGAACGCAGCGGGGTCGAGCTGTGAAGCCAGCAACAGCCCTACTGACCCGAAGCCGGCCAGGGTGGCGCAGGTGAGGGCAGCGGATAACCCCGCAAACTTGCCGAGCAGCAGTTCCAGCCGCGTGATCGGCATTGACAGCAGCAGATCCAGCGAACCGCGTTCGCGTTCGCCGACAATGGCGTCGTAGCCAAGGATCAGCGCAATCAGCGGGATCAGGTAGATCACCAGGCTGACCAGGCTGGTAATGGTGACTTCTATGCTGTGGAATCCCACTTCGCCCTGCTGCGCCGAGCCGAAATAGGCGATGGCGAGCGCGAACAGCGTAAAAATGACCGCTACCGCGATTACCCAGCGATTGCGTATGCGGTCGCGAAATTCTTTCGCGGCGATGACTTTGATCTGGGCGAATTCAATCATGCTGCATATCCGAGAAATACATCTTCCAGGGAGGGTTCCCTGACCACGACGTCTTCTATGGCATCGTCCAGAGCTCCCAACCGGCGCAGGACATCCATCTTGCAGGCCCGCTGGCAGCGGATCAGGGCGCTGGAGCCATCCACGACCAGTTCCTTGATGGCAATGCCTTGCAGGGCTTCTTGCAGAGTCCCGGGTGGGCATTGTATGCGCAACCGGATCACTAGCGGCAGATCGACCGCCTCGCGCAGTTCCTGCACCGTACCCAACGCATGCAACTTGCCGGATTTCATCACCGCCAGCCGCTGCACGCGCTCCTGAATTTCAGACAGGATATGAGAGGTGATGATCACTGTTACGCCCCGTGTATTGAGATCATTCAATACCTGATAGAACTCGCGGATACCTTCCGGGTCGAGACCCGTGGTAGGCTCGTCCAGAAACAGGGTGCGCGGCTTGCCCAGCAACGCCTGGGCAAAGCCGAGGCGCTGGCGCATGCCCTTGGAATAGCCATCCACGCGACGGTTGGCAGCTTGTGCCAGACCGACCTTCTCCAGTAGCGGCAGGCATTTGTCACGCTCGCAACCCTTGAGCGCGGCAAAGAATTGCAGCGTTTCCAGCCCGGTCAGATTGTCATAGAACACTACGTTTTCAGGCAGATAGCCAATCGAGCGGCGCAGTGCGCGGAACGCGCTGCCTTGCACCGGGATGCCTTGGATACGGATGCTGCCGGAAGAAGGTGGGGTTAGCCCCAGCATCATTTTGAACAGCGTACTTTTGCCTGCGCCGTTGTGGCCGATCAGCCCCAGGGTTTCGCCCTTGCACACGGTGAACGTCACGCCATCCACGGCCCGTACTTCGCCGTAATGTTTAAAGACGTTGCTGACTTCAATGACGCTGTTTTTCAAGCCAGGTACTCCAATTTTTGTTGAATGGCGACATGCGGGGGTGGCGGTCGACAATACTGGTGGCGCGCAGCAGCGGAAACTGTCTGGCCACCAGGCGCAGTGTCTGCACCGCCGGGCTGTTGAGCAGCAACTTGACCGCAGGATATTTCCAGGTGAGGCGGTCCACCAGGTCGTTGGCCTCGTAGGGCACATCACCTACGCCGTCGCCATTGCGATCCCAGCCGATATAGTTGCTCCAGTAGTTGCCGGTTTTCTCTCCCCAGTATTCATCCTTGCTGGCCACGTATTTGATTTGCTCGCGGTTGTTGATGAGATCGTTACCTTCAACCTCATTATGAATGGAACCGGCCCACAGGTGAACGCCGATACGATTGCCAACCACCAGATTGCCCCGCAGCACGTTGTATTCCGCGTCGTAGATGAAAAAACCACGGCCGTTGCCGGCCACGACGTTATTCTCGATTACCGAATCCTGGATGGTGCGCAGCATGATGCCATGATCCGAGTTGCCCCAGGCGCGGTTGTTACGGACGGTCTGGTTGCGCACTTCCATCAACGCCAGTCCACCGCGATTGAGGTAGGTCTCGTTGTTTTCCCACACGTTGTAGTTCGAGTTCATGTAGTGGGTGCCGTAGCGCAGGTGATGCAGCCGGTTGCCACGGAACAGCGCATGATCGGAGACATCCACGTAGATGCCATCGCGGGTGAAGCTGACCTGGTTGCCGAGGATCTGCGCATCGCTGCTGTTGTAGAGCTGGATGCCGTTGCCGCGCTGTGCAGAGGCCAGATCTCGCATGCCGGTGATGTTGTTGGCTATCACCCGTACCCCCTTTACCTTTTCTATCCATATGCCGAACAGGGTGTAGTTGATGATGTTGTCGTGGATAACGGCGCGGTCACTGCCTGGCTCAAGGTAAATGCCGGCGTTCTGCGCCGTGAGATCGGCACCGCTGTTGCGGATGATAAAACCCTCTATCACCACGTCTGGCGATTTGATGCGAATGACGTCTCCCGTGTTTCCGCCGTCCAGAGTCGGCCGGTTCAGGCCCTTGAGCCGGAGCGGCTTGTCGATGACCAGGTGCTCCCGGTAATGTCCGCGTTCCACCAGCACCGTGTCATTCCTGGCGGCGGCACGGATGGTTGCGGCTACAGAATCGCCCGCATGGACGGTCAGTTCTTTCGCACTGGCAATGCCGGCAGAAAAAAACAGGGCGCCACACAGTCCGGCAGACAGGAAGTTCATGGTGTACAGCTTAACTCGTTTTGTTGGTTTTTTGGCTGCGGCCTATGCTTGCCACCGGTATGAAATAGCCCTGTGCGGAAATCGGCGTCAGCGGCAAGCCGGCCTTGGTGCGCACCCTGCGTTCCTTGGAGAGTGGCGGGCAGGTATGGTCATCGTAATACAGAATCTGGCACTCGAGGCACAGCAAGCATTCCCGCTGATCAATCCTGCCCTTGTCGTCGATGGCGAGGGATCCGCAGCCCTTTTGACAG
The DNA here is from genome assembly GCA_039933015.1 of Methylophilaceae bacterium. Lineage (GTDB taxonomy): Bacteria > Pseudomonadota > Gammaproteobacteria > Burkholderiales > Methylophilaceae > JBDTOX01. Next base: position 3,557 of record JBDTOX010000126.1, read on the forward strand.
GCGTGGCAGGTTTCACATTCTGCCTTCCGTTTCAGGCTGAAGAAGCGGAAAGTGCTAGGAATCGCGAGCCCCGCGCCCAGTGGGCACAGATACTTGCAGAAAGGCCGCTCCACAAAGAGCGCCAGCCCAAACAGCGCCACCCAGTAAGTCACGAACGGCCAGGAGCGGTGCCACACGCCGCCAACCAGGAAGGTCGATTTAAATGGCTCCACTTCGGCCATCTTTTCCGCAGTGCCCATTGAGTAAAATGAAACGGCGACCAGGAGTGCAAAAATGCCGTATTTCAACCACTTGAGCTTGTTGTGCAGCGGCAGCGGCAAGTGAAACTGGAACCGCTTTAGTCCGAGCGCGCCTCCTACCTTGTGGGCCAGTTCTGTCAACGCGCCGTAAGGACAGAGCCAGCCGCAAAACAGCCCGCGCCCCCAGATGAACACCGTGATGATAATGAACCACCAGAAGATGAAAATCAGCGGATCAGAGAGAAAAAGCTCCCATTTCCAATGGTAGATCAGCGAATGGAACCAGGTGAGCACATGGGTGATGCTCGGCTGGGACAAACCATAAAAGCCCACAAAGCCTACGCTGCTTGCCCAGATGATGTATTTGGGAACGTCCACCCAGCGCTTGTCCTTGCGGGTGGCGCGGCGTACCAGCTTGTCGCGCAGCGCATAAATCGTGGCAGTCGCGCCGAGCAGCAGCACAAACAATGCGATCTCTAGCTTCTTCGCCTTCCATACGCGCAGCCAAGTCGGATCCGGCTTGACTATCGTGGGTCGGCCGCCCTCCAGGTAGCGCGTATCCAGCCAGTATTCACGATCGAAATTGGCGAAGGTCTTGGCTCCGGTCTGCTTGTCCACCTTGTTACCGAGAAACACCAGGCTCCACGGGTAAGCTGCACTGAAGCTGGGGCTGCGAATGATGAAGATGCCGGATTCTCGGAATTCCGGCGCACCAGCTGCCTGGATATTGTACAGATTGCGATAATCGGTATCGCGGAAAGTGAAGGTATCCATGTCCTGAGATACCTGTATGCGATCATAGATGCCACCGCGTACGAACCCGGAACCCTTGAACGAGGCAGTACCGTTAGCCACAATGAAAATGGCGTGCTCGTCAGGCTTGAGATCGGCCATCAAACCAGCGTAATTACGCTCACCCAGAATGCTGCGTCCGACGCCGGGCGCGTTGAGATAGCCAAAATACAGGTCAATATAAGGCTGGCCAGTGTCGTCCAATCCGACATCGGCCGGTGTTACCGCCAAGTGCTGGATACTGCCTTCGCTGATGAGTTTATCCCAGCTCAAGTTTTCGGAAACCTTGGTAAACCTGGCTTGCGGCCTGGGGACTGCCTTGATGATGCCAACCTGTTTGGCGATCTCGTAGGCACTACGCATCACCACCTGATTTTCCGAGATCACCGTCACAGTTGCGCCGCTGATGGCATCAATCCCGATATAGCCGCCCTCAGCGCGCGCCTTGCCGATTTCCACCTTGTCCCAGGCATGCTTGCCAACAAACTGCTTAATGAACTTGGTCAGTTCCCCTTCCGGAATACCGACCAGCAGAATCGGCTCGCTGTGCTTCAGGACTTTCACACCGGCAATCTTGCCAGTGATATCCATGCCGATCAGCGTGACGACCGGTTTTCCCGAATAGGCAGGAATGTCGACGATATCGGTGGAAAGGAATACATACCCCAGCAGCTTCTGCTGTCCGTGTTCATCATGATAGGCCTCGACGTAGGCCGGGCGCCCTTTGCGGGGAGAGAAGCGGTCAGCGCCTGGGAAAACGTCACGGCAGGGAACATAGGCGCACAAGTCAGGATCGGTAGATAGCTGCACCGGCAGGGGCGCTTCGTAAGAGCCTGTGTGGCCTTCTTCGGCGTGGTGCTCGCGTTCAGGATGATCTTTGTCGATGTCCGCCATCCCCGTGGCGGAAAAGCCCAGCGTTAAAACGAGACAACAGAAAAATAAAGTCAAACCACTGCTGAGTCGCGTCCTGAATCGCGAAAATCCGCAGGATGTGGGTTCGGGTTGACCTTTCATGTGTTGTAGCAAGTGGCGCACCTGTCATTAAACCGAAGGGAAAATCTGGGGCAAGCCAGCCACTGACTTGCCCCAGAAGACCGCTCCGTGGTCAGAGTTTACTTCTCAACAATAAACCGGCTGCGCATTTCCAAGTGCAATGCATGACAGAAGTGCGTGCAGTAAATCCAGAACACACCCGGCTTGTCAGCTTTGAAGGTAACCGAATGGGTTTCCTGCGGGTTGACGATGAAGTTGACGTTGTATCTCTCGATGCCGAAGCCGTGTGTCAGATCCTCCACCTTGTCGTGATTGGTCAGGGTGATGGTCACTTCGTCACCGAGCTTCACCTTGATTTCCGGCAGGCTGTAGTTAGGTGCCTGGGAAGTCATGTACACCATTACCTTCTTGCCATTGCG
>JBDTOX010000127.1:0-3566 GCA_039933015.1 Methylophilaceae bacterium
GAATAAATTGCCGCATCACCGATCAATACCTTATGTATTTTTGTGGTTTCCTTGGCTACTTCCATTCATGTTGTCGTTGTTTGCTATGCGCATCGAATTGGGCAATCTGGTAGTCCCCCCATTTTTAACTGAGGCCAGAATTAGTGTCATGCGCCCATGGCCAGCCGCTGTTTCGGGGTGATTACCGTTGCCCTAGGCGCGCAAATGTCGGAGCGTAAAGAAGAGTTGTAAGCATTTGTCATCTAAAGTCTGCAAAATATTACGCACTTAAGTGCGCTAGCGCACATAAATTGCAGTTTGAACTATGCAACATGTAGAAATCGGGTTACTGCCACGGACTCCATTCCCACTCAGGAAGCATGTAAAAGTGCTGTGCCGTGATCTATTCCTCCACTATTCAACCTCTAAAAGGAAATCATCATGGGCAAATACGTTTTAGCATGGATTCTGGGCGTACCAGCAATTATCCTGGTTATTGTCTACTTCTTTATGCATTAGCCGGGAATCATTACACAACAAGTAGTTAATTTTCATCCACAGGAGAACAAATATGAATAAAGACCAAATTAAAGGTGTCAGCAAAGACATCGTCGGTAAAGCCCAAGAGGCTGTCGGCAAAGTAATCAACAGCAAGGAACAACAGGCCAAGGGTCTGAAAAAGCAAGCCGAAGGCACAGCCGAAAAGGCATACGGCGATGCCAAGGAAGTCGTCAAGGATGCTGTCGACAAGCACTAAGCTTAAATTACCCGGCGCCCGTCGCAAGGCGGGTACCAACACATCACAATGTGGTCGGCCAATATAGATTGGAATGTGCATTAGCGCACAGAATGTCGCCTGCCCTTATCGTAATGTAGCCTTTTCCCATACGCCTGATTAATGGCGTCAGCCTAACCTCTCGAAAGGGTTTACATCATGGCAAGCAAAGAACCGGCAGCATCCGTGCTGAAACAATCGACCGGCAAGGGTGGTGAGCTGCATCAAACCGCACCAGGCGGCGCGTTATTGACCACCAATCAAGGGCTGCCCATCGCCGATAATCAGAATTCGCTGAAAGCCAATCCGCGCGGGCCGACCTTGCTCGAAGATTTTATTCTGCGCGAAAAAATCACGCATTTCGACCACGAGCGCATCCCCGAGCGTATCGTCCATGCGCGCGGCACAGGCGCACATGGGGTATTCAAGCTAAGCAAATCTTTGGAAAAATACACTACAGCCAAGGTGCTCACCGAGGTGGGGGTAGAAACGCCGCTGTTTGCACGTTTTTCCACCGTTGCAGGTGGATCCGGCTCGGCTGACACGCCACGCGATGTGCGTGGTTTCGCCGTCAAGTTTTACACCAAAGAGGGTAACTGGGATCTGGTCGGCAACAATATTCCGGTATTTTTCATCCAGGATGCCATCAAGTTTCCCGACCTCGTGCATGCCGTGAAAATGGAGCCTGACCGCGGCTTTCCCCAAGCAGCTACCGCTCACGATACTTTCTGGGATTACATTTCACTGACGCCGGAATCCATGCACATGGTGATGTGGATCATGTCCGACCGCACCCTGCCGCGCTCGCTGGCGATGATGGAGGGCTTCGGCATCCATAGCTACCGCCTGATTAACGCCGAAGGTGTGTCCACATTCGTCAAATACCACTGGCGACCCAAGCTTGGCCTGCAATCGACCATCTGGGATGAAACCGTGAAGATTGCAGGGGCTGACCCTGACTTCCACCGGCGCGGGCTGTTTGAAGCTATCGACGACGGCAAGTTTCCTGAGTGGGAGTTATCGGTGCAGTTATTCAGCGAGGCAGAAGCCGACGCCTTCCCATTCGACCACCTGGATGCGACCAAGCTGATTCCTGAAGAGCTGGTGCCGTTACAAGTCATTGGCCGCATGGTGCTCAATCGCTGGCCGAACAATTTCTTTGCCGAGACCGAGCAGGTGGCGTTTTGCCCATCGCATGTGGTGCCCGGCATGGATTTCTCCAACGACCCCCTGCTGCAAGGCCGCCTGTTCTCCTATATGGATACGCAGTTGTCGCGCTTGGGCTCGGCCAATTTTCACCAGATTCCGGTCAATGCTCCCAAGTGTCCGTTCGCCAACCATCAGCGCGATGGCCACATGCAAATGGCGCAGCCCACCGGGCGTGTTAACTATGAACCAAACACACTGGCACCAGAATCGCCGCGTGAAAGCCCTGCGGGTTTTGCCAGCGCGGCAGTCACAGACGACGGTGTCAAAGGTCGCATACGCGCAGCCAGTTTTGCCGACCACTACAGCCAGGCGCGGCAGTTCTTCCGTACCCAAAGCAGTTTTGAGCAGGCGCATATTGCCTCGGCGCTGGTGTTCGAATTATCCAAGGTTGAGCATGTGCACGTGCGTGAAGCCATGGTCGGCCATTTGCGTCATATTGAAGAAAGCCTGGCTAAGCGTGTCGCCCATGGTCTGGCCATGGAGCCACTACCAGCGGCTCCAGCCGCAGCGGTTGCCGTGCTCGACATGCCGCTGTCACCATCCTTGCAGCTGATAGGCAAAGCTAAGGATACGCTGGAAGGTCGTGTTATCGGCATACTCATAGACAACGGCTCAGATGCCGCGCTAATTAACAGCTTGAAGCATGCAATTGCTCAGGCTGGTGCCAGCGCCAAGCTGGTGGCACCTAAAGTCGGCAAGGTGAGTCTGTCGGATGGCAGTATAGTGGCCGCCGATGGTCAATTGGCCGGTACGCCGTCAGTCATGTTTGATGCGGTGGCGATTATTCTGGGCAAGGAGGCCGCTACAGCCTTGACCAAGGAAGGTGCGGCGATGGATTTTGTCCGCGACGCTTACGCCCATCTGAAAGCGATTGCCAGTGACGGCGGCGGTCATATGCTGCTCGACAAAGCCGGTGTAGTGGCCGATGACGGTATAGTGAGTGCGGTTGATATCAAAAAATTCCTAAACGCCTCCAAAACGCGTCAGTGGCAGCGCGAAACTACAGTGCGCACTCTCGCTTAGGCTGGGCATTCAATCAAGAAAGGTTGCTGATAAGCCATTTTAGAGTCTGCAACTCTCAATCGACTGGGAAGTCCAGTACGTTATCAAACAGAGTGCGTAAGATTTTCCAGAAAGAAAATCAAGCTTATGCAAGTGGAAATAACTCATCGGCATTGGCCTTAGTAGTGTTCAACAGAACGTCATCACACACAAGGTAGGCTAGCTGAACCTGGCAGCCGAGCTTGGCAACGTAGCCCGCGCCTGCAAGGTGATGTGATTCTCACGCGGCATCTTTTATCGTTATCAGTCGGCGATGGAGGATGGCGGTATCGAAGCCCTGATCGATACCAACCGCCGCAAGCCCAATATCAAGAACCGGGTCGAAGAAGCCACGGAGTCTGCCGTGACGGCCTTTGCCCTGGAGCAGCCGGCCTTCGGCCAGGTGAGGGTTTCAAACGAACTCAGGAAGCGCGGCATTTTTGTTTCCCCGTCCGGTGTCCGCTTGGTCTGGCTGCGCCAGAATCTGGAATCGATCAAGAAACGCCTGGGTGCTGCCATTCTTTGAGGAGCAAGACATGGGCGTCATCCGCATCCTGACGGA
>JBDTOX010000128.1:0-6264 GCA_039933015.1 Methylophilaceae bacterium
CATGTTTGCAAAAAATAAAAGTACTTTTTGGCTAGGCGCCGGCCTGCTGGCTGTCATCTTTGCCACCCGTACCCAGCACTTCGGTAGCGCCGTGTATCTGCCCGATGCCACGCTGGCCGTGTTGTTCCTGGGCGGTTTACTTATCCCGCGCAGTGGCTGGCTCGGCCTGGCCATAGTCGCAGCCTTGGGCATGGATGCTTATGCGCTGGGCTGGAAAGGCATTTCCGATTACTGCATGTCGCCTGGCTACTGGGGTTTGATCCCCACCTATGCTTTGGTTTGGGGTGCCGGCCGCTGGTTGGCAAAACGTGAACAGCCTTTTGCGTTAATGCCGTATGCACTTTTGGGCTGGGCAGCGGCTAGCGCGGCTTTTGTAGTCTCAAATGCCTTCTGGTACAGCTTCTCAGACAAAGTCTCATACATGCCTGTGGTTGAATTCTCCCAGCGCGTTGCCCAGTATTACACCCCCTATGTGGGTTACGCCATGATGTACTTAGGCGTGGCATGGGTAGCCAGCCGATTCTTTGCAAGCCGTCTTACTCAGCAAGAAACCAGCCGGGTGTGAGCGATAGCGCAAAAAATGACCGCCATGTTGCGCGCATGCAGCGCAAGAAGGCGGTTGTCGATGCACAAATAGAAGCAGCCCAGGTTTCCCGCGGGCTGCTTCTAATCCATACCGGTAACGGCAAAGGCAAATCCACTGCGGCTTTCGGCCTGCTCGCACGTGCGCTTGGCCACGGCATGAAAGCCGCGGTAGTGCAGTTCATCAAAGGCCGTTCTGATACGGGCGAAGAAGCCTTCTTCCGCAACAGTCCCAATCTTAGCTGGCACGTCATGGGCGAAGGCTTTACCTGGGAGACGCAGGACGCCGAACGTGATGCGGCCATAGCCCGCAAGGCGTGGGAGCAGGTATGTGTGCATCTGCGGGATGCAACTATCAATGTCGTGATTCTGGATGAATTTACCTACGCGCTTAAATACCAGTGGCTCACCATCGAAGAAGTGATAGCCGCACTCAGCAAGCGCCCGCCTATGCAACATGTCGTGATCACGGGCCGCGCAGCACCAGCGGCCTTGATTGAGGTGGCCGATACCGTTAGCGAAATCAATCTGATCAAGCATGCATATACGGCAGGTGTGCAGGCCATGCCTGGCATTGAATGGTAGTTGCGTATTCCATTGAATGAAAATCGGAATAACAGTGGTATGGAAAACATCAGCTGTCCCGCCCTACTCGTTTCTGCCCCCGCTTCCGGCCAGGGCAAGACCCTAACCACGGCAGCCCTGGCCAGAGCCTGGCGCAATCGCGGCCTCAAGGTATGCGCTTTCAAATCCGGCCCGGATTTTCTCGACCCTATGGTGCTGGAAAAAGCGACTGGCCAGCCGGTTTACAATCTGGACTTAGGCATGTGCGGCGAGCAGGACGGCCTGGCAAGGCTATACAGCGCAGCGCAAGAGGCGGATGTCATTATCGTCGAAGGCGTCATGGGCTTATACGATGGCACCCCCTCCAGCGCCGACATTGCCGCACGCTACGGCTTAAGTGTGCTCGCTATCATTGATGCCAGTGCGATGGCGCAAACTTTTGGTGCAATAGCTTCGGGTTTGTTTGCGTATCGGCCTGAGTTAAAAGTAGCCGGAGTAATGGCTAATCGCGTAGGTAGCCCCGGTCACGCCCAAATGCTGCGCGCATGTCTGCCGCATAATTTACCCTGGCTGGGCGCACTGCCCGCAGACGAAGCCTACACGCTGCCGGAACGCCATTTAGGCTTGTTCCGCGCAGCGGAAATTGCTGACCTGGATGACCGTATTGAAGCAGCAGCGCATGCACTGGCAGATTCCAGCGACTTGCCTTTGCCGCCGGCTGTTACTTTTAACCAGCCATCTTCCCCCAGCGTAGCGCCGCTATTGGCTGGCAAAACTATTGCCATAGCCCGCGATGAAGCATTTTGCTTCATTTACCCAGCCAACCTGGACTGCTTGCAAGCGCTCGGCGCCAGGCTAATATTTTTCTCCCCATTGCATGATGATGCATTGCCAGAAGCCGATGCCTATTGGTTACCAGGTGGATATCCCGAGTTGCACAGTCAACTAATTGCTGAAAACACGGGCATGCGCGACGCGCTGCAAGCTGCATTCGCCAAGCGACGCCCCATGCTCGCCGAATGCGGCGGCATGATGGCCTTGAGCGAAAATATTGATGGCCAACCGGGCTTTGCGCTATTACCGGGCACCAGCCACATGCAAAGCCACTTGCAAGGCTTGGGCACGCAGCATATCGAGTTAGCACAAGGCCGGCTCAGTGCGCACACATTTCATTATGGGCGTTTTGACACCGCGTTAAGCCCGGCCGGCATGGCCGAAGCATGTTTTGGCAACCCGGAAGCGCTTTATCGGCATGGCTCACTCCATGCCAGTTTTCTGCATTTTTATTTTCCGTCCAACCCGGTGGCTGCGGCCAGCCTGTTTTTGCCATGAGCGCGATGCCTAACAGACGCTTCACCGAAGCAGAAATCGCTGCGGTATATAAGGCTATTGCTGAACGGCGCGATATGCGCCATTTCAAGCCCGACCCCATAAACCCTGTCCTTCTGGCAAGAGTGCTTGAAGCCGCGCACCAAGCCCCTAGCGTAGGCCTGATGCAACCTTGGCGCTTTATCCGCATCACCGACGCTGCTGTGCGCAAAGCCATTTACGATCTGGTGCAACATGAACGTGCAATTACCGCTGCAGCGCTGGGTGAGCGCGAGGCGGAATTCATGCGGCTCAAGGTCGAAGGCATCATGCAGTGTGGCGAGCTGCTGGTAGTCACCTTGTGCGACCATCGTGACCGGCACGTATTCGGGCGCAGGACCTTGCCGGAAATGGACCTGGCCTCGGTCGCCTGCGCCATCCAGAATCTCTGGCTGGCTGCACGTGCTGAAGGTTTGGGTATGGGCTGGGTATCCATGTTCGACCCGGCCGCCCTAGGTGCAGCACTCCATATGCCCACAGGCGCCAAACCGGTTGCCATATTATGTCTGGGCCACGTCGAAGCCTTTTACCCGGCGCCCATGCTGGTGGAAGACGGCTGGGCAACGCCAAGGCCACTAAGCGAACTGATGATGGAAAACCACTGGAAAGATTCAAGCCAAGATTCAAGCGAGGAGCCAGTTTGAGCACGCCAGAACGCATCGTCTGCCTCACTGCGGAAACGACCGAAGTACTGTATTTACTGGGCGAACAAGACCGCATCGCTGGCATTTCCGGCTACACCACACGGCCCGCCATCGCGCGCCGCGAAAAACCCAAGGTGGCAGCGTTTACCAGTGCAAAAATCGACAAGATTCTGCAACTGCAGCCAGACCTGGTACTTACCTGTACCGATTTACAGGCTGATATTGCTGCTGCATTGATACGCTCAGGCATGGAGGTGCACGCGTTTAACCAGCGCTCGGTGTCAGAAATCCTGCGTATGGTGACGACACTCGGCGCGCTGGTTGGCGCCACAGCAAAAGCCGCCAGCCTGGTTGCCGAGCTGCAAGGCATTATCAATGGCGTGAACGAGACCGCCCAGTACCTGACCGCAAAACCCAGGGTATATTTTGAGGAGTGGGATGAACCCATGATCAGCGGCATTCGCTGGGTGGCCGAGCTCATTGATATAGCAGGCGGCGTGGACTGCTTTGCCGAACTGTCACAGCACAATGCCGCCAAAGACCGCGTGATTGCCGACCCCCAGCAAGTGGTTGAGCGCCAGCCGGATATCATCATCGGCTCCTGGTGCGGCAAGAAATTCCGGCCCGAGCAAGTCATCGCTCGCCCTGGCTGGGATGCGATTCCTGCCGTGCAAAACGGCTTTGTGCATGAAATCAAGTCGGCCGATATTCTGCAACCCGGCCCATCCGTCATCACTTACGGCCTGAAGCAGCTGCAAACCATTATCCAGCAATGGGGCGCTAGCCAGGCATACAAAAAACACTGGGGTTAACACTATGGGATTGAATCTGATTTTAGGTGGCGCCCGCTCGGGCAAAAGCGCTTATGCCGAAAAAATCGCTGGCGAGAGCGGCCTGGCCGTTACCTACATTGCCACTGCGCAAGTGTACGATAGCGAATTTGGCGCACGTGTGGAGCATCACAAAATACGCCGGCCTGACCATTGGCAGACTGTGGAAGTACCGCATCACCTGGCTGCGACCCTGCGCCGTGAAGCTGCAGCGGACCGCTGCCTGCTCGTGGATTGCCTGACCTTGTGGCTGGCGCAATGCATCTGCCCGGAATGCGTCCCGCCACAAGGTATAGATTGGCCAGCCGAACGCGCTGATTTATTGGACACGCTCACGCGCCTGCCCGGCAAAATCCTGCTGGTCAGCAACGAAGTGGGGATGGGAATAGTGCCGTTAGGCGAGATCAACCGGCAGTTTCAGGATGAAGCCGGACGCCTCAATCAGGCGGTCGCAGCCTTGTGTGATGAGGTGGTGTTTATTGCTGCGGGGTTACCACTCAGGCTCAAATAAGGTTGGAGTTTCTGCCAGTCCAGATGCTGCTCGACTGCGTCAGCCAGGCGCTCCAGTCCGGCTTCGCGCAACTGGGTGTAATCAAACTGCGCGCTGGCTGACTCCATGCCCGCCCATGCCAGCCACGCCGCAGTAGATTCGGCATGATCAAACAGGCCATGCACATAGGTGCCTGCAATTTGATTGTCAGCGGATATCGCGCCCTCGGGCTTACCCTCTACATATAACAGCGGATTATTCAAAGCGGCACCAGCGCTTATGCCCATGTGGATTTCATAGCCTGTTACTTGCGCTGCAGCGAAAGCCAGTTGTCCGCGCACCTGCACGAGATGCTTTGTTTGTTGCAGCGTAGTTTCCATCTCCAGCCAGCCCAAGCCTGCGCTTGAGCCTGCAGCGCCTTCCAGTGCATGCGGGTCGTGAATCATGGTCCCCAGCATTTGAAACCCGCCGCAAATACCCAACAGCTTACCGCCATAGCGCAGATGCTTGGCAAGCGCTTGCTGCCAGCCGTGTGCTCTCAGCCGCTCAAGATCGCCACGCACATTCTTGCTGCCGGGCAGGATGATCAAATCGGCTGGCGGAATGGCGTCACCGATGCCAACGAAGCGAAAATCGACCTCCGGGTGTAATCGCAGCGCATCGAAATCCGTGTGATTGCTGATGTGAGGCAGCACCGGCGCAATAACTCTTAGTGCATTTTTACTAGCAGCTACAGCGTCTTTCGGCACTGCATCTTCCGCTTCAATGTGCAGGTCATGCAGATAGGGCAGCACGCCAATGACAGGCTTGCCCGTCTCGCGCTCCAGCCATTCCAGACCGGATTCCAGCAGCTGCATGTCGCCGCGAAAACGATTGATGACAAAACCGATGATACGGTTGCGCTCACTGGCCGAGAGCAAGGCCAAAGTACCCACGATATGCGCAAATACGCCGCCGCGGTCGATGTCAGCCACCAGCAGCACCGGACAATCCACGGCCTCGGCAAAGCCCATGTTGGCAATGTCGCCCTCGCGCAGGTTGATCTCCGCCGGGCTCCCAGCACCTTCAACCACCACGTATGCATATTGCTCACCGAGCCGCTGCCAGGATGCCAACACCGCGCGCATGGCTGTGCTTTTGTATGCGTGGTAACCCGTGGCCTCCATATTGCCTGCTACTTTGCCATGGATAATGACCTGACAACCGGTATCAGAATCAGGCTTGAGCAACACCGGGTTCATGTCGGTATGCGGCTGCAAACCGCAAGCCTGAGCTTGTACCGCTTGCGCACGGCCAATCTCGCCACCATCCACGGTCACCGCCGAATTCAAGGCCATGTTCTGCGGCTTGAACGGCGCCACGCGCAACCCTCTACGGTACAGTACCCGGCACAGGCCCGCCACCAGCGTACTTTTACCGGCGTCCGAGGTCGTGCCCTGGATCATCAATGCTGTCATTTGCCCATTATCCCATATTGCCCCTGTTGGCCGCGGCTGCCGTAGCGCTGAATGATCTGCCGGGTGAAGCGCACTGCTACCACCCCCTGGTCGGATTCGGATTGCCGCCAGTAGATGGGTGGGTATGGCTGGAGACCGCGCTAAAAACCTTTAGCGGTTAACGTAGCCGATGCGCTTAACCTTTTCTTCCAGCAGCAATTGCGTGACGCTGGCGAAATCAATCTGAAAACGAAAAACATCGATCAAGGGCAAGCCCAGCACCTCGCCCAACAGTGCGCGAATAACGCCACCGTGGGTGACGACAACATAGGCTTTAGCTGGCTTAGCGC
>JBDTOX010000129.1:0-13349 GCA_039933015.1 Methylophilaceae bacterium
AAGCCAATCTTAATGGCCGGTATCCTGGCATCTGCTATTGCCGGATTATCTGCAGCTCATGCGGAAGATGCAGCAGCAACGGTTGCTGCGGAGCCAGCGTCACCACATACCTTATCGTCCAATGTTGGGTTCTTCAGCGACTATGTGTTCCGTGGGATTTCATACGCCAGAGAACGCGGTGCAATTCAAGGCGGTTTTGACTACTCGCACAGCAGTGGTATTTACCTGGGTGTATGGGCTAGCAATGTCAACAAAAACGCCTTGTATGGCAATACCGTTGAGCTTGACCTTTATGGTGGCTACCTTCACCAGTTCACCCCAGACTTGAGCTTGAACGTGGGCTTCTTGCAGTTCTTCTATCCTGATAATGACAGGCCGGTTGGATTAACTGGCCGTAAGGGCGGTTCCCCTAATACCACAGAGTTGAATGCAGCTATTACTTACAAATGGCTGACCTTGAAACACTCTTATGCAGTGTCCGATTTCTTTGGAATTAATACCGCATCTTTTGGCAATACGCCGATTGGTAACCATACAACGGGTACAGGCCATAGTGACGGTAGCGGCTACACCGAGCTGAATTTCAATTACAAGTTGCCGGTTCAGGATATTAATCTGGCGTTACATGTGGGCCATCAGACCGTTAGAAATTACTCTGTCGCCAACTATACTGATTTCCTGATTGGCGTAAACAAGGATTTTGCAATTGCATCCAGCACGGGCTGGAACGCAGGACTTAACTACACCACTACGGATGCCAACGATAATTGGTATGTTGATGGTACCGGTTTCAAAACTGCCGATGATAAAGTCATGGGTTACATTAAGCGCACTTTCTAAATTCAATAGTGCTGTAACTATGTTCAAATGGGCGCTGCGGCGCCCATTTTTATTCATGCAGATTGGCCAGCGTCGCCGTGTGTTGAGGGTTTTCATTAGGAATTTCTACGATGAACCCTTCCAGTGCCAGCAACTCGCCCGCACTAGAAAATATGCCGCGCCCATGTTCCATCACCTGTTTTATTTCGCCATTGCGCGTAATAATTCTATAGATGAGCTGGAATTTTTCCTGGTGCTGAATCTGTTGTTGAACAGATTCCCACACGGACATTCTGTCTTCCGGGTGGATGATCTGGTTGAAAGAAAAGACTGGATTGTTGATTAATTCCATGGGGTCATAGCCGGTGACTTCAACGCAGCCATCGCTAACGAACTCAAAAGACCAGAAACGGTCATTTCTGCCGCGGTACACCATGCCTGGAATGTTGTTTAATAAGGTACTCATGGCGCGGCGATGGGCGTTCACATTGGCCTGCACTTCTTTGACACGGCTGATGTCAGAAATGGTACCGACAACGCTAGTACGCTCGTTTTCGGACACTGACGTGGTTTTGCCGCGTAGCTCGGACCATTGGGAGTTGCCATTGCGCGCTATAAGCCTGAATTCGATCAGGCAGTGGGAACGTTTGCCCTGGGTTAATGAAGTGAGTCTAGATTCGACGGCTGGCTTATCTTCAGGATGAATATAGTTTATTAAGGGTTTGTTCAAGCATTCCTGTATTTTGTAATCAAGCGCGTGCTCCCATGAGGAGTTCAGGAAAATTAACTGACCTTCTGCATTAATCTGAAATACGATCTCTTCCAGACGGTCGATAATCTGGTGGTAGTTGAACTGGCTTTCAAAATTTGTGCTGAGAGGTCTGGCTGTAGAAACAGGAGTAAACTGGAGCAATGCTTGATTGTCATTGTGGTCCTGTTGCATGCGGGAAAGTGAAGTGTGGGATGGAATCGTGGTGCCATCAGAGCACAGCAGACGTAACTTCTGTATTTCATTTTTGTTCTCACCCTGCGTAGCTTCAGCGATCATTTCTGCAAGAACCTGATGATCGGCAGGATGGACTAAATTTGTGAAAGGCATGCCAACTACCTGGTCAGCCATGCCTGCCATACCCAATGTTTGCAGAAATGAGATATTGGCAAAGCTGATTTTGTAGCCATCAAGTACTACTGCCGGAGTAGACAGAGTCGCAGAAACCTCTTTGCCCCAGGTTCCAGTTCTTGGATCACTGACGCGTTGTTTTTTTGTTGATTTTAAAAAGTATAAGGATTGGGCAGCAATGACGATGGCGCCGGATAAAATCGCGACCGTAGCAGAAAGCAGCATGACTATATGTGATATAAATGGTCCATTAGCGTCATACCATGTACCCATAACAGCCAGAAAAATGATGCTGAGGATGAGGCTGGCGAATATAAGTAAGCTCATTAATCGGAACCTTGAATGTTTGCAGTAAGTTATCTGGATTTTAAGATAGAGAAAATATGCTAAGAATATGGAAGCTACATGAAAAAGTAGAAGCTTTCATAAGCATACACAAGCTTTACGCTAGCCTCCATGTCCTCTTGATGGCTATCGTACTGGCAGTAGTGCTGATGCAGGCAGGTTCCCTGTTCTTGCTGGATTATATTCCTAATCATCTGGCTGCCGTGCATAAAGCATATGCGCATGAATTGCTTTGGAAAAATGAGATTAAGGACTTAAGTGATCGCCCGGGGCATAAAGATACCCTCTCATTCTGGAATCTGAATAAAAGTAATGCTGACCTGACAAGCGCTGAATTCTCCTGGTTTAATACACAAAGCAACCCAGAGCTACGCGAGGCGTATATAAAATTACGTCAGGCTCACTCCGCGTTTGCGAGCGCCCATGCTAGCGGACAACCAAGCCAATCTCTGGTGCAGCTTGGTCAGCAGGTGATTTTTGCCTATGAAACCTTTATTCGGACGGCCGAAAAAGACGTTGAAATCAAACAGTCTGTAATAGCTCTTCTGCAGTTGGCTTGCCTATTTCTTGTGTTTTGCATTATAGCAAGCCTGATGTTGTCTTCGCGACGGGTTTTGATCGACCGGGTCGGCCACCTGATAGCGATCATGCCCAAGCATCTGGTATCTGGCGTTAGAAGGCATACGGATGATGAGTTTGGGTTTATCGAGAGATTAATTGCAGAAGTGTCTGCTCAGCTTGAAGGTGTCAAGGTGGAAACTGAGTGGATTAATAAAACAAGCACAGAGCGAATCAGAAGGATGACTCTTTCCCAGGACTTTCTGTTTAAGCTGGTCAAGCTGGTGGAAAGCTCGGGATTAAGTGAACTGACAATAAGACAGGCACTTTACGCGCTGGAGAGGACTTTAAATATCAGTAACGTGTCTTTGGTTTTTAGTGATAATGGATCAGTAATATCTGCACAGCGCGCATTGTTTTCTAATCATTGGCCCTTGTGTTTTCATGAGGGCTTGTTTGACGAAAAAGCGAGCACAATGTCTGTGAGTCATTCTTCCGTAATGGTCGAGGGCAAAGTTGTCCGCTGCCTTACAGTGCCTTTGCCAGGCCCCATGGGCTGCTTGGGAGTCCTAATGGTAGAAACAGAAGACACCCATTTCTTTGAGAATACGGAAATACAGCTGGTTGAAGTGACAGCGCAACTGTTTGCAGTTTCGATGGGGTTTCAAGCGCGAGAACAGGAAGGGCGCCGCGTCGCATTGCTTGAGGAAAGAGCCGTGATTGCCCGCGAGTTGCATGACTCGTTGGCGCAATCTCTTTCTTATATGAAGATACAAATTGCAAGATTACAGAGCCAATTTGGCAATGATGTACAGAAGGCCGGAGCTGTGGAAATTGTTAATGATTTGCGGGTAGGGCTGGATAACGCATACCGGGAATTACGCGAGTTGCTTTCTACATTCAGGGTGCAAATGGATGTCAGAGGCCTTGATTATGCCCTTAGAGAAGCCATTGATGAGTTCTCGCAAAGATCCAGCCTGAGCTTTACGCTGGATAACCGACTGGTTGATTGCCGGTTGAGCGTGAATGAGGAGTTTCACCTTTTACAGGTGGTTCGCGAGGGTTTGTCGAATATTGTGCGCCATTCCGGAGCCAGTACGGTGGTCATTACTTTGGTCTTGCAGCCAACCGGAGAAGTCATGGTAACCATCGATGATGATGGACTGGGATGCGCTTTTAAAGAACAAGAGCCGCATCATTATGGTTTAACCATTATGACTGAGCGAGCCGGTTTCCTTGGAGGAGAAATCCAGATATTGCCGAGGAGACGCGGGGGCACACGCGTCAGGCTTTTATTCCGCCCCAAATCAAAGTAATGATGAATATAATTAATGTGGGAGAGATGATGAACACGCCAATCACAGTATTGCTTATTGATGACCATGCGCTTTTTCGTAAAGGGGTCTGTCAGATGATCTCTGCGGACGCCGATTTTAAAGTGGTGGGAGAAGCAGCATCGGGCATGGAAGGTCTGGCTCTGGTGGGTGAGTTCAAGCCGGACTTGGTGTTAATCGACCTTAACATGAAGGGCATGAATGGGCTGGAGACGCTGGTGCGGATAAAAGAAGCCAATCTCCAGTCTCGTTGTATCGTGCTGACGGTATCGGATGCGGCAGATGATTTGTTGGAGGCTCTGCGCGCAGGCGCTGACGGATACTTGCTGAAAGATATGGAGCCAGAGGATTTATGCACGAATTTAAAAAAGGCCATGGGCGGTATCACCGTTCTTCAAGACAGCCTTACGGAAATTCTCAAGAATGCGCTGATCGAGCCCAGTGTCAAGAAAGACGAGGAGAATGTTTCGCTCACCATTCGCGAGCGTGAAATACTGGGGTGTTTGGCTGACGGACTCAATAACAAGATGATTGCCCGCAATTTGGGCATAAGCGATACTACGGTGAAGGTGCATATCAAACACCTGCTGAGCAAACTTAAGCTTACCAGCAGACTTGAGGCGGCCGTGTGGGCGCATAGAAAAAGATAATGGATTTAAGTAAATTTCCCAGGCTATGCTACAAGCCGCTTTGATAAGCCTTTTGATGAAACAGACAGTTAAATGGAGTAAGTGGTATGGCACAAAAAAGTGAGGGTTTTGCTACTCGGTGTATCCATGCGGGGGAAATCAAGGATCAGTTTGGCTCTCCACATACGCCGATTTACGATACGACCACTTTCAGGTTCGATACCACTGCCGATATGCTGGATGTCATTGAAGGGCGCCGGCCAGGCTGCCTTTACACGCGCTACGGATCGAACCCTGGCATAACTAGCGTTGAGGCCAAGCTTGCCAGCCTTGAGCAGGCGGAAGGTGCGCTGGTGTTTGCTTCTGGTATGGCAGCGATTTCTGCGTCACTATTGGCTCACGGTGAACGTGGAATAATTTGCCTGGGCGAGGTGTACGGTGGCACCTGGGAATTCATGTCGCGACAGCTAGCGGCACTGGGGAGACATATTGAGTTTGTCGCTGCCGGGGATATGGACGGACTGCAGAGTCATCTTGCGCGTGGCTGCAGTCTCGTTTATTTCGAAACGCCATCCAATCCTTTACTTGAGATTATCGACATCGTCCAGATTTGCGCGTTGGCGCACGCCCATGATGCAAAGGTGGCAATCGACAGTACATTCGCGACCCCGGTTAACCAGCAGCCGCTGACATTGGGTGCTGATCTTGTGATCCACAGCGCTACTAAATATCTCGGTGGACACAGCGATTTGACTGGCGGCATGGTTGCCGGGGCAGAGCTTGTGCTTGAGCCGCTGCGCATCTGGAGAAAGAACCTCGGTCAGATGCTTGCTCCGGAAACTGCGCATCTGCTTGCCCGAAGCCTGGCAACGCTGGAACTGCGGGTGGAGCGCCAGAATGCGTCTGCACTGCATTTAGCCAAAATGCTGCAAAACCACCCTGGGGTACAACGCGTGTACTTTCCTGGGTTAGAGAATTGTGTGGGGCATGAAATCGCACGACGCCAGATGCGCGGCTTCGGCGGCATGATTTCGGTAGCAATCGGTAGTGATGCCGCTGCCGCAGCACGCGTGGTTGACCAGCTGCGCCTATTTACGCTAGCGCCGAGTCTTGGCGGGGTTGAAAGCCTGGTGTCACAACCTGCACTGACCTCGCATCGTGATCTCGCTGCTGCAGAGCGGGAGATGAGAGGTATTGGAGATAATCTTATCAGGTTGTCGATTGGCCTGGAAACACTGGAAGATCTTAAAAGCGACCTTATGCAGGCACTCGCCATACTATAGTGGTTTTTTAGAGATAAAGCCCATCAGTAGTGGAGCTTTATCCAAGCGATGCCTCTTACATGGTATTACCACTTAGGTGTAATTGAAGGCATAGCTAAGGCAGTATTTAATCTACTTCACAGGGTGGGTCCATCCTTTATAAAAATTTTTGGAGAATTGACATGAAATACAAGAAACAGGCTATCGCAGATCAACAACCATCGATGAATGTTGCCGGTGTTCCAGCTTGGCTTGGCGACACATTCGTATCAACCGATAAAGACAAAACTATTTGTGCTGGATTCTTTCGCTTGGAAAAGGGTAATCCTTTGGTATATACCTATGATTATGATGAGATGAAGATCGTCGTAGATGGTGAGTTCAACATTACCGACCACACAGGCCAAAAAGTTAATGCCAAGGTTGGTGATGTTCTTTACTTCGAAATTGGCGACACTGTAACGTTTGAGACCCCATCCCACGCCGTTGGGTTTTTCTGTGGACAACGTCAACCGCTGTAACCGGAGTTAAGTCCGGCCGCTATTTTGTTGCTGGCAACATCTGAGTGCTTTTATGTCATGTGGCATAGTCTGTCAGATGTTGTCCAGCGCTTTTCTGTATTCAGGACCATTTGCTGGTAAGTAGTACGGTGGTGCAGGGACATTATCTGTACGCTGGTGCCCGTCTCTAGGACAGCCCATTATGGCCTCAATCACATAGTGTTTTAGCGCTTGTCTTTGCAATAAACGCTAACCCCAAGCTGTATTCGTCACGCCGAGTTATATTTTTGTGTCTGCTATGATAAAATCAGCGATAGCTTTTCGGGTGTAAGCCCCACTATCCTAAATGCAGATTAGATCCAATTTGATCATTCATCCCAGTCTAATCTGTCTAAACCATTATATTGCAAGGCTTGGTGGAGAGATGGAAAAGAGATTGCAGATTCCAGCGCCGCAAGGCGTGAGTTCAAGTCTCCTGTCGCACCAACCTAATTGAGTCAAGGAATACAGTACATGCAAGCAACCGTTGAAACCATCAGCAATCTGGAACGCCGTATGACGGTGATCGTGCCAAGCAAGCCGATTGAAGAAGAAGTAAATCAACGCATCAATCGCTTGGCACGCACGGCCAAGCTGTCTGGCTTCCGCCCCGGCAAAGTGCCTTTGAAGTTGGTTCAGCAGCAATATGGCGCCCAGGTGCGTGACGAAGTGCTATCAAGTACCGTTGAACGTACTTTTTCTGATGCTGTTGAAGAGAACAAGCTACGTGTTGCTGGTTTTCCCAATATCGAACATAAACCTTTCTCCGAAACAACGGGGCAGTTTGAATATACTGCGACCTTCGAGATATTCCCTGAGATTGTTATCGGCGATCTGAGCAAGGCCGAGATTGAGCGTCCGGTGCTGGAAGTGGGCGATGCTGACGTCAAGAAAACTATAGACGTGCTGATCAAACAGCGCGCCACTTTTGAGCCGGTCGAGCGTGCCTCGAAAAAGGGCGACAAGGTTAATGTGGCGCTTAAGGCGTCGATTGACGGCCAGGAAGTGGAAAGCACTGGTGAGCAAGGAATTGAGCTGGTATTGGGTGAAGACGGCCGCATTGCCGAATTCGACGATAACCTGATTGGTAACAAGTCCGGTAGTACCAAAATCTTTGAAATTTCCTATCCGGCTGACCACAATCCTGAACAACTCGCCGGCAAGACGGTGAGTTATGAAGTAACGTTTAATAGCGTTGAGCAAGCCAAGTTGCCGGAAGTTGACGCAGATTTTGCGCGCAGCCTAGGTGTGGTAGATGGTGATGTGGAGAAGATGCAGGCTGAGATCAAGGATAGCCTGAATCAGGAAGTGGATAAGCGTATTCGCACCAAGCTGAAAGAGCAGGTATTCCAGGCATTGGTCGAGGCTGTTAATCTTGAGCTGCCAAAAGCACTGATCGGGGTTGAAATCAATCGTCTCATGCAAATGACGCAACAGAATTTGCAGCAACGCGGTGTGGACTTAAGCAATGTCACCCTGGAGCCCAGCATGTTCGAAGATCAGGCTAAGAGAAGTGCCAGTTTGCGTCTGATCCTGGCTGAGTTGGTAAATAAACATGAATTGCACGCCAAGCCGGAACAAATTCGCGCTATGGTAGACCAATTTGCACAGGGCTTCGAACAGCCAGAAGATGTTGTGCGCTGGTACTACGAAGACCCTAAGCGCTTGGATGAGCCTGCTGCCTTGGCTACAGAAGAAAATGTAGTGGCTTGGGTACTCGAGTCCACCAAGGTAAGTGACAAAAATATGAAGTTTGACGACTTGATGGGAAATGCATAAATGGCAACAAATAGTCAGTGGGAGCCACAAGGCTTGGGACTTATCCCCATTGTGGTTGAGCAGAGCGGTCGCGGCGAGCGTTCCTACGATATTTACTCGCGCTTGCTTAAAGAGCGTGTGGTTTTTCTGGTGGGTCCAGTCAATGACATGACGGCTAACCTTGTGGTTGCACAATTGCTGTTTTTAGAAGCTGACAATCCAGATAAAGACATTTCTTTCTACATCAATTCTCCGGGTGGTTCGGTAACGGCTGGTATGGCTATTTACGACACCATGCAATTTATTAAACCGGATGTCAGCACATTGTGTACTGGTCAAGCAGCTAGCATGGGTGCGTTGTTGTTGACAGCAGGTGCCAAAGGCAAGCGCTTCATGTTGCCAAATTCTCGTGTAATGATTCACCAGCCATTGGGTGGCTTTCAAGGCCAGGCCTCGGACATAGAAATACATGCAAAAGAAATTCTCTTTTTGCGTGAGCGCTTGAATCAGATCATGGCGTACCACACTGGCAAGTCGCTTGAGAAGATTGCCAACGATACCGACCGTGATAACTTCATGAGTGCTGAGCAGGCCGTGAGCTATGGGTTGGTTGATAAGGTCATTGCCAACCGCAATGATGCCGCATAAGATTACATCGTCAGTATTGAATTAGGATAGCTTTATGACTACCAAAGCCGAAGGCGAAAAGTTACTGTATTGCTCGTTTTGCGGCAAAAGTCAGCACGAGGTCAGAAAGCTGATTGCGGGCCCTTCAGTATTCATTTGTGATGAATGCGTAGATCTTTGCAACGACATTATCCGCGAAGAAGTTCAGGATGAAAGTGGGCTCAAGGCGCGTGACAGCAGTCTGCCGACCCCCAAGGAAATTTGTGCGATTCTGGACCAGTATGTAATTGGTCAAACTTCTGCCAAAAAAAGCCTGGCTGTTGCGGTTTACAACCACTACAAGCGCCTTGATCAAACCACTCAAAAAGATGACGTGGAAATTGCCAAGAGTAATATTCTGCTTATTGGCCCAACAGGCTCGGGTAAAACCCTGCTCGCGCAGACCCTTGCCCGAGTACTGGATGTGCCTTTTGTTATTGCGGATGCCACCACACTGACAGAAGCAGGTTATGTCGGTGAAGATGTGGAAAATATCATGCAAAAGTTGCTGCAAAAGTGCGACTATGAAGTTGAAAAAGCACAGCGCGGCATTGTCTATATTGATGAAATCGACAAGATTTCACGCAAGTCAGATAACCCATCTATTACCCGTGATGTGTCGGGTGAAGGCGTGCAGCAGGCATTGCTCAAGTTGATCGAGGGCACGATTGCTTCTGTGCCGCCACAAGGCGGGCGCAAACACCCGAATCAGGAATTCATTCAGCTTGATACCACAAATATCCTCTTTATCTGTGGAGGTGCATTTGATGGCCTGGATAAAGTCATCCGTCGCCGTTCAGAAAAAGGTGGTATTGGTTTTGGAGCTGAAGTAAAGAGCAAGGACGACGCTCGCGCTATTGGAGAAGTGCTGCGAGACGTAGAGCCTGAAGATTTGATCAAATTTGGCTTGATTCCAGAATTTGTAGGCCGTTTGCCGGCTGTCGCCACACTGGAATCGTTGGACGAAGCCGCCTTGATGAAAATCCTGGTGGAGCCTAAAAACGCACTCACCAAGCAATACACCAAGCTGTTCAAGATGGAGGGTGTTGAGCTGGAATTCCGAGAAGCAGCACTGCTTCTCATTTCTAAAAAAGCACTGGAACGCAAGACTGGCGCGCGTGGTTTGCGCTCCATCATGGAGCATGCTTTGCTAGAGATCATGTTTGATCTGCCCTCGCTGCCGAACCTGAGTAAAGTAGTGGTGGATGATGGTGTTGTTCGTGGCGATACGCCGCCGATTCTGATTTACTCTGAACAGCCACGTGTGGCGGAGTCTGCTAGTTAACCTATAAGCTAAGACGACCAGTTAAGCCTTAGTAGTACGGGGGTTTTGCACTGGTACTTGAAGCGCTGGTGTTTGTCCCCATTTGAATGACATAGGCGTATGGCATGTTGCCATACGCAGCCAACACTGAAGGTTTTTCCATGACAGAACAAACTTTGCCGGCTTTTTCTCCGGACTCGGGTCTACTGCCATTGCTGCCTCTGCGCGATGTGGTGGTATATCCTCATCTTGTAATTCCTTTGTTCGTCGGTCGCGCTAAATCAGTTAGAGCGTTGGAACTTGCCTCCGAACACAATAAGCAAATTCTTCTGGTGGCGCAGAAATCCCCCAATAAAGATGAGCCTGATGCTTCCGATTTATATGATGTAGGTACCATTGCCACCGTTCTGCAGATGCTTAAATTACCCGATGGCACAGTGAAAGTGTTGGTGGAGGGGGTTCATCGCGCCAAAGTAATCGAGTTCATTGAAACTGAAGATTGCTTTGCTGCCAAAGCTGAACTCGTAGATATTGGCACGGATGAGGTTAGCGAAACCCAGGCACTGATGCGCACGGTTTTTACGCAGTTTGATCAGTACGTCAAGCTGAACAAGAAAATTCCTCCAGAAATTCTGACTTCATTGGCTACCATTGATGATGCAGGACGTCTGGCCGATACCATCACTGCTCACCTTTCACTCAAGTTGGATGAAAAGCAGAAAATTCTCGAGATGTTCAGTGTTTCTGAGCGGTTGGAGCATTTGTTGAGCTTACTGGAAGCCGAAATTGATATACTGCAGGTTGAAAAGCGCATCCGTGGGCGTGTCAAGCGCCAGATGGAAAAGAGTCAGCGTGAGTATTACCTGAATGAGCAAGTGAAAGCGATCCAGAAAGAGTTGGGCGAACAGGACGAAAACGCCGACTTCGACGACCTGGAGAAACGTATCAAATCAGCACGTATGCCTAAGGAAGCCTTAACCAAGGTCGCTGCTGAGATGAAAAAACTCAAGATGATGTCACCGATGTCCGCTGAGGCGTCAGTGGTACGCAATTACATTGAAACTCTGGTTAATTTGCCATGGAAGAAAAAGACCAAAATCAGCAAGGATCTTCTTGCCGCTGAGGATATCCTGAATGCCGATCACTATGGCCTGGAAAAGGTCAAGGAGCGCATCATAGAGTATCTCGCCGTCCAGCAGCGTGTTGACAAGCTTAAGGCACCTATTTTATGTCTGGTTGGTCCGCCTGGCGTGGGTAAGACTTCACTTGGACAGAGTATCGCCAAGGCAATTAACCGCAAGTTCGTGCGTGTGGCTCTTGGCGGCGTACGTGACGAATCCGAGATTCGTGGCCATCGACGTACCTATATTGGCTCCATGCCAGGCAAAGTGCTGCAAAGCATGACCAAGGTCGGAGTAAAGAACCCGCTGTTCCTGCTTGACGAAGTTGACAAAATGGGCCAGGACTTTCGTGGCGACCCATCCTCAGCTTTACTTGAGGTGTTGGATCCTGAGCAAAACCATACTTTTGTCGACCATTACGTTGAGGTCGAATATGACTTATCCGACGTAATGTTCGTGGCGACGGCTAACTCGCTTAATATTCCTGCGCCATTGCTGGACCGGATGGAAGTGATTCGCCTGGCTGGTTACACCGAAGAAGAGAAGGTCAATATTGCCATGCGCTATTTGCTGCCCAAGCAGCTCACAATACATGGCCTTAAAGAGAATGAGATTAGCGTGTCAGAGAGCACTATCCGCGATATAGTGCGTTACTATACGCGTGAAGCTGGTGTGCGTAGCCTGGATCGTGAGATTTCAAAAATCTGCCGTAAGGTAGTGAAAGAGTTACTAACTACCAAAGCTAAAACCGGCAGTAAAACTACTCGTAAAATCAGTGTGACACCGCGTAACCTGGATAAATATTTGGGAGTGCAACGTTTTGATTACGGCATCGCCGCAAAAGAAAATCAGGTCGGGCAAGTCACGGGTTTGGCCTGGACTGAAGTCGGCGGTGAACTGCTGACAATTGAATCGGTATTGCTGCCAGGTAAGGGTAAAACCATTACCACGGGTAAACTGGGTGAGGTGATGCAGGAGTCGATACAGGCAGCTATGAGTGTGGTTCGTAATCGTGCCAAACGTCTTGGTATCGCTGAAGACTTTCATGAAAAAAATGATATTCACATTCACTTGCCAGAAGGTGCTACACCTAAAGATGGACCAAGCGCCGGTATAGGCATATGCACTGCACTGGTTTCGGTGTTAACTAATACCCCAGTTCGCGCTGATGTTGCAATGACCGGTGAAATCACTTTGCGCGGGGAAGTATTGCCGATTGGTGGGCTCAAAGAGAAGCTGTTAGCAGCGCATCGGGGTGGCATTAAGACGGTTTTGATCCCGGAGCAGAATGTGAAAGATCTGGCAGAAATCCATGAAAATATAAAGAATTACCTGGATATCCATCCAGTGAAATGGATAGACGACGTACTTGAGCTGGCCCTGGAGCACGTACCAAAGGCAGTTGAGGGGGACGTACCTGTTACGGATGTTGGATCGGGTGAAAATACGCCTGAATCAACCCCTGTAACCAAGCATTGAGCTTAATAATTGGCGGGAAAGGCTTGACATGGCTATTTCCCGCTTGATATAAAGCTGGGGCAGGGTTGCACCTGCCATTTCTTAATAATGTCGAAAGGGGATTACACGTGAACAAGTCTGAACTGATTGATCAAATAGCCAAAGCTGCTGGTATTTCTAAAGCTGCTGCTGGTCGTTCTTTGGATGCAACCACCGCGGCAGTCACAAAAGCTCTGAAAACGGGTGATCTTGTTACCCTGATCGGCTTTGGTACGTTCTATGTTGGTAAGCGTGCCGCTCGTAACGGTCGCAATCCTCGCACAGGCGCCACCATTAAGATTGGGGCTGCAAATTCTCCTAAGTTTAGGGCTGGCAAAGCGCTTAAAGATGCTGTAAACTAACGTTCTTTGTTGATGCATTCAGGGTGCTTAGCTCAGTTGGTAGAGCGTCGCCCTTACAAGGCGAATGTCGGCGGT
>JBDTOX010000130.1:0-8054 GCA_039933015.1 Methylophilaceae bacterium
CGAATTTTTCCCCGCACTTGATCGAGCAATTCAGGGGCAGCAGGCTGTGAAGCAGGTTCCATTGAAATTAGGATATGCTAAATTCGGTTACGCTACTGAAATAATGATAACTTTATACTTATTTAAACACCAAGGCCTATCCAATGACGCAATATCTTGCGTCATTGGATAGGCTACTTTACGTTAGAGCCACATCAATTTCATTCACATAATGAGGAACACATGAAAAAACTACTTATTCTTTCCGCCATCGCAATACTTGCCTCTGGTTGCTCGACTTACTCGGCTAGCCGCTCTCAATTTCAACAGACAATGTCATAGCACTGCGGTCTTTGAACGGCAAAACCCTAAACGTTGGTACTTTCTCCGCAACGTCCCCAGGACAAAAGGAAATAATGTGTCGTGGAGTTGGCCCGATCAAAACACCGGATGGCGAACCATTTGCTGAGTTCGTTTGGAAGGCATTGCTTGATGAACTAAGGATTGCAAACTCCTACTCGCCGTCAGCTCCAGTGACAATTACTGGCAACCTAGACGCAATCGACTTTTCGTCAAACAGTGGAAATTGGAATTTGGCACTCACCGTCAAGGCATCAAACGGCAAATCCATGTCCGTTTCGGAGAACTACTCCTACACCTCAAGCTTCTACGGTGAAACGGCATGCAATCAAACTGCCCAAGCATTTATGCCTGCGGTTCAGAATTTAGTTGGCAAAGTCGTGCGCTCACCAGAGTTCACTGCACTTGTCTCACAATAACGCTCTAACCCGGCAGTGGACTTCCCAGACTTTAGTAGGCATTTGATAATGTCGAAACAGAACTGGAGTTAAGTTAAATGAAAAGTGCCCGCTATATGCCAGAATTCAAAAGGTGGGCCTTTTGGTAGTAACGAGATTTCTCACGTTTTTGTCAAAGGAGGAGAACATGAATACGGCTTTGTCTTGCAAGAGATTGGAGTCATTCTGGCAGTTCTGGCCTTGCGGCAGCGGCACAAGCTCAAGAGAATGTTTTAGTTTGTTTTGTTCGCCCTTGTCTGCGCCAGCCATTTGCATCAGCGTGATTGCCTTCATCTTCCACAGCATTTTCGCTACAACCTCAGCCGGCCTTGGGACAAATCTGGCGCTTACCGACAAATGACATTCAATCCGCACGAACGATGACCACCCTGAGCTCCATGGCGACAATATCCATGACCGGCGACCAGATCACGATCTTCGTCATCCTCCTCGCCACCGCCGGCATGTTCCTGTGGGGGCGCTGGCGGCACGACATGATCGCCGTCGCCGCATTGATCGCCTGCGTGCTGGCCGGGCTGATCCCCGCCAGCGCGGCTTTCGCCGGCTTTGGCCATCCCGCGGTGATGACGGTTGCCTGCGTGCTGGTGCTCAGCCATGGCCTGCTAAATTCCGGCGCCGTCGATGCGCTGGTGCGCTGGTGCGCCGGTTGCTGCCCGCCGATGCCGGAATCCTGCCCAGCATCGTGATGCTGACCTCCCTCGCGGCGCTGCTGTCCGGTTTCATGAACAACGTCGGTGCGCTGGCCCTGCTGATGCCGGTCGCGCTGCAGCTCGCCAGTCGACTTGAATTACCACCTGGCCGCATGCTGATGCCGCTGGCCTTCGGCTCGATCCTGGGCGGCATGACGACCCTGGTCGGCACGCCGCCCAACCTGATCGTGTCAAGCTTCCGCGCCTCCGCCGGCAACAACAGTTTCTCGATGTTCGATTTCAGCCCGGTCGGCCTGCCGGTGGCGGCGCTCGGCGTACTCTTCATCGCGCTGCTCGGCTGGCGCTGGGTGCCGGTGCGGCAGCGCGCCGGCACCGAAGGCTTTGAGACCGGCGCCTACCTGACTGAGGTGCTCGTGGCGGAAGGCAGCAAGGCGGCCGGCATGTGCATGCGCGAGATCGAGGCTGCCCTCGATGAGGCGGAGGCGCAGGTGCTCGCGCTGGTGCGCAACAATGTCCGGCTGAACGCGCCGCGCCATGACATGCGCGTCCTGCCGGGGGACATCCTAGTCATTGAGGCGGAGGCCGAGACCCTGTCGCAGGCCCTGTCGCCGCTCGGTCTCAAGCTGGAGGAATCGAAGAAGCCCGCACCGGCTGACGACGAGGAAAGCGGGGAGAAGGAGGGCCAAGCAGCTTCCGCATCCGACCCGGATGCGGAAGCCAAAGAAAAGCCCGCTGTCAGCGATGAAATCGTCCTGATGGAGTTTGCCGTGCTGCCCGGAGCCGACCTGATCGGCCGTTCCGCGACCGACCTGCTGCGCACCGCGCACGGCATCAACCTGCTGGCCGTCTCGCGCCAGGACAATCGCTCGCTCGGCAGGTTGCGCACCCTGCCGTTCCGCGCCGGCGATGTGCTGCTGATGCAGGGGCCTGCGGAGGCGCTGACCGATCTCGCCGGCCAAACCGGCTGCATCCCGCTGGCGCAGCGCGCGTTGCGCATTCCCAACCGGCTCAATGCCATCCTTGCCAGCCTGATCATGGCGGCCGCCGTCTGCGGCGCGGCCTTCGGCCTGCTGCCGGCCGCGATTTCCTTCGCCGCCGGCGTGCTCGCCTCGATGGCCTTGCGCACCGTGTCGCCCCGGGATGTCTATGCGGCGGTGGACTGGCCGGTAGTGGTGCTGCTCGCCGCGCTCATCCCCGTGGCCGGCACACTCGAAAGCACGGGCGCCGGTGCATTGGTTGCACGCACGCTGATCGAGAACGTCGCCCAGGGCAGCCCGGTGTTCGCGTTGCTGGTGATCATGGTAGTGACCATGACGCTGTCCGACCTGATGAACAATGCCGCCACCGCCGCCGTGATGTGCCCGATCGCCCTCGGCACCGCGGCACAGCTGGGGGTGAATCCCGACGCCTATCTGATGGCCGTCACCGTGGGTGCCTCCTGCGCCTTCCTGACGCCGATCGGCCACCAAAACAACACCCTGATCCTCGGCCCCGGAGGTTTCCGCTTCGGCGACTACTGGCGCCTCGGTCTGCCACTCGAAATCCTCGTGGTGGCGGCTGGCATGCCCGCGCTGCTATGGGCCTGGCCGCTATAAAACACCTTAACTTGCCGTTGCAGAAGCGGTTGAAGGAGTACAGCATGGCTTGCTCAATGCCCAGCAAGGACAACTGTTGGGGCAATGCGCCGACGGTGCGTTTTTCAATAGCTTCAATGTATAGGCCCAGCCCATTATTCAAGCGGGACTGGCTAAAGCCAGCCCTTTAATTCAGACGTTAAGCGGTCACAGGAGGAGTTATGTACGATCATGAATTGCTCTACGGATACGGCAGTATTGCAATAGCAATTGCACTCTTTACTGCAATAGTCATGTGCAACGAGATTGGATTTAGAACGGGGCGTTTCGTCCAAACCCGTACTGATAATGAAGTCAAGGCACTCACCGGCTCCATTCAGGCCAGCATACTGGGTTTGTTGGCTCTGTTACTTGGTTTTACATTCAGCATGTCTATGCAACGCTATGACAATCGAAGCATGGCCTTGATTGATGAAGCTAATGCAATAGGAACTGCCGTATTGCGGGTTCAGTTACTGCCGGAGGAATACCAGAAAGAAGCCAATGAATTATTTCGCAAATATCTCAATTTACGTGTAGCCATAGGCCAATTAGACCTTACTAAGCTGGAGCAGCGTCATGACTACAACAAAAAAATTGCCGATTTACAAAATGAGCTATGGTCATTGGCAATCTCAGCTACAAATGTTGACCCGCGCCCAGTAACAACAGGGGCGTTCGTCAAGTCTCTTAATGATGTAATTGATAGCCAAGGCAGAAGAAATGCGTTACTTCAAATGCATGTGCCTGAAGTGGTATTACTTCTACTATTTGTTGTCTTTATTTCTTCTGGAGGAATAATGGGCTATTCCGCCGGGCTGAGTGGCAAACGTATCACTGCTCCAATAATATTGGTTTCTTTATTAATCACATTGATAGTTTTCATCATTATTGACCTGGATAGACCAAAACGTGGGCTTATACAGGTGAATCAAGATGCAATGACTGAACTTCTGGATAGCGTTAATAATTGACGACACAAGTGGCAAAAAACAGGTGAAGTCACGCTAATAATGCCCGATCAGGATCGCCTAACAAGCCGCTACACGCGGACAAATTTATCGCTGCGCTCTAAATTTGCCGGTGAGCGAAGTGTTAGGTGTATCAGGAGGCAGTTATGACAAAACACCATGCTGTGAAAATATTAATCGCTGGTCTTGTTGACGGGTTTATAGGTAACGGTTTATCTACAACACATTGCTTGGCGAACCACTTCTGCTGAATGCCCTGGAACTCAGCATTCTATTATTGGGTTCTTTGGTTGAAGGAATAGTCATCGCGTTTGTTCTGGCGCGCAAATCTTCTGGCAGCACAGGCTAAATGTACATCGCGCCTAACAAAACCTTCAACCCGACTCGCAGTTGCACGGCTCGCGGTTTAAGGTATCGTCAGGTGCCAAGATTGCCATTCACTGCAAAATCAAGTCTTGCTCTTGTTCACCCATAGGAGTGCCACCGTGACCACATTTAAAACATCCAGAGCCTTCGCCGCAACACCTGAGGCGGTATTCGCGGCCTTCGCAGAGCCAGAGCGCCTTGCGCGATGGTGGGGGCCTGATGGCTTTCGCAATACATTCGACACGTTCGAGTTCAAGCCGGGCGGCCTCTGGCGCTTTACGATGCATGGCCCAGACGGATCGAATTACCCAAATGAATCAACTTTTATCTCTGTCGAGCCAAGTCGGTCGATTGTTGTAAGCCACCTTTTCCATCCGTGCTTCCAACTCTCTATCGGGCTTGAGTGCACTGCTACCGGAACACTCGTCACCTGGGCGCAAACATTTGAGAGTCCCGAAGTTGCAGCGTCTATCAAGCACATTGTTGTGCCCGCAAACGAGCAGAACCTTAGCCGTTGGCAGGCCGAAGTTGAGGCAGGCGGTCGCGGTGTCGCCTAATCCATCCGTTAAGCGGGGCGCACTAAAGCGCGCCCCTTATGTCAAACGTTGAGGGTCACACTAATGCTCCAGCGGCTAATCGA
The DNA here is from genome assembly GCA_039933015.1 of Methylophilaceae bacterium. GTDB lineage: Bacteria > Pseudomonadota > Gammaproteobacteria > Burkholderiales > Methylophilaceae > JBDTOX01. The sequence goes on from JBDTOX010000130.1 coordinate 5,038, forward strand.
CATGGGCTTCAGAAAAGTCGGCGAATGGAAACTTTCCGCTGGTGAAATAGTGTGCACACTGGACGCTGAGGCAGAATCACGGAATATCCTTTACGCCTTCGAGTCAGAGCACGAAGTCCTCTACATTGGCAAGACCACACAGCCCTTAAAAGTGCGAATGTATGGCTATCAAAACCCTGTCCCGTCGTAGTCTACCAACATCAGAAACAACGCAAACCTCAAAGAACGTCTTGGTGCTGGAGGTGTCATTTCTATATTTGTCCTCCCCGATCATGGCTTACTCAAGTATGGTGGCTTTCATCTCAACCTGGCAGCTGGCCTTGAAGACAATATTGTTTCTCAGCTAAAACCAAAATGGAACAAAACGGGCACATGACTCCCAACCCCATGCTCAAGCGAGACACGCCTTCGGTGCACCCTTAACTCCACGTTAGGGCATCAATATCACTCGCTTAGGAGAAATGATGAACATCAAAATCTTGGCTACCGCTACTGTTGCCACCGTGCATTGCCTTGCTTGTACGTCACTTTGGGAGGATAAGGAATGACCATGAACGATAAACTCAAACCGGATTGGGATCCGCGATCAGAGGATGTCTCCCGCGACCAGCGTGGGGCCTACGACGGAATGCGCGAACGCTGCCCCGTCGCTTATAGTGAGCTCCTGCAGTGGTCGCTGTTTGGGCATGAGGACATTACCCGCGTGCTCCACGATCACGAAACGTTCAGTAGCGCGGTGTCCCAGCACCTCTCCATACCCAACGGAATGGATCCCCCCGAACACACGGCATATCGTCGCATCATCGAGCCGTATTTTGCTCCGGAACGGATGGACGCCTTCGAGCCCACCTGCCGGGAAATCGCCGCGGATCTAGTGCAGAACTCTCTCGCGAGCGGCGAGGTGGAGCTGATGGCCGACTTTGCCCTGCTCTTCGCGGTGCGCGTCCAATGCGCCTTTCTCGGCTGGCCCACGAATTTGCACGAACCTCTGGCCCGCTGGACCCGGAAAAACCACGAGGCCACCCTCGCTCAGGACCGCCAGGCCATGTCGGAGATCGCACGCGAGTTCGAGGGTTTTATCGATGACATGCTTGAAACCCGTTTCCAGGCCGGAGCAAAGCCTGAAGACGACATCACCGCCGCCCTGATGCACGAAAAGGTTTGGGGGCGACCGTTGAGCAACGAGGAAATTGCCAGTATTTTGCGGATCTGGACCGTCGGGGAAATTGGCACCATCGCCGCAGCGGTGGGCATCCTGGCCCACTATCTCGCGCAGCACGCCGAACTGCAGGAGCAATTGCGCGCTCAACCGTCCTTGTTGCCCGCTGCAATCGACGAGATTCTCCGGATTCACGGGCCTCTGGTGGCTAACCGGCGCATCACGACCTGCCCGGTGGAAATCGGCGGCCGAAAGATCGATACCGGTGAACGAATCTCGCTAATCTGGATCGCTGCCAACCGGGACGGCCGCGTCTTGGAGGACCCGGAGACCTTTTGTCTGGATCGCGACCCCGCCAAAAATCTCCTCTATGGCGCAGGCATCCACGTCTGCCCGGGCGCTCCACTGGCCAGTATGGAGATGCGGGTATGCATGGAGGAGCTGCTCGAACGCACCAGCCGGATTCAACCCGTTCCGGACAAGTCGCCGACCAGCGCCAGGTACCCTGCGAGTGGTTTTGCCACCTTGCCCTTGCGGATCCGATAAGCGCTATAACCCGGGCTGATGTGGAGCTTGGCCGAGACCGATGGATATTGAGCAAGCTACTCACCCTGAGCGATGCTTAAACCACGTCGAGCCACACAGCAATCAAATGCAGCCGATCGGCCATGCAGGCGGCTGATTTGAACCGTTAGGCCCCAGGAGAGTTCATATGTCTAAAGAAATAGACCTGGAGTTCTTACGACAGGAGTACTTTCATCTACAGAGTACCGTGGAGTCCTTTGATGAAAAGGCACTTACCATCAAAGCATGGAGCGTAACGTTAAGCATGGTTGGCATTGGAGCAGCTTTCACCGCAAAGATGCCATTATTGCTTTTACTTTCTGCAGGGGCTTCATTGCTTTTTTGACTTGTAGAGGGCTCATGGAAAACATTTCAAGAGGCAAATTATTACAGACTAAGAAAGATTAAAGATTATATGCAAGGGAAAATACCTTTAGAGGCATTCCGGGTTCCTGATATAACTCATGCCTGGTCCGGGGGATGGAGAGAAGTCAGTCTCCGCAAGGTAATGTCTTGGCCTCACGTCTTTCTACCGCATGCGATAGTCGTCATTGCTGGTGCTGTGTTGTGGATAATTAATTTTTTCATGCCAATTGTCCTGTTATGAACCATCGCCATATTCACAGCCTGACATGGTACTCAAGCGGCACGGTCGCTACCGCATTCGCCCCTTAGCTCTACGTTAAGAATCACCTAAATCGGAGGTTCTATGTCAGATGAAAAGCCTGGAACATTAGATTTAATAACTAAGGTCATAACTGTTGTCTCGCTTGCTCTTGCAGCATTCGCAACTTGGAAAGCACTACCTTACGACGCTGAAATTAAGCGTTTACAGGCAGAAACGCAGCGTCTTGACTTGGCGCTGAAGCAGGCGGACGCTGATCTGAAAAGCTTGGAGTCAAATCGCAAAGTTACGCTTGAGCTCTATCAAGAGGTCAAGAATGTCATCGAGAAGAAGGACAACGATCCAAGAAAAGAAGACGCTGTTCGCGTTTTGGTCGAGTCACTAGCTGATGACCCGTTTCGATGGAAGCTACTCAACGTAATCGCAGCAGGCGCAAAAAGCGCTGAAGTTAAGCAGGCTGCGGCAGAAACATCAGATTACTATCGCGAGGAAGCCCAAGTGCCGTTGGCAGCGCCGCGTGAGTCGGACGTAGCCACGGCCACCACGGGGATCGGTAGCTTCAACGTAGATATTTTTTACTGCGAAAAAAAGAAGGCAACCTCTGAGCCAATTGCGCGCGCTGCGCTATCTTTGAAAACATCATCTGATACGGGACGCTGGAGATTGCGC
>JBDTOX010000131.1:0-9796 GCA_039933015.1 Methylophilaceae bacterium
CGCTTTTTTTATACTTGAAGTTTAATGTTCTAATTTGGCGTGTTAGTCGTCCGAGGCTGTTTCAGTGGCTTTTATACGACGCGCACCGTTGAAGCGTTTTGCCCAGTATTGATCATTTATGTTTACCACATGGATGCCGCCGCCAGAACTCGGCGCATGAATAAAGCGGTTATCGCCCAGGTAAATACCTACATGTGAAAATGCTGATTTCAGGGTGTTAAAAAACACCAGATCCCCAGGTTGCAATTGCTCGAGCGGTACGGTCTGACCAAGCTGGCTCAAGGCGCGGGCGCCATGCGGCAATGTCAGGCTTGCAGCCTGCTGAAAAACATAGCGCACAAAGCCGCTGCAATCAAAGCCAGTGTCTGGAGATTTCCCGCCATATTTATATTTGATACCAGTTAAGCTCAGCGCATTGATCAGTACTTCCTGTGCCACGCTGGACCAATTATTACCGGATGCTTCGGGTAGTGGGGCCTGTTGTGCGAAGGCTTGATCGTTCGCGGCCGCAGCAGGTTCCGCGGCCAGGCAAAGCCCGTTGGCGAGCATGAAGCTGAGCGTAATGAGAAGGTGATAAAAACGCATCAGACGGATTCTAAAATAGATAAGGGCGGTTTGTAAACCCTTGAGTTATTAACACAAATATTTTTGTAACCCAGATTGCTGCAAAGTGATGGTGTAGAATGCGGCTAACCAATCCAGATGGCTGAGGTGAGCGAATGCGTAAAAGCCGGCTTTTTTCACTGCATGAATTCACATCAAGCGCGCGTGGAATTGTGGGTGGCACGACGCGCAATGCGCGTGATGAATGGCATGAGACTCTCGCTGGTCATGCCCACCATGTTGGTACTGGCACAAGGCAGCGTGTGCGACTGATTGCCACGGGGTTGGCCAGAAAAATCGGTAATCTCATGAACTATCCTTAACTGAATAATATTAAATCCCAGCTGATTGATCTCCCATGATTCGTGAAACCATTTCTGTTATGCGTGATTTTGGTCGTTTGCGCGACATTGCCACTATTTTAGTGCGCTATGGCTGGGGGGATATAGCCAAGCGCTTGGGTAAGGCCAGCCTGATAGGGCGTGCGGGCAATGCGTTGAATTCCAAAGCATCGCGTGAAATCATGCTGCTGCCGTCTGAAGTCAGGGCGCGGCTGGCGATTGAGGAACTGGGGCCTACATTTGTCAAACTTGGCCAGGTATTAGCCACGCGCCCGGATATTTTCCCGCCGAACTGGATCGCGGAGTTTGCCAAGTTGCAGGATCAGGTGCCGCCGGTTTCTTTTGAGGCGCTGCTGCCAGATCTGGAAAAAGCCTTGAACAAATCGCCGTTCGAGGTATTTAAGGATTTTCAGGCTGAACCCCTGGCAGCGGCTTCCATTGCCCAGGTGCATCGGGCCAAACTGCAGGATGATACGCAGGTAGTCCTCAAAATACGCCGTCCGCATGTGCGGGAGCATATTGATGCGGATTTACGCTTGTTGTCGCATCTTGGGCGTTTGATTGAGTCGGAAATTGCAGAGTCCAGACGTTTCCAGCCAGGCAAGATTATTGCGCAGTTCTCAAAATCGCTTAAACGCGAGCTGGATTTAGCGTTGGAAGGCCGCAATACCGAGCGCTTCGCCCGCAATTTTGCGGATGATGGAAATATAGTCTTTGCCAAGATTTATTGGGAATACACCAGCGAGACCGTGCTGGTGATGGAGCATATCGATGGCATTCCCGGCAATGATTTGCTGAAAGCGACAGTGGCAGGTCTCGATTTCAAGCTGCTGGCTGAGCGGGGCGCGAATGCTGTATTGAAAATGGTGCTGATTGATGGATTTTTTCACGCGGATCCACACCCAGGGAATGTGTTTTATCTGTCCGAAAACCGTTTGGCAATTATAGACTGCGGCATGGTCGGCCGTATTACGTTGGACCGGCGCGACGAAATCGCCGACTTGCTGGCAGCGCTAGTGTCGCGTGATATTGAAGCTTTGCGCGGCATCTTGCTTGAGTGGGCTGGCGATGTGAGGCCGGATGAGGAAAAGCTCGGCGCGGATGTAGACGAGTTTATTTGCAATTACGACAACGCGCCGCTGAAACATGTGCGCTTTAGTGCGTTGCTGAACGACCTTACCACTATCATGCGCGAAAACCACTTGTCGGTGCCGCCGGATCTCACCATGCTATTCAAGGCGCTGATCACTCTGGAAGGTTTGGGCCGGCAGTTGGATCCGGATTTCCAGATCATTACTCATCTCACGCCATTCGTTAAACAAATCATTGTAGATCGCTACATGCCAGGCGCGCTTTACAAGCGCGGGCGGCGCAGCCTCTCCCATATTGCTGATGCGGTGACCGGATTACCAGGCGATGTTTCGCAGGTGCTGCGCGAAGCCGCGCGTGGGCGGCTAAAACTCAATCTGGACCTCAAGCGGCTGGATCATTTTGGCCATCAGCTTGATCACAGCACCAATCGTCTGACCATGGCTCTGATTGCGGCCGCCTTGATTGTGGGGTCGTCTATCGTCATGACGGTGAAAGGTGGGCCGACATTATTCGGTTTGCCAGCTTTCGGTTTTTTGGGATTTTTCCTCGCATTTGTCATCGGCTTGCTGCTGATGATTTCTATCTGGCGCTCCGGGCGCGACTAGGGGCCATGCCTTAAGCCGCTTGCGTTTTTACCTGTCGCCATGCGGGTTGCCATCAGAATGTGATTTTGGTCGTTGCTGTTGATTATATCTCTGCCCTCTGGCAGGCATATCCCTGGTCGCGGCTGCCGATTCCTGTTGGCGGTAATAGCCGCGGCGTTCATTGGCGTCGCGTGTATCCAGCCGCTGATTCGAATCTGACCGGTTTGTGTCTGGCCGGGTACCGATATCTGATTTGTGATCCGTATGCCTCGAGCCCGTATTTTCAAGAGTACGACTGCGCTGTTCCGGCATGAGGCGGCTGTTGGAGGATGGCGCGGCAGATGGCGATGCTGCTGCGGGTGAGGTTATCGTGCTGCGCTCTCCCATGCGGGCGCTTTCTGGCATGTCTTGGCGGTCAGGCTTATCTATCGCATTGGAGTGGGCCTCTGGGCTTGCATCCCTGGATTGCGCCTTATTCCATCTTTCCGTGCGGATGTTTCCAGTCTCCGGGCGACTGCGGGGTGCGGTGCCCGTTTCCGGGCGGATGGCTTGCTGATTGATGGTGTCGCGCGATGATGGCTTGCGCCCGTTGAAATCATGCCTTGTCTCTGCAGCAGTGCCGGTACGGCCAAATTGTTGCTGTAACGCTGGCTCCCGGTAAGTGACGCCACGGCGATGGTCAGGGTCGTGGCGCCAGACATGCGGTGAGCCGTCTGACCTGGAGTTACGTGCAGAATCAAATTTTCGGCTGCGGTTTTCCCGGTTGTCGTAGTAGCGGTTGGAGTCATGGCTGTAATAGTAGTTGTGTACGTTGACGATATGTACATGACGACGTGGCCAATCAAAATTGCCGAAAAAGAATCCGCCGCTAATCGAAATGCCGCTTCCCCAGAAGAAGCCTGTAGCGTATCCAGGGCGCTGATAGTAGCCGGGCCAGGGGCTCCAGAACACAGGAGGGTAAGCATCCCACCACCATGGCCCATACACGACCATCGGGTCATAGTAAGGCACATAAACGATCTGCGGGGTGGCCTGCACGATGACTATCGTCTGCCCTTGCGGCTCTACGCGGATCTGATCATTGGAGCTCAGATTGCCGGCTTCGACAGCCATTTGTCGCAAGTTCTGTACGGTATCCATTACCTGAGGCTGCTGTGCAAGAAATGCATCGCCTAGCCGCTCTGTCCAGTCCAGCTTCTCATCCATCATCGTCAGAATCTGTGGAAATGCGGTGAGTGAGATGACACTTGGATCCCAGTCATTCCGTTCCACCGCTTTCACCGCCTGGTCGCCTTTGAGGCCGGGGTTGGCTCTGGACCAGCGTGCTGCCTGAACGATTTCTAGCGGATAAGTTGCCGCCATTAACACCTGGGATAACAAGGCATCGGGGTAAAGTGCGATGGGGGCCAGCATTTGATCGAGTTCTTGCTGGCTAAATGCAGGTTGCGCTGGCTGATCCTGCATGGTTTCTGCGTATGCTACGGGTGTGCACAGCAGTAGCAACAATAACTGGACCCAGGTACGAACTGCTTTAAACAGCATCACTTTTCTCTCAATCTTGCAGATAGCGAATGGTTTCGCTAATTCATGTGGTCATTAGGCACCGCAAACGTGGGCAAGTTGCAGCAGAGATTTGGTCTGCGACAGAGCCATTTAAGCGCATACCTTTTGCGTGCATGCCCTGCGCTGGTACGGAATTTGGGGGTTTGTTCGGAAATAAATGCAAGCTGTTGATTATACGTAATTTACACCCTGGTGTTATGCGCCATCATGGATATGGCGAGTGGCTGGATAAATGCTGCTTCACGTTGAACATCGCACCTAATATGCCTATAGTGGGGTGGCGAATGACACCATCCAGCAGTTACACCTGACGCCGCAGGGTGGCTTGAGGCAACGCGTCAAGCGTTGGGAGGCGGCCTTGAAACTGTGGTTACCCGCGTGCATATATAGCATGCAGATGAATCAATTTACGCAGGTGCAGCAATAATGAAAAATTCCGTGATTCATTGTATGGACTCGCTCGGTTTCGAGCGGCGTGGCGACAAGCAGAACTCTCCATTTTTTGAAGAGTACCTGGTGCGCCTGCTGCAAGAGCGCGATCAGCTTGGCCTGACCGAAATGATTCACGAAATAGACGCACTGATGATTACCGTCGATCCGGGCCATGCCGTCAAGTACATCGCCGAGCTAGCGCTCATGACAGCCTACCATTACCTGATCACACTGGAGAGCGAAACGCATTGGACGCACGTGCTGCGCATAGACTTGAATTCTCCGGATATCCTGCTGCGTGAGGTCAAAGATCCGAATATACGCGGCATCTTCCGCAGCCTTAACGAGGTCTATCCTGTTGGCGCCAAGCGGCCCAACAGCCGCTACATGGGCGAAATTATTCGTGTCAGCGACTGCCACAGCGTGGTCAAGCTGCAGCAGGAACGCGAATTCCGCTTTTTCTCGCGGGATGAGGTATGCAAGCTGGAATTGCCCAGCAATCTGGCCGTGAGTAAGCCTTCACCTTACACCCACAATATCGTCGCTTATCTGCAGCGCGAGCCTGATGAACTGAGGGTGTACGCCCTGGGGGTGAGCCAAACTGATCCGGCAGTGCAGGCCGCTTATGAACAAGCCAAAGAACTGCAGGCCAAATTGTGCATAGATGATCTGCTATTGCCGGTGGATCATCTGGCGACGCGCGTTTACAGCCAGAACCGCGAAGTGGCAATACTTGAGTACCTGTCCTGGTCCAGCTATTACTTCTGGGGCGCCTATAATATCCGCGACCAGAATTCTTCGACCAATGTCACCAAAAGCGTGCATTGCCTGCCGGAATCCAAAAGCCCGGCCAAGGTGTTCACGGCCAATAACACGCCGTATTTCGTCAATCATCTGGAACACCTGCCTTCGCCCACCGAAACCTTTGTGCGTAACTATGGGCCGCGTCTGCACCATATCGCGATTGCGGTAAAAGATGGCGAACGGGACGGTATGGAACACATAGACTTTGTGGTTAAGGCGATTACTGAACAAGGCCAGGGTTTCCTGCTTGATGTTATCGGTTCGAAAGAATTAGGCCTCAAGCAGATATTCTCTAATGCATCCGAGCATTCGTCCCTGATTATCGAATATGTGCAACGCTATAACGGCTTTAACGGATTCTTTACCCAGGAGAATGTGGCGGCGCTGACCGCCGCCGCGGCGGCCGTTGAGGAATAGGCGATGTAATGTTGTATTGTCAATGCACAGTGTTGAATTGGTTGTGGCAAGCAGGGCGGGCCGGTATGATGAAACCTCTGCCAAACGCTATGAGTTCCTTGTCCTCGCATGACTTACTGTGTTGCCCTCCTGCAAAAGGTATTTACTGTGCTGCAGAACCCTGACGGACGCTAATTTCGTTCCCATTTCATCCGTGATACAGCCTTGACTGCCTTTTTCCTCCCTTGCCGTACTTGTGTACTGTTTTCGTCAGCCGCACGTGCCGCCTTGTTTCACTTTTGAACTGAATCTGGAATGGTGTTGATCCATGTCTGAGCTCGATCAGGTGTTTGCTGCCAACGGCCCTCTGGCTGAAACCATCCCTGGCTACCGTATGCGCAGCCAGCAGCTTGAGATGGCGCAGGCCATTGAAGACGCCATCAAGCACGGCAAACAACTGGTGGCTGAGGCTGGCACCGGCACCGGCAAGACCTTTGCCTATCTGATTCCGGCCTTGCTGTCTGGCGGCAAGGTGATCGTTTCTACCGGCACCAAAACCCTGCAAGACCAGCTTTTCAACCGCGATTTGCCCGCCGTGCGCGACGCGCTCAAGGTGCCGGTAACTGTAGCCATGCTCAAGGGGCGTGCCAATTACGTGTGCCACTTTCATCTGGAGCGTGCTGCCAACGAAGGGCGTTTTATTTCGCGTGAAGATGCCAGTTACGTTCATATCATCCGCAACTTTGCCGAAAACAGTAGTACGGGCGATAAAAGTGAGCTCATGGATGTGCCGGAAAACGCCACCATCTGGCCTGCCGTAACCTCCACGCGTGACAACTGCATGGGCCAGGAATGCGGCTACTATAAGGACTGCTTCGTGATGGAAGCACGCAAACGTGCCTTGGCGGCCGATGTGGTGGTGGTCAATCATCACCTGTTTTTTGCCGATGTCATGTTGCGCGATGAGGGCGTAGCCGAGCTGCTGCCTTCCGCCAACACCATCATTTTCGACGAAGCCCACCAGTTGCCGGAAGTAGCGGGTTTGTTCTTTGGCGAAGATATTTCCACGAGCCAGCTTATGGAACTGGCGCGTGATGCGCATGCCGAGTTCCTGACCACGGCCAAGGATTGCCTCGCATTGCCTGAAGCCACGGCAGGACTGGAAAAAGCAGCGCGTGACTTTCGCCTGGTGTTTGCTTACGAAGGCTCGCGCATGCCCGTGCAGAAAGCCCTGGCGCTGAAAGATTTTGAGCCGGCCTTCGCAGCCATGCAGCAGAAGCTCAAGGTGCTCAATGACGTGCTGGAAACCCAGGCCGCGCGTGACCCGGCGCTGGAAAACTGCTATCAGCGCGGCCTTGCCCTGCAGCTGCAATTACAGCGCTGGCACGCAGCCGAGAATGCTGAGCTGGTGCGCTGGGTGGAGGTGTTCAGCCAGTCCGTGCAATTGCACGCCACACCACTATCGGTGGCCGAAGGCTTCGGCAAACAGCTCGCCAGCCATGCGCGCGCATGGATATTCACCTCCGCCACACTGGCAGTAAAAAGTAATTTCAGTCATTACGTCTCGCAAATGGGGCTGGAGCAGGCAACTACAGGCTTCTGGGATAGTCCGTTTGATTACGGCCAGCAAGCCGTATTGTATGTACCAAAAAACATGCCCGAGCCGAATAGCCCGAGTTATACGGCATCGGTGGCCGCTGTGGCCTTGCCGGTGATACGCGCCAGTGGCGGCCGGGCTTTTGTGCTGTGTACCAGCTTGCGTGCCATGCGCGAGGTGCATGCCTTGCTCAAGGATAGTTTTGCGCGCGAAGGCATGGAGTATCCGCTGTTGCTGCAAGGCGAGAGTTCGCGCAGTGAACTGCTGGAGCGCTTCCGCAAGCTGGGCAATGCCATACTGGTGGGCTCACAAAGCTTCTGGGAAGGTGTTGATGTACGTGGTGAAGCCCTGTCCGTGGTCATTATCGATAAGCTGCCATTTGCGCCGCCGGATGATCCGGTGCTGGCGGCACGCATCGATAAAATGAATGCCGAGGGCAAAAACGCCTTCATGGAATACCAGTTGCCCTATGCCGTGATTACGCTCAAGCAGGGCGCCGGGCGCCTGATCCGCGACGAAACGGACCGCGGCGTGCTGATGATTTGTGACCCGCGCCTGATCAGCAAACCTTACGGCAAACGCATCTGGCAAAGCCTGCCGCCATTTAAGCGCACGCGGGAATTGGCAGATGTAGAAGCGTTTTTTTCTGCAACTCAGGACGAATAGCTGGGCCTTCAGGGCCACTTTTGCCATGCTGCCTGTTGTCATTCCCGACCACGAATACACAATCACCGCGATGCGCGCGCAGGGGGCTGGCGGGCAGAACGTGAACAAGGTGTCGAGCGCGATTCATCTGCGTTTCGACATCCCCGCGTCCTCCCTTAGTGCGTCGCACAAGGCGCGTCTATTGGCCTTGCGCGACCAGCGTATTACGGTGGAAGGGGTATTGATTATCAAGGCACAGCAGTACCGTAGCCAGGACATGAATCGGCAGGATGCAATTGCACGTCTGCATGCATTGGTAAACAGCGTCGCCAGGCCGCCCTTGGTACGACGCGCTACAAAACCGACCTTTGGTTCACAGCGACGGCGGTTGCAAAGCAAGATCCAGCGCGGGCACATCAAGGCCATGCGCGGCAAAATAGCGTCTGATGCGTAATTGCCGTGCGCCAGCTTGGTGCTAATTTAACTAACCAGCTTGCGCCTTTGCAGACGTTCCAGCACCTGTAGCGGCGACATTTCTGGATGGTATTGCGCGGCGACAGGCAAATGCAGAGTCTGCTCAAACATGAATTGCCCCGACATGGCGGCATGAAAGACCTGATCGGAAAAACATATCCATGTGCTGCCTGGCGGAAAATGTACAGTCTGTTGCGGCGCCTGCTTCTGGTAATCGAGGTCGGCTTTCATGCGGTCATGTAGCTGCAGCATGATGTGGTCATACTCGCTGCGTGGGCGCTTGGTGATTTTGAGTGCATGCAGCAATCTGGCCGAGCCGGGGAATGGCTGCGGAATGTCGGACAGAAATTTTTTGACGGCATTCTCGAACGGTTCACCTACGCGCCATACACGCGGAACCCCTGCCGGGTTAACATTGGTGAAGACGCGCAAGATGCGCTCACCATGGTTGGGGCGTGAAGGGAAAGCGTCCACATGCAGACGCGCATCGTCCTTCTTCCACGATGTTGGCTGGTCCTCGACCATGCTGGGGCGGAAGCTGGTGCGTGCCTGCTGCAGATGCTGCGAGTAGCCCGGAAACAGGTGGTTGATGAGGTTGGTTGCCTGCCCGGCGTAGCGGTTGATCATGGCGCCCATCTGCGCCAACAGTTCCTGCGACCCTGTGGCGCCACGCACCTCGCTGCCTTCCAGGCTAATGTTCTTGCGCTTGCCGCTCAACCATTCCGGCGAATAAAAGATATGTTCGGCATCCTCTAGCGGGAAACGCAGTTGCGGCAAGTAGACAACCTGCCCTTGTTCCAGGGCAAGGGCCAGTTGCTGGCGCTGTTCTGTCGCCAGGTTGGGCTGCCAATTCTGGATATCTATGGTGTGCAGTGCTTGGAATTGCAGAGCTTGCATGAAATTAGTCTAGCACGCGGATAGTCTGCCCGTCATGTGGGTCAGCAACGCTCGGGCATGAGCATTGTGGCGGTAGCGCATCAGGTATTGGACGGGGCAGATTAGTGGCAAACCTGGATTAGTGGCAAAATAGTATCTAATCATTTAGTTGGCTTTACGGAACCCCATGCGTATCCTCGCACTCGACACTTCTACCGAATATCTTTCGCTGGCTTTGCTGCTGGAGCACGCCACCTATTCGCATAGCGTGCTGGCCGGACAAACGCATTCGCAGCAAATTTTGCCTCTGTTGCGCGAGCTTTTGACTAAGGCAAACATTGGCTTGCATGATCTCGACGGGATTGCTTTTGGCGCCGGCCCCGGCTCGT
>JBDTOX010000132.1:0-4807 GCA_039933015.1 Methylophilaceae bacterium
ATTTAGATCGCAACACTACCGAACCGCGCAACGAAGAAGGCTTCCCCAAAGGCGCGCAGCTCTGCAACAAATGCCACACTAAAGCGGCAATCGTGATGGATGGCTGCCTGACCTGCCTGAATTGCGGCGAGAGTAAGTGCGGGTAAATAAATAGGGGCGGCGCCCCTATTTTTGCTGTCCGTTTTCTTTGCCTTTGCACTGATCAGCGCCACTTCTTCTGTTTAGCATCCGTGCAAAACAAATCGTTGCCCCAAAGCCACGCTGGAAGCCATAGATCCCTCAGAGGTGTTTGGCCTCCAGCGTGGCGTTCTCGAAAACCATGGCCATGCCTTCAATCAGAATAGCCATGCATTCCTCTATTCAGTGGCGATTGATACGCTTGGTTCGGTGGCCGACTGTCACGACATCACCGCGCTGGGAAATGACGGCATAAGCATCCATCTGGGATTCCATTTGCCGAACCCCATCCTTGCCAAATCGACCTTGCAGCCGTTTACGTGCCTGCTTGTCGAAAAATACGACCACCCCTCCCTTATGATCATGAGTTTTTGAACCGAATTCGAACAAGCATTCGAGCGTCTGCTCTTTGATACCTCGCTGTTGCATTCGAGCTGCTGCATGTTGGGTCAACTGTTCCATCGCTGTCATCTCCATATCTCAGTCAGATTGACAGTGTAGGATCAGTAGTGGCTCGCAGAATGAGCTACTAAGTTCAGAATAGGAAGGCGAAAGTAAATTCGACACTTTATTTGTGGCTCATTATTTGGGCCACTCTGTATGATATTGTTGCTGCCTGGGCTTAAGAGCACCGTTTTCATCATTTCATAAGAGAGTGATCATTGCAAAAGAGTGACGGCAACATGCTGTTTTCAGCGAGCGACCTGACTTATTTCGCAGAGTGCGTGCATCGCACGTGGCTGGATCGCCTCCATCTTGATAGCCCGATGGAAAAGGCCAAGGATGATGAGCAGTCCAAGCTTGTTCAGGACAAAGGCTACGAACATGAGGCCGAGTTCTATTCTCGACTGCAAGCGCAGCATGCGCACTGTGTTGAGATAAATACAAAGCTCGAACTGGCTAAGCGCATCGCCGCCACAAAACAGGCTATCGAGGAAGGTGCCGAGGTCATATATCAAGCTACTTTGCAGCGTGGTAATTTGATAGGCCACGCCGATTTTCTGCTACGTAGCGGTCAGGGAACTGATGGTCAATGGTTGTATGAAGTCGCCGACACCAAGCTGGCTCGCTCCACCAAAGCCAAGTTCATCCTGCAACTTTGCTTCTATTCAGATCTGCTGTCTGACCAGATAGGGCAGATGCCACGGCACATGCATGTTGAACTGGGCAGCGGCAAGCGCGAGACGTTCCTGGTAAACGACTATGTTTATTACTACCGACAACTGCTGGAACGCTTCCTGAGCTATGTTGCGACATATCCGGAAAACATCCCACCCTATCCAACCCCCTGTGACCATTGTCCACTTTGTCCCTGGCGTGAGCGTTGTGAGGTTCGACGTATCAAAGATGATCATTTGTCCGCAGTGGCAAACATCACTAGGCAACAGATCGTAAGACTGGAACAAGCCGGTATTAAGACCGTTGCTCAACTGGGTAGCATTGGAACGGACGCAGTTGTTCCCAAACTGCCTATGGAATCACTGAACAAACTCAGAGAACAGGCATCGCTACAGGTGATCGAACGAGAAACCGATGAGCAGAAAGTCATCGTACTGCCATGGTCGGAAGGTGAAGTAAGGGGCTTCGCACGCCTGCCCATGCCTGATGAAGGAGACTTGTTTTTTGATATGGAAGGCGACCCCATGCAGGAGGGCGGCCTCGAATATCTGTTCGGTCTCTATTACTTCGATGATGGAAAACCTTTGTTCAAGCCGTTCTGGGCACATGACCGGGAGCAGGAGCGGGTGGCCTTCAGCGAATTCATGGATTTCGTAACTGAGCGTCAAGCCCAATATCCGGCGATGCATATCTACCATTACGCAAATTACGAAAGGCACGCCTTAGAAAAGCTGATGTCCCTCCATGGCGTGAAGGAGTCGGCTGTTGATCAACTGTTCCGGGAGCACCGTCTGGTCGATCTCTACAAGGTGGTGCGCGAGGCGCTGCGCATCTCCAAGCCCAGCTATTCAATTAAGTATGTGGAAGCCTTCTACGCCGAGAAGCGTTCGGCAGAAGTGAAGAAGGCGACCGACAGCATCGTGGTCTATGAGCACTGGCGCGAGACGCAGGATCCGGCCCTGCTTGAATCCATCCGCATCTACAACGAAGATGATTGCCGATCTACCTGGCAGTTGCGGGATTGGCTGTTGAGCTTAAGGCCGGAAGGAATACCGTGGCTCTCAATCCAAGAGGCAACCGCGTCAGGCAAAAAACCCGCTAAGGGAAAATCAGACAAGACAATTGAGCATGAAGCACGTCTCGAAGATTTTCACCGGCGCTTGATCGTTCATCCCGAGAATCCTCAATTGGATCGGGAACTGGCCAGTCTGATCGATTCCCTGCTGGACTTCTACCGAAGGAGTGCCAAGCCGGCCTGGTGGTCACTGTTCGCACGGCAGGGGGCGGAGTTCGAGGATTTGATCGAGGATCCTGAAGTGATTGCCGGTCTGCATTCGCCGGAGATGGTGGGAGGCGGCGATCGGCATGATGTCTATCGCTATCTCTATCCCGAGCAGGATTTCAAAATCCGGGCCGGCAGTCATGTTAATCGTCTAGATAACTTGAAAGACGTGATCGTCATCGACCTCGATGAGGATCGGTGCAGCATCGACCTTGAGATTCCCCTGGATGACAACGGTGAGCCGCCGTCCACGCTCGCCGTGTCCATGGGTGCGCCGGTCAAGGCCGACGCCATGCAGAGTGCTCTGTTTGCCTTCGCAGACTCCGCCATCGTGGGTGATGCGCGCTTTAAGGCGGTTCATGACTATCTGCTGCGCAAGTTGCCAGAAATCAACGGCATAGCACCGGGGCAAGCCATCGTCTGCCATGGCAAGGGTGGTTTGGAACAGACCATATCTGCGGTCGAACGGATGAACGAAAGCTATCTTTTCATTCAGGGGCCGCCCGGGACGGGCAAGACGTTCACGGGTTCTCACCTGATTGCAACGCTTCTCCGAGACGGCAAGCGTGTGGCCGTTGCCTCCAACAGCCACAAGGCGATCAACAACCTGCTGCATGCTGTCGACAAACGCATGCGTGAGGCTGGCGCCAACTACCAAGGGGTGAAGAAGGTCTCGACGATAGAACAACATGTTGAAAGCGATTTCATCGCAAATGTTGCGAGTGCCAAGGTAATTGGTGAGATGAAGCCGCTCCCGCAGCTTCTGGCAGGTACGGCATGGCTGCTTGCTCGGCCCGATTTCTGGGAGCAATACGACTATCTCTTTATCGATGAAGCTGGCCAGGTATCCTTGGCCAGCACGATTGCTATGAGCATGTGCGCACGCAACCTGATATTGCTTGGTGACCAGATGCAGCTTGGTCAGCCCATCCAGGGGGTGCATCCTGGACGGAGTGGCGAGTCGGCGCTGGATTACCTGTTGGATGGGGAGGCGACGATCGCACCAGAAAGAGGGGTGTTCCTGTCCGCAACTTACCGCATGCACCCGGATGTCTGCCGCTTTATCTCGGATGCGATTTACGACTCAAGGCTGGAGTCAGATGAATCAACTTTCAAGCAGGCTTTGGTGCTTGATGAAAACGCGCAACCAGCACTGCAACCAACGGGAATTAAATATATTCCTGTAGTTCATGACGGGTGTTCCCAACGCAGTGACGAGGAAGCGCAGGTGGTGCGGGAGCTGGTTGCTAACCTGATTACCCAAAAATACAGGGATGGCGATGGGAACATTCACCCTTTCACCTTGCAGGACATCCTAGTGGTGGCTCCTTACAACATGCAGGTCAATCTGCTGAAAAGAACTCTGCCTGAAGGTGCGCGAGTCGGAACAGTAGACAAGTTTCAGGGGCAGGAGGCTCAGGTGGTGCTTGTCTCGATGACTACCTCCAGCGAGGAATACCTGCCGAGATTTATTGAGTTTTTGTATAGCAGGAATCGAATGAATGTAGCATTGTCGAGAGCACGGTGCCTTGCTGTATTGATTGCAAGCTCAGAACTGACGATGGTCAATGGGAAATCGACTAATCAACAGCGACTGATAAATTTACTATGCCAAATCAGTTGGCTCGGTAATGGTAAAACATATAAAAATTAAATAAATCTCAGGAATCAAAATGGCTGACTGCGCATTCAACTGGTGTGAAATGGAAAATGATCTTTGTAACCCGGAATACTCAAAGAATTATTTCCGTACCAATAAACTAAACTGGGACGATATAAAAGAAAGGCATCCTGAGAATATTTGGCTTATCCGCAAAAAAGATCATAAATTTTGGTTATTAGGGCGATTGGCTGTGGATGTTGATAAAAAAATATCTCCTCCCAGAAAGTCGGAAAAATTTTGGATTACTTTCGATCCGAGCAAATCAACGTTCTACTCCGATCCTTTGATAATAAGTAACGAATTGGCTGAAACCTTAGGAAGTGTATGTGGGAGAATTTTTCGCAAGGGTAATGGGATCGGGGTAAATGCAGCAACAATGCTTGATCCCGGTGAGGAGTCGGTCATGAAGAAGGCTGATGCTCGCAACAACAAGATTTCCCTACACGATTTTGCTGCGAAGATAAAAGCCGGGATTATTTCTGGTACCCCTTACCAAAAATCAGTAACTGCAACTAAACCACGAACAGGGAAGGCTTCGGAAAATCCGAACCCGCCTGAAAACGAAA
>JBDTOX010000133.1:0-4845 GCA_039933015.1 Methylophilaceae bacterium
GTAATTTTTATCTATGCTCCCTCGCCAATACTGCAAGCTATTCCTGCAATCTTTCTAGGTTGGCTCAAAGGATGTCCTGTGGTGCTGTGGGTGCAAGACTTATGGCCCGAAAGCCTCTCGGCGACAGGGTACGTGCGCAACCGGATTGTGCTCCAATGGGTAGAGCGTGTTGTGCGTTTCATCTACCGTCATGTGGACCTGTTGCTGGCCCAGTCCGAGGCTTTTGTCGGACCCGTCAGCGCCATGGCTTCGGGTACGCCAGTGAGGTATTACCCCAATTCGGTTGATGAGAGCTTTTCCACGCCGAGCACAGCGACTGTGCCTGATATTGCCGGATTAGGTCGTGGGTTTTCCCTCATGTTTGCCGGTAATATTGGCACCGCGCAAGCGGTCGAGGTGATTGTCGAAGCAGCCACCTTGCTGAAAGGCCATGCAGATATCCAGTTCGTTGTAGTGGGCGACGGGAGTCGACGGGAGTGGATGTTGCAGGAAGTAAGCAAGCGCGGCTTGGATAATCTGCATTTGCCAGGGAGATTTCCGATGGAAACGATGCCTGGTTTTATGCAGAAAGCTTCGGTTTTGCTCGTTACGCTGGCGGACCAGGAAATTTTCAGAGCTACTATTCCTAGCAAGGTGCAAGCCTATCTGGCTGCGGGTAGGCCCATTCTGGCGAGCCTTGATGGTGAGGGAGCCAAGCTTGTCAGCGCATCGGGGGCAGGATTAACGGTGCCGGCTGAAGACGGGGTAGCCTTGGCGGAGGCTGTGCTGAAGATGTATCATATGCCCTCGCATGAGCGGGAAGAACTGGGTGCTAAGGGCCGTTTGTACTATACACAACATTTTTCACACGACATGCTGGTCGATCAATTGATAGACCATTTGCAGTCAACATATAACCGACACTAAGAGATATACAGATGAGAATATTGGTGTTGGGTGCCAGCGGTATGCTCGGAAATGCAGTAGTTCGCGTGCTGAGTGAAAAGGTCGATTGGCAAGTTTACGGCACTGTTCGTTCCGCTGCTTCAAAGCGCTTCTTTCAGGAAAGCATCGCCAGACAGTTGCTCGTCGGGGTAGATGTCGAACAGCAAGATTCCCTGACACAGGCTTTTATTCGTACACGTCCTGATGTCGTTGTTAATTGTATCGGCCTGATCAAGCAATTGGCTGAGGCCGATGACCCGTTGCAGGCGGTTCCAATTAACACCTTGTTACCTCATCGGCTGGCCAAGCTGTGCGAGTTGTCAGGTGCGCGTCTGGTTCATATGAGCACAGACTGTGTCTTTTCCGGCGACAAAGGCGGTTATTGTGAGTCTGATGCTTCAGATGCCAATGATCTATATGGAAAGTCGAAATATCTGGGTGAAGTTAGCTATCCGCACGCCATTACTTTGCGCACCTCGATTATCGGCCACGAGTTGCAGAGCGCGCATGGCCTGATCGACTGGTTCCTGTCCCAACAAGAAAAGTGTAAAGGTTATACCCGAGCAATCTTTTCCGGTGTGCCTACGGTAGTCCTGGCAAAGATTATTCGCGATGTCGTGATCCCGCATCCCGAATTGCAAGGTGTGTATCATGTCGCGGCGCAACCTATTAACAAGTACGATCTGCTTAGATTGATTGCCGATGTATATGGCAAATCAATACAAATAATTCCAGACGACCGCCTAGTTATTGATCGATCATTAAATGCGGATAAATTCTGTGCAGCAACAGGTTATGTTGCGCCTGAATGGCCTGAACTCATACGCTTGATGCATTCTTATAAATAACGCAAGGCTACAAAATTATGTTCAAAAATAAAACATTAATGATTACAGGTGGGACAGGTTCATTTGGCAATGCCGTACTAAAGCGCTTCTTGTCAACGGATGTGCGGGAGATTCGTATTTTCAGCCGCGACGAAAAGAAGCAGGAGGAGATGCGCATAGCATTGAACAACAGCAAGCTTAAATTCTACATCGGTGATGTGCGAGATTATGACAGCACGTATCAAGCGATGAAGGGTGTGGATTATGTGTTTCATGCTGCCGCATTGAAGCAGGTCCCTTCGTGCGAGTTCTATCCGATGGAGGCGGTACGTACCAATGTACTTGGTACCGAGAACGTGATGAATGCAGCCGCCGCCAGCGGCGTCAAGCGCGTGGTGGTATTGAGTACGGACAAAGCGGTATATCCCATCAATGCGATGGGCATCTCCAAGGCGATGGCGGAAAAACTGATGGTCGCCAAGGCACGGATGCAGCGCGAAGGCGATACTGTGTTCTGTGCGACGCGCTACGGGAATGTCATGGCCTCCCGTGGCTCGGTCATCCCGCTGTTTATCTCGCAATTGAAAGAGGGCAAGCCACTCACGATAACTGACCCTAATATGACGCGCTTCCTGATGTCGCTGGAAGATTCCGTGGACCTGGTGCTTTACGCCTACGAGCATGGGCAGCAGGGCGACATTTTTGTACAGAAAGCGCCTGCATCGACCGTAGCGGATCTCGCGCAAGCGCTGAAGGAAGTTTTTGCAAAAGAGAATGAGATCCGGATTATCGGTACGCGGCATGGCGAGAAGCTGTATGAATCGCTCATCTCGCGCGAAGAGATAGCGCACGCACAAGACATGGGTGACTACTACCGCATTCCCGCGGATAACCGTGACCTCAATTACGCCAAGTACTTCAGCGAAGGCGAGGAAAAGATATCCCATCTGGATGACTACACCTCCCACAACACCAACCGCCTGAACGTGGATCAGGTCAAGGCGCTGTTGTTGAAATTGGACTACATTCGGGAAGAACTTAATGTTTAAAGTTATGACCATTGTCGGCACGCGCCCAGAGCTGATTAAGATGAGTCGTGTGATCGCTGAATTCGATGAACATACTAAACATATCTTGGTGCATACCGGGCAGAACTACGATTACGAGCTGAACCAAGTGTTCTTTGAGGATCTTGGTATCCGTAAGCCAGATCACTTCCTGGAAGCAGTCGGCGAGAATGCGGCACAGACCATCGCGCGCGTGATCGAAAAATCTGACGAGGTGATGGAAAAAGAAAAACCGGATGCGGTGATGCTGTATGGGGACACTAATTCCTGCCTGGCCGTCATTGCGGCAAAACGCCGCAAGATCCCGGTATTTCACATGGAGGCAGGAAATCGCTGTTTCGATCAACGTGTTCCTGAAGAGCTGAATCGCAAGATTTTAGACCACCTGAGTGACATTAATCTGGTGCTGACTGAACATGCGCGCCGCTATCTGATAGCCGAGGGCATTCGCCCTGAGACTATCATCAAAACAGGTTCACATATGCGCGAGGTACTTGATTACTACCTACCGCAGATCCAGCAATCCAATGTGCTAAAGCAGGTGGGTCTGGAAATAAACAAATTCTTCATTGTCAGCGCGCATCGCGAGGAAAATGTAGATACCCCTGAAAATCTGCTGGATTTGGTTGAGACTTTGAATGCACTGGCCGAGGTATACGAATACCCAGTAATTGTTTCCACACATCCCCGTACCAGAAAACGTCTGGACGCGTTGGAGCTCGGAAAGCTCAATCCATTGATTCAGTTTGCCAAGCCTTTCGGCTTTCTTGATTACATCAAGCTGCAAATGCATGCAGCCTGCGTGCTTTCTGATAGCGGTACCATTACTGAAGAGGCATCATTACTCAATCTGCCAGCCGTCACTATACGCAATGCACACGAAAGACCCGAAGGCATGGATGTGGGTACGCTTATCATGACTGGACTCAAAGCTGAGCGGGTGCTTGATGCTGTAAAGGTCGTCATGGCACAACATGACAGAATCCGCCAGATTATGCACATGGTTCCAGATTATGAAGCAGGCCCGGTTTCCAAACAGGTGCTGCGGGTTGTACTGAGCTATGTCGATTATGTAAATCGCACTGTATGGTCCAAGCAGAGCTAAGACTTTGTAAGGGCTACGATTAATGCAAACTCCCAGAATACTCGTTACTGGCGCCACAGGCTTTGTAGGACATGAACTCTGCCGCCGACTGCTAGACAAGGGCATGCATGTCCGTGCGGCGATACGAGGCAGACCTGTGTTGTCAGAAATGCTTAGTCCAGCGGTTGAACAATTCGAGGTCGGCAATATTGACCACGCTACGAATTGGAGCAAAGCTCTCGCAGCGGTAGATGTGGTGGTGCATCTGGCTGCTCGTGTTCATGTGATGCATGACCATGCCGCCGATCCTTTAGCAGAGTTCCAAAAAGTGAATTTGCACGCAACCGTTAATCTGGCAATGCAGGCGGCTAGTGCCGGGGTTAAGCGTTTTGTGTATGTAAGCTCAATTAAAGTAAATGGCGAGTGCACGACATCTGGTCTAGCATTTAAGGAGTCAGATAGCGTGCAGCCGCAAGACCCCTATGCGATCTCCAAGTGGGAGGCAGAGCAAGAGTTACAGACGATTGCCCGGAACGCCGGTATAGAGGTGGTGATTGTGCGCCCACCTTTGGTTTACGGCCCCGGCGTAAAAGCCAATTTCGCCAGGCTGTTAAATCTGGTGGATCGCGGTATTCCCCTGCCATTGGGCAGTGTCCGCAACTCGCGCAGCCTGGTTTATGTGGGCAATCTGGTAGATGCGTTGATTGCTTGCGCCGTGCATCCTGCGGCGGCAGGGCAGACCTACCTGGTGAGCGATGGCGAGGATGTTTCGACGCCGCAATTGATTCGTGCCGTGGCGACTGCGCTAAATCGGCCCAGTAGGGTATTTCCTGTGCCGATAGCCCTTATGCGCGGTACAGCAAAACTCATTGGCAAATCTGCCGCAGTTGATAGACTCACCCAGTCTCTCGTTATTGATAGTTCCAAAATTTGCAATGAACTT
>JBDTOX010000134.1:0-14950 GCA_039933015.1 Methylophilaceae bacterium
TGTTGTTGGAAATTGCAGGAGAGTTGGGCGGTGGTGCAGTTGGCCTGTCGGGTCATTTTAAAGGGATGCTGTGATGCGCAGCGGACATTTTGGATGTATAAGGAGAAATTGATGAAAACTGTGGCAGAGGCAAAGAAGTTTCTGAAAGACAACAATGTGAAATACATTCTGGCGCAGTTCGTGGATATTCACGGTGTAGCCAAGGTTAAGTCGGTACCAGTGGCTCATCTGGAATCCATCCTTAAGAATGGCGCCGGGTTTGCCGGTGGTGCGATCTGGGGCATGGGTATTTTGCCTAACGGTCCGGATTATATGGCAGTGGGTGATTTGTCCACGCTGGGCCTGATTCCCTGGCAACCTGGCTATGCCCGCATTGTTTGCGATGGCCACGTAGAAGGCAAGCCATACGGCTATGACTCGCGTGTGGTGCTCAAGCAGCAGATTGAAAGACTGAGTAAGAAGGGCTGGACGTTATATACAGGGCTTGAGCCAGAGTTTTCCTTGCTGCGTAAAGACGAGCATGGCCACATACGTCCCAACGACCCAACCGATACATTGCTGAAGCCTTGCTACGACTACAAAGGCATCACCCGCAACAATGCATTCCTGGAGCGTTTAACGGAATCCCTGATCGCAGCAGGCCTTGATGTTTACCAGATCGACCATGAAGATGCTAACGCCCAATTTGAAATCAATTATACCTACGCTGACTGTTTGAAGAGTGCGGATGACTTCATCCTGTTCAAAATGGCAGCGAGCGAAATTGCCCATGAACTGGGCATGATCTGTTCCTTGATGCCTAAGCCTTTCAACGATCGCCCAGGCAATGGCATGCACATGCATATGTCCATTGGTGACGGCAAAAAGAGCCTGTTCCATGACGACAGCGATGAGACGGGCCATGGTTTATCCAAACTGGCCTATCACTTCCTGGGAGGTTTGCTGGAACACGCCCCGGCAATAACCGCCTTGGCTGCGCCTACCGTCAACTCATACAAACGCTTGATAGTGAGCCGTTCACTGACTGGCTCAACCTGGGCACCGTCGTACATTTCCTATGGCAATAACAATCGCTCCACCATGGTGCGCATTCCTTATGGCCGACTGGAGCTGCGTCTGCCCGACGGCAGCTGTAACCCATATCTGACGGCGGCAGCGGTGATTGCAGCAGGTTTGGATGGCGTGGAACGCGAATTGCACCCAGGCCCGGGTCATGCTACCAATCTGTATGACTTTTCGCCTGCCCAATTACAAGAACAAGGCATCGGCATCTTGCCACAGAGCTTGAAAGAAGCATTGGATGCATTGGAAGCCGATACCGTGATTCGCGATGCTTTGGGTGACGGCTTAAGCAGTACATACCTGGAGTTGAAACATGCGGAGTGGGTGGAATTCCAACGCCATGTTTCTACTTGGGAAGTTAATCGTTACGTAGAATTTTTCTAGTCCTCGTTGTTAATTTTGTAAGGAGAATGGTATGTGTGGGATTGTTGGATTGCTGGTGAAGAACCAGAAAATGCGCGCCAATATTGGCGAGCTCATGTTGCCGATGCTCATCGGCATGACGGAAAGAGGTCCGGACTCTGCCGGCCTGGCCATATTCGGTGCACCAGTGGCGGCTGATTCCAGAAAGTTCAGCCTGTTTTCAGGCGAAGAGGATTTCAACTGGGTCAAGCTGGGACATGATTTTGAAAAGCATCTGAGCACCAAGGCCACGATCGCTCCTAAGGCCAACCACGCGGTGTTGACCACATCGCTGGAGCCTGAGACGGTCAAGGCCTGGATCAAGGACAATTATCCTAATCTGCACCTGCTGTCAGTGGGCCAGCTTATGGATATCTACAAGGATGTCGGCACTCCGGCTGAAGTCGCTGCACGTTATGACTTCAAAAACTTCAGCGGCAGTCACCTGGTAGGCCATACACGCATGGCAACCGAGTCTGCCATCACCCCGGCCCACGCACACCCATTTACTGCAGGCGAAGATTGGTGCCTGGTGCATAACGGTTCTTTATCCAACGCCAATACCATCCGCCGCAAACTGCAGCACGAAGGCATTGCCTTTGAAACAGATAACGATACCGAAGCTGCTTGCCGTTTCCTGCAATGGCGTATGCGTGAAGGCGACGATCTTGAAACTGCCTTGAACCATGGCTTTGACGAGCTGGATGGCTTTTATACCCTGTTGATGGGTACCAGCGACCAGCTTGCGCTGGTGCGCGATCCATACGGCTGCAAACCGGCAATGATTGCTGAGCATGATGATTATGTTGCGATCGCTTCAGAATTCCGCTCGCTGGCACATTTACCCGATATCAAAAACGCAAAGGTGTTCGAGCCTTCCCCTAAGGAGATGTATGTATGGAAACTCTAAAATTTGATCTGGCCACCAAGCCGCTGCGTGAAGTGAACCAGTTCCTCCACGGCGACGCGAGTGGCTTAGATGGAAAAACAGTAGAAATCGAAAATCCCAATGGTGCGCATAATATTGCAGTGGGCTTAAAGGCCGATGTGCAAGTTACCATCAAAGGCCACGCTGGTTATTACGCAGCAGGTATGAACCAGTTGGCAAAAGTGGTCGTGGAAGGCAGCGTCGGTAGCGGTGTTGCCGAAAACATGATGTCTGGCCACGTGCATGTTAAAGGCTTTGCTTCTAATGCGGCAGGTGCCACGGCAAACGGTGGTCTGCTGGTCATTGATGGCGATGCAGGCTTGCGCACCGCTATCGCGCTAAAAGGCGCGGATATTGTGGTCGGTGGCTCAGTGGGCAGTTTTTCAGCCTTTATGGCGCAAGCTGGTAATCTCGTGATCCTCGGCGATGCTGGCGAAGGTCTGGGTGACTCCATCTATGAAGCCAGGCTTTTTGTGCGCGGCACAGTGAAAAGCCTGGGCGCCGATTGTGAAGAAAAAACCATGGGTGCTGAAGAGCGCAAGATTCTGGTAGATCTGCTGGCCAAAAGCGGGCATAAAGATGTGAGCCCGGACAGCTTCAAGCTCTATGGCTCTGCCCGTAACCTCTATAACTTCCATGTCGATAACGCAGGAGCCTATTAAAATGTCCAAACCTTTAGATTCAGCGGCTACGCATCATATTCCGAATACAGAACCACGTATTTCCGCGACGTTTGATAAGAGTACCAATGCTGAAATACGACGCGCTGCAGCAACTGGTATCTACGACATTCGCGGCGGCGGTTCCAAGCGTAAGCTGCCGCATTTCGATGACCTGCTGTTCCTCGGTGCATCTGTAAGCCGTTACCCGCTGGAAGGTTACCGTGAAAAATGCGGTACCGATGTAGTACTCGGCACACGTTTCGCCAAGAAGCCTATTTATCTTAAAACTCCGGTGACCATTGCCGGCATGAGC
Organism: Methylophilaceae bacterium; assembly: GCA_039933015.1. Classification (GTDB taxonomy): domain Bacteria; phylum Pseudomonadota; class Gammaproteobacteria; order Burkholderiales; family Methylophilaceae; genus JBDTOX01. Next base: position 3,368 of record JBDTOX010000134.1, read on the forward strand.
TTCGGTTCATTGTCAGGCCCGGCCAAGGAATCATTAGGTCGTGGTGCCAGTGCAGCGGGTACCAGCACTACTACTGGTGACGGCGGCATGACGCAAGAAGAACGCGGGCATTCGACTACTCTGGTGTATCAATACCTGCCATCACGCTATGGCATGAACCCGGATGATCTGCGCAAGGCTGATGCCATTGAAGTGGTCGTCGGCCAGGGTGCAAAGCCAGGCGGCGGCGGTATGTTGCTTGGTCAAAAGATCACCAAGCGTGTAGCGAAGATGCGCTGTTTGCCAGAAGGCATCGATCAGCGCTCCTCCTGCCGTCATCCTGACTGGACCGGTCCGGACGATCTTGAAATCAAGATTGCCGAAATCCGCGAAATCACCGATTGGGAAAAACCGATTTATGTGAAGATCGGTGCCACACGCCCTTACTTTGACGTTGCCCTGGCAGTCAAAGCCGGCGCTGATGTAGTGGTTCTGGATGGTATGCAGGGTGGTACTGCTGCAACGCAGGAAGTGTTCATCGAGCATGTGGGTATTCCTATCCTTGGCGCGATTCGCCCTGCAGTACAGGCCCTGCAAGATTTGGGCATGCACCGCAAAGTGCAGCTGATTGTTTCCGGTGGTATTCGCAATGGCGCCGATGTGGCCAAAGCATTGGCACTGGGTGCGGATGCGGTGGCGATTGGTACAGCTGCGCTGATCGCACTGGGCGACAACGAACCACATCTGGAAGAAGAGTACCAGAAGCTGGGTACCACGGCTGGCGCCTATGATGACTGGCATGAAGGCAAGGATCCCGCTGGTATCACCACGCAGGATGCGGAACTCATGAAACGCGTCGACCCGGTCAAGGCAGGTCATCGTCTGGCTAATTACATATCGGTGATGACCATGGAAGCGCAAGTGGTTGCACGCGCTTGCGGCAAATCCCACCTGCACAATCTTGAGCCGGAAGATCTGGTAGCGCTGACTATTGAAGCTGCTGCCATGGCGAAAGTGCCGTTGGCTGGTACTACCTGGATTCCAGGAGTAACAAAGATCTGATAGTGTGATTTTTTAAGTTATAGTCTCCCCCGGTCTATGGCTGGGTTCATGGAGGATATGCGTAATGAATGGTTTGTCTTACTGTAAAGCAGTTTTGACCTCCTCTTTTCTCTGCTTGAGAATGAGACAACCAATCGTTTTTAGAGCGCATATCCTCTATTTTTTATTGCCTTACCCTAAACGTCTTCATTACGAGTTATGTCCGCCTTTTGGCTGACTATCCCCACAACTGGACTTGTTGTGCATAACTCTTAGTTACATAAAAAAAACCGGGTCAGGAGATGAAAATGAAACAGGATCTAAAGTCCAGGATGCAGCGTATGTTTGTGCAGGACTGCTGCATGGCATATGTCGATGTGATCCTTTTATGGGCAGCCATACTATTCGTACTGATTAGCATTCTTCAAATCGTGCATGACAGCAATATTCGCCTGGTCATGTATATCGCCAGCACCATGCTTTTGGTGTTCAACACCGCCTCAGTTACAGCTATGACCAAGCATTTGGCCGAAGACAAGCAGTATATCTATGGCCTGGATATCGAGAATCTGGATGCCAATAAAGCCGCAGCTGCTGAGCTCAAAAAATCCAGAGCCACTACATAGATAAGGGAGATGCATCATGAAGCAAAATTATGTTCCGCCAAAGCAGGGCTGGTTTGGCCAGGTGTTCGACAGTCTTTTTATTCTGGCTCTGGTTTTCGCCAGCCTGTTGATTCCGTTAATACTCAAGACTGAAGCGGCGGCAGAAGCCGTAGCCGATACAGCCAAGGTGACGTGGGAATCGCTGCACTTATCCGCGATTGAACAGGCGCAATGGATAAAGTTGGGCTATGACCCGGAAAAGACTGCTGCTCTTATCAACAGCAAGTTCGATTACTCCATAGACCCATTGTGGCTGGGCATCACGATACTTGTCATTGTTGGTTATTTTGTATTCATGCTCAAAGTATCAGAGAAGGAATATAGAGAAGTCATCGCCGAGAAATTCGGCGATAAATAAATTAACCAGCGCACGCGTTAGGAGTGATTATGGATTTTCTAGATGTTCTGTCTTATCTGGCTTGGGGGGTGGCGGCAATCCTGCTGTTATGGATTGTGGTCGACGCTTTGAGCGTATCTAAACAATATGATGAAGAGTTCCTGATGAGTTCGCGCGAAGGCGAAGAACATTAACGGGCTATTAGCTGCATTCATGAGGGAGGAAGATTGATGAGTACAACAGTCGCAGGAGAAGCAAATAAGCAGCGAATTTCGATGCTTAAAGTACTTAACCCGTTCCATATTTGGGCTTTAGGTGTCGGGATTGTTCTTGTTGGTGAATTCATGGGCTGGAATTTCTCCGTCGCAAAAGGCGGAGCATACGGTTCATTGATTGCATGTTGGGTAATCGGGCTGCTTTATACCTGTGTTGCAATGATAGATTCGGAAGTCACTTCGACAGTTGCAGCAGCAGGGGGGCAATACACCCAAGCCAAGCATATCATCGGGCCGCTCATGGCGTTTAATGTGGGCTTGTATCTGGTCATGGCGTACACCATGCTGGCTGCGGCTGATGCCTTGGTGGTGGGAGACCTGATGACGTCTGGTGCAGCGGTAATGGGCCATCCGGGACTTGATCCCAAACCCTTTGTGGTATTGACGATTGCATTCCTCGCGTGGCTGAATTATCGAGGCGTGTTCATGACGTTGACACTCAACTTTGTCATTACCCTGATAGCGTTTGTATCCATTCTGGTGCTGTTCATTGCAGTCGACCCCTTGCATCAAGGGGCGGTGTTACAACACCAGGCGCTGTTGACTGACCTGCCATACGGCTGGATCGGTGTGATAGCATCGCTGCAATTCGGCATGTGGTACTACCTGGGCATTGAAGGTACGTGCCAGGCGGCAGAAGAAGTCAGGTCAGCAGGCCGCGCTATCCCACTGGGCACCATGGGCGGCATGATTACCTTGCTGGTAGCAGCTTCCCTCACCTGGTTTATTTGCTCCGGTTTAATTCCATGGCAATACCTGGGTCAGGCAACCACTCCGCTTTATGATGCTGCCAGCCTTCTTGGTAACACCAAGCTACAGTTGCTGTTGTTCATAGCGACCATGTTTGCTGCTATCGCGTCGGCCAACGGCTGTATCAACGATGCTTCCAGAGCCTGGTTTTCCCTCGGGCGTGACCGCTATATGCCGGTATTCTTTGGCGCAATCCACCCGCGTTATCGTACGCCATACCGGTCTATCATATTTCTAGTGCCTATTGCAGTGGCATTCGCGTTTACCGGCCTGCTTGATCAGGTGATTACGTTTTCTATCCTGTCGGGCTTGCTGGGCTACACGTTCATGTCATTCAACATGGTCAAGTTCAGGAAAATGTGGCCATTGGGCAGCATACATCGGGGCTATATACATCCGTTCCACCCGTTGCCGGCGATTACTCTGTTCATCCTTTGCTCTGCCACGTACTTCGCTACGTTCCTTGGCTACGGCTCCTCGTTGCTATCGATCATGGCTTTTTACATAGTCGCATCGATCTGGTTTACCCTGCGTCGCTATAAATTCGTCAAGCGTGCCGATCAATTCACCATGCCATGGCCACGCCCTAAAGGCTATTAAGGAGAATTAAATGAATAAAAAGATTCTTTGCGCTACAGATGGCTCACATAGTTCTGGTAAGGCCGTGGATCATGCCGTTGAGCTGGCAAAAGCAATAGGTGCGCACCTGTCGTTTCTAACGGTCACTTTGGTGACAGCAGAAAGCGCGTCACACAGTGCTTACTGGGACCATTCGACCTTTGGTGCGGCAGATGCGCAACTGCAGAAGGAGTTGCAGGCCGCTATTGCCAAGGCCCAGCAGGCCGGCCTGGAGGATATTGCTTGCGCCGCTATTGGCGGCACTAATATCGCAGCCGCCATTATCGATTATGCCGAAAAGAATGGTTACGGCCATATCATTACCGGCTCGGTAGGGCGTACGGGTGTTGCTCGAATGTTGCTCGGGTCAATTGCCTACTCCGTAATTAGCAAGGCGCATTGTCCAGTAACGGTTGTGCGTTAAACGCAAGACTAGATCGGAAAATAAATAGATGAAATTACTACGCAGTTATCGTAAAGTATGGTTCTTTGAGTAAGTAAGTTAATGGCTGGGCGCGGATATCAATTCTCGTCCAGCCATTCCTCACATAAACATGATTAACTTCTATATTACGGCGTTCTTAATAGTAATGACCGCCACGCTTTATTGGCTTTATCAGCGTGATGCGCTAAAGGTGAAAAATGGCCGCGCCAACATCTTTAATGACTGCATCAATCTGCTGAGTGAAACTTCCAAGAAGCAAGTGGGTACTGGATTTCCAAGCTTGCAAGGTATGTGCGCTGGCTATCAGGTGTCCATGGAGGTCATAGAGGATACCTTGACAGCTCGCAAGGTACCGCCGCTTTGGCTTACCGTCACTGTCATGGGCAATGCGCCGTCATATGGCAGTCTGGACATTATTGTCCGCCCCCAAAATACAGAATTCTACAGCCCATCATGGCACTGGGATGGCAACCTACAGATTCCTCCAGGCTGGCCGCAGCACGCCATCGTTAAATACCAATATGTAGTGGCGCCGCTGGAAGTCCTCAATGATTTTGTGCCCAAGTTATTCGTGGATGCAAAGGTTAAGGAATTACTGGTTACCCCGACCATGGTAAGAATTACTTATCTGGCCAAACAGGCAGAGCGTGGCGAATACATGCTGATGCGCAACGCTTTATTCGATGGTGCGCCTATCAATAAGGCAGAAGTCGAAGTCCTGCTTGACCATGCAATTAAAATCCGCCACAGCCTAGAAAGCTGTCCAGACATAGAAAAGGCGCATTAAAGATGAATCAAGGATCGATCCCAGCTAAAAAATTACACCCTCCCATGTCCCCGTACTGGGTGCTGGTGATTGCAATCTTGCTACCCGGTGTGGGGCAGGTAATAAATAACGCGCCATTGCGCGGTTTGCTGATGATTTTTTTCATGCTGGTGCTGGGGATGATTACATATCAAGTAGCTGATCCAGACGTTTCCATGATCGGACATTTTGCTGGCGGACTGTTTGTCTACGCGGTGTCCGTGATGGACGCATATTACTGGGCAAAATATCGCAGTGAGCTTTTCAAGCAGCCCTGATAAAAAAAGGCTTGGTGATAAAGGTGAATGCCAGATGGCCTCTAATCCATTTGGAGTAATCCCTAAAGAGGATTGCGCGGACTAAGAGCAAGTTGGAAAATATCTTTAAGTTCAGCATATTGGCCGGAGGTTGAATATGCTGAACTTATCTCCTCTCTTGGCTTGCGTCAGGCTTTAGAAGAGAGTTCGCTCAATGGCAGATGTATTAGCTGTGCTGGTGAAGAAATATTAGTTCTTTCTGATTTCGCGCAGGCAAGGCTACCTTGCTCATCTTCTTGGCGGGCTCCCTTCACTTTTATTTTGGCAAGCAGGTAATGGCTTGCTGCCGCTGAATCAACAGAGCAATGTTGGTGTCAGAATTTGCCGCGCATGTGAAATCACATACGCACGATGAACGTCTCTGGGCAACGAGTATTTAATCTGAAAATTATTAAGTGCAAAGGTGAATAGCATGAATCTTCCCGTTGGTCTTCCCAGCGACTTTTCGATTGAAGATGTCCAGAATCTGCCTGATATCCGCAGCCTTGCCATAGACAAGGTGGGTATTAAATCCATACGCCACCCCGTCAAGGTGAAAACCAAAACTGGCGAAGTCCAGCACACGGTTGCCATGTTTAATATGTATGTGCACTTGCCGCATAACTTCAAAGGCACGCACATGTCGCGCTTTGTTGAGATTCTCAACACGAATGAACGTGAAATCTCGGTGGAAAGTTTCGAGACCATCCTGCAGGAAATGGTAGAGCGTCTTGAAGCAGAATCCGGTCATGTCGAAATGACTTTTCCTTACTTCGTCAACAAGGCCGCCCCAGTATCCGGGGTGCAAAGCCTGCTCGATTATGAAGTGACTTTTATTGGTGAAATCAAACACGGCAAGCTTGATATCACGCTCAAGGTGCTGATCCCGGTGACCAGCCTGTGTCCGTGTTCGAAAAAAATTTCCGACTATGGTGCGCATAACCAGCGCTCGCATGTAACGGTGTCTGCAAAAGTCAAAGATTTTATATGGATAGAAGACCTGATTACGTTGGTAGAAGAGCAGGCTTCTTCGCAACTATACGGGCTGTTAAAGCGCACTGATGAGAAATATGTTACCGAGCGCGCTTACGACAACCCCAAGTTTGTCGAAGACATGGTGCGTGATGTCGCAGCCGCGCTTAATAACAACACTCGCATTGGCGGCTATGAAGTCGAATGCGAGAATTTTGAGTCCATCCATAATCACTCTGCCTATGCCTGTATTTCGAAGGGCTAATTATGAACGATCTAACCAGCCTTAAGTGTCTGCAACAGCCGGAGCAAACTGCACCGGCCCTTATCAGCCCAATTTCTGAAATCATCAAAGAAATCCGTGAAGGACGCATGGTCGTGCTGATGGATGAAGAAGACAGGGAAAATGAAGGCGATCTGGTCATGGCCGCAGAGTTCGCTACAGCAGAACACATTAACTTTATGGCAATGCATGGGCGTGGGCTGATTTGTCTCACGCTAACGGAAGACCGCTGCAATCAGCTTGATCTGCACCCCATGGTGAACCGCAATGGCACCAAGCTCGGAACTAATTTTACCGCCTCCATCGAGGCAGCCCAGGGCGTTACCACAGGGATATCAGCCAGTGACCGGGCACGTACTATTCAGGCTGCAGTTAGCACAGCCGCACAGCCGCAGGATATTGTGAGCCCAGGGCATATTTTCCCGCTCATGGCACAAAATGGCGGCGTGCTAGTGCGCGCTGGCCATACAGAAGCTGGCTGTGACCTGGCGCAACTGGCAGGGCTGGAACCAGCCTCTGTCATCTGCGAAATCCTTAAAGATGACGGCAGCATGGCGCGTCTGCCTGACCTGCTCGAATTCGCCCAGCGACGTAAACTCAAAATCGGCACCATTGCAGACCTCATCCATTACCGCAGTGAAACCGAGCGTCTGGTTGAACGTGCCGCTGAGCGCACGATACAGACGCCTTATGGCGAATTCCGCCTGATCGCCTATCAGGAGCAAACGGCACAAGAGACGCATCTGGCGCTGGTAAAAGGCCAGCCGAGTGCGGACCGGGAAACCCTGGTTCGCGTGCATGAGCCGCTGTCCGTGGTTGATTTGCTTGATCACAACAGCCAGTCACATTCGTGGAGCGTGCCGATGGCGATGCAAGCAATCGCTCGGCAAGGGGAGGGTGTCATTATCCTGCTGCGTCGTAATGAAACTGGACAGCAGCTAATCGAGCGCATTGAACATGCCGATGAGCCGACGAAATCGCGGCAGGATTTACGTGACTACGGTATCGGCGCTCAAATATTGCGCGACCTCGGCGTGGGCAAAATGCGTTTGCTGACAGTCCCGCGCAAGATGCCAAGCATGACTGGGTTTGGTCTGGAAGTGACCGAATTTATCGGGCCAGCACCTGATTAAATAGTAGCTGATTGAGTCGGCTGGCTTTATGCTTAGGTATCCATAACCTGAGCTATCGCATGGAGCAACCTATGGCGCACTCAAAACTTTCGGCCAATACGCCGCTCGAGCGATGGCCAAGCCTGGACTTCGATGCCTGGAAGGATACCTACGCGACGCTGCATATGTGGACGCAGATGGTCGGCAAAATCCGACTTGTCCAGACGCCATGGGTCAATCACTCCTGGCACGTGGTCTTCTACGTAACGGCACGCGGTCTGACAACATCGCCCATCCCATATGGCGAGCGCACGTTTCAAATTGATTTCGATTTTATCGATCATCTGCTTTTAATACAAACGAACGACGGGGCGGTTAGAACGATGAAACTGCTGCCATGCTCGGTTGCTGATTTTTACGAAGCACTGCTGACGAATCTGGCCGAACTCGGCCTCTATGTAAAAATTCATACTACGCCCAACGAAATAGCCGATGCCATTCCGTTCGAGAAGGATCATCAGCATGCTTCCTATGACGCTGAGTACGCTAACCGATTCTGGCGCGTCCTGGTGCAGGCAGATCGCGTGTTCAAGCAATTTCGTGCCAGGTTCAACGGCAAATGCAGCCCTGTTCACTTCTTTTGGGGAAGTTTTGACCTCGCCGTGACGCGCTTTTCAGGACGCCTGGCTCCAGAGCATCCTGGTGGCATACCCAATTTCCCGGATCGGGTCGCGCGTGAAGCTTACTCACACGAGCTAAGCAGTTGTGGATTTTGGCCGGGAGGAGGGCCGGTACCCTATCCGGTTTTTTATGCATATGCATACCCTGAGCCGGTGGGATTTAGTGCTGCGCCCATACGTCCGGATGGCGCTGTTTATAATGCGACATTGCGTGAGTTCATCTTGCCATATGATGTAGTACGACAAGCGGAATCACCGGATGCCGTGCTCCTGGATTTCCTGCAGAGCAGCTTTGAGGCTGCCGCCAGCTTGAGTGCTTGGGATCGTTCAGTATTTGAGTGGACTGCCGCGATTAGCAATCCTTGATCAGGTTTTACGCCAGACACTTGCCAGCCATGGTTGCTGTTCGCGCGGCAGGCCTTCAGGCCGGTAATAGTGCGTAAGCTCCACGAATCCGGCAAGGGACATATAGTGGCGCCAGGTCTCCAGGTCATAATAGGCGCCATATCTTCCATGATTCCATCCTTCCTCGTTATGCCCGTGCGGATTCGATGTGAAAATTACGCCGCCGGGCTTAAGCGTTGCATGGAGTTCACTTAGCACGCGCGCAAGCTCCGCGCTAGGTATATGAAACAGTGATGCATTTGCATATACCCCATCGAAATGCAGATCCGGCAGACTAAGTTGCAGAAAGTCCTGATGCCATACTTCGCAGCCGCTGTAGTCCCTTGCCATATGGGCAAAGCTTTCAGCGCCATCCAGGCCGACCGCGCAGTGGCCAAGATTCGAGAATGTTTTCAGATCACGGCCGGGACCGCAGCCAATATCGAGGATTTTGAATGGGAACTCAGCTTCAATATACTGCAATAGCGACAGTATGTTCTGCTGGACATCATGATGACGCGTGCCCTCCCAAAACTCTTGGGCTCGCAGGTTGTAATATTCCAGGGTTGGGCTGGAAATGTTTTGCAGATCTCGCTGTTTCAATTGGCTGCTCATGGGTGCGTCAGTATTCAGCACTTATTTTAATCGCGTTATCGCGTAACTGGGCACAAGTAAATTCGAAGTATGTACTTCTTGCTGATTCAGAAGCTGCGCGTACTCTGTACATAGCTCAAGGTTATCCGGGAAGCCGTGTACGATTGCGACATGATCATGTTTGTTCTTAATTATCCCAAATACAGGAGTAAGATTTAAAGCATTTTCCTGGGAAAGCTGCTTGGATGAATGTTGGGGCCTAACCTCAGCACATAACGCTTCGCTGCTGACTAAGCTGGAAATCGTCCATACGAATAAGTGAGTTATTGAACTTTTAATATGCTTGGCATCTTCCTCTCGGGAGTTGACTAGACATAGTCTACATCAGTTGTTTTGAGTGCTAACCTGATTAAAACCGTATGTTTATTTTGCTGGTTTTCTTTGAGTGGTTGCCTTGCGAAAGAAAAAGCATGTCATCTCAACAAGCGGTAAAAATAAGAACACCCTCCGAAGGCTCCTGGTTAAGGAAACTAGGCCCAGGCTTGATCACTGGTGCCGCCGATGACGATCCGAGTGGAATAGCCACCTATTCCCAGGCAGGCGCGCAATTTGGCTACAGCATGTTATGGATGGTGTTGTTCACATATCCGCTGATGGTAGGCATCCAGGTTGTCAGCGCCAGAATCGGCCGGGTCAGTGGCCAAGGCCTTACTGCCAACATTCGAGAACACTATCCAGCATGGCTTCTGTACAGCATTGTCGGACTATTGTTAATCGCCAATACCATTAATATTGCGGCCGACGTCGCAGCCATGGGTGACGCATTGAAATTGTTGATAGGTGGCCATGCACATCTTTATGCAATCGGATTCGGCATCACATCGTTGATGCTGCAAATATTCATTCCCTATAGACACTACGTCCGAGTGTTGAAATGGCTCACGCTGACCCTGCTGGCATATGTTGCTACCGTATTCGTGGTAAATACGCCCTGGACATTGGTGCTAACCGGGATGGTATTGCCGCATTTATCTTGGAAGCCGCAATATATCACCACTGTGGTTGCTGTATTCGGCACAACGATTAGTCCCTACCTGTTTTTCTGGCAAGCCTCGCAGGAGGTTGAAGAACAGCACCTCAATCCGCAGGCAAGACCCCTTAGAGATGCCCATGATCAGGCAAGAGCCAACTTCCACCGAATTAAAGTCGATACCTATATTGGCATGGGTTTCTCCAATCTGGTGGCGTTCTTTATTATGTTGACAACGGCGGTGACGCTTAATGCACGCGGCATCATGGATATTCAAACATCCGCGCAGGCAGCAGAGGCTTTGCGTCCGATTGCAGGCGAGTTAGCTTTTTGGCTGTTTAGTGCCGGTATTATCGGTACGGGGCTGCTTGCGATTCCCGTATTGGCAGGTTCCGCCGCCTATGCAATGGGCGGCGCATTCAACTGGAAGAGTAGCCTGGAACTGGAACCCATGGGAGCAAAAAGATTCTACGGCATTATCGCCATATCGACGCTGATCGGCGTCGCGCTTTGCTTCGCCCCAATCGACCCAATCAAGGCGCTTTACTGGAGCGCCGTAATCAATGGCATTATTTCGGTCCCAATTATGGCGCTGATGATGCTGATGGCAGCTCGGCCGGAAATCATGGGTAGATTAGTCATTACATCGAGGTTGAAGATATTGGGCTGGGCCTGTGTCGGCGCAATGACGTTCGCAGTAATTGCCATGTTCTGGACTCTAGGCAAGTAAAAATCATTTGACGCTGATTGTCTGTCTTCCTGACAACGATCCTCATACAACCAAGAAGTGCCGTAGGAAATGTCTGCATCCGGATTTTCATTTAATTACTATACGGACAGGAACTTACCTAACTAACAGCAAACAAAATGAAAACTTCATGCTTACTATTTTTGTGGCGGTAAAGATTGCGCAGAAAGTAATTTCTGGCATCATCGACCCACAATAATTAAGAGGACTACTTACCTCAAACCAGCATTGGAAAGGCAACACCCAAATGATGCCAACTATTCTCGTAAAAAAACTGGATGACTCGACATACGAGGTGACGGTGCAAAACGGTAACTCGACTACTCATATTGTCACGGTGCTGCCGCATTACGCTGCCAAACTGGTAGGAGGGCGAACACCAGTCGATAGATTAGTCAAACTCTCTTTTGAATTTCTGCTCGAACGCGAATCCAACACCAGTATCCTGCGGCGATTTGATCTCGCACTTATCGCGCACTACTTTCCTGAGTATGAGCAAACCATTCGCAAGATGCTGGAGTAGTCTTTAGCTTAACTCGGGGCTGTTGTACTCCCAGGTTAATTACAAA
>JBDTOX010000135.1:0-1938 GCA_039933015.1 Methylophilaceae bacterium
ACTGCTACCAATCAGGGCTAACCTGCCGAACAATGCGGTAGCGTAGAACGCTTACGCTGCTCCAGAATATGCAGCAGGTCAGGATTACCCTGCGCCTACCATGAGAATGGCGCGCTGGCCTAGCATAAGGGTTATAGCATGGAACAAGCAGTAATATGGCTGGCAGAGGCACTCCAGCAGGTCAGCTCAGATTGTATATATCGCGAGTGAGAAAAAAACGGAAAAGCAAAATAAAAACGGAGGCGAAGCCCCCGTCTTTTATAGCGAATGAACGCTGGATATTAGCTATTGAGTAGCTGAAATATGTACTTCTTAACGATTACATACATACATGGTTACTTCAAAGCCGAAACGCATTTCGGTAACTTCTGGCTTGGTCCACATGTTTATTTCTCCTAATCTATTTTGGTTGAATACAGAGATTTAATTCATATTTGTACAACTTCTGATTCATATACTACAGAACGATTCAATAATCCAAGTCGGGATAGTCATTAAATGCATCTAATGAATTTCATTAGATGTGGAGTTAAACTAGGACTTATATTTAAGGATAGGTAACAAACACCCGATAACCTGCAGCCGGAATCTCGCCGGCCGTTAATGTCAGCTTGATATGAATGTCTTCGTTCGGAGGTATACCTTTGCTGACGTTTGATCCTGCTGGTAAATACTCACTGGGTGTGAAATGCCTGCGTAGCAATGGCTTGTCATCTGTATCAGTAAGCGTTAATTCCAGCAGAGGATAGGCTTGGGCAAACCACGCACGATTAATGAGAGTGGCGGACAGATGGATTAAACCTGGGTGTTCCGCATCTTCGTGCAGGTCGGAGTCATCAATTACCAGCTGGTCGGCATTTTTGGGTAACTCAACTGTGCAGTTCACAAGATCACAAGCTTTCACCAGATAAGGTTTGAGCGCGGGCCAGTGCGTAGCGATAGGCGTGCGTAAGTAATAACTGGTTTGTGCCACTGCCAGTAATAGCAGTAGCATGGCAAGACATGCCAAAGCCCATGTGTGGTATCTGTGCCTGACCGGGCCTTGTAATTTGGCTTTGGAAGCAACATCATCAAAGAATTTTGGCGTCCCCACTGGTGCTGGAGCCATGTTGAAGTCTGTGATATTTAAGGAGGCAGTTTCGGCTGTGCTTGTTGCAGGCGCAATTATTGGAGCAGCCGGTGCAGGTAAAGGGGGCACATCCTCAATTGGAGTAGCCGGTGCAGGTAGGGGTAGGGGGGTTATATCTTCTGGCGCTTCGGCCAACCTGTCCAAAGCATTGAATACATGACTACACTTACCGCAGCGCACATCGCCACGGTGCATCGAGAGCTGTTCCGGCTTAACGTGAAAGCTTGTCGCACACGCTGGGCAGGAGGTAACCAGGCTCATCTTCTAGTGCCTGTGAGCAGTACCCAGCTATCCATAAAAACGGGTGCGTTCATTTCAAACCACTCTGCGTAAACATTTGAGACCGACTCGGCCTGCTCACGCAAAATACCGGAGAGCGCAATTTCGCCATTTTGCTTGCAGGTTGTGGCCAAGGCTGGTGCCAGTACGCTCAGTGCACTAGATAAGATATTGGCAACTACCAAATCAAACTTTTCGTCAGGCAATTGATTAGCCATGAAAAACTCGGCATCCACAGCATTCTGCTCTGCATTGTAGCAACTTGATTGTATTGCTTGCGGATCGATATCTACGCCGATTACTTTGGAAGCGCCCAGCTTTTTAGCGGCAATTGCCAGAATACCGGATCCACAACCGTAGTCGAGCACAGTATTCCGGCTTGTTACATGGTCAGCTAGCCAGGCCAGGCAAAGGTGTGTGGTGGGATGGCTGCCGGTACCAAAAGCCAGGCCGGGGTCGAGCACAATGTTGAGAGCATCCGGATTGGGCGCATTGTGCCATGTGGGCACAATCCACAAATCATCACGAAT
>JBDTOX010000136.1:0-3181 GCA_039933015.1 Methylophilaceae bacterium
AGTTTGAACAAGGCAATGCCTGCGCTAAAGGTGATTAACAGCCGGTCGTTGTTGTGCATGAAAAACTTTTTGGTAAGTTCCCGTTGCAGGCGGGAGATGACGTCGGCAGCTTTGTTAATGGCGGTATCTGGCAATAACACCACAAATTCTTCCCCGCCCAGCCGTGCAACCACATCGGTGGGCCGCACCGTGTCCTTGATAACCGCTGCCAGATGTTGCAGCGCGGTATCCCCTGCGCCGTGGCCACGCGTGTCGTTTAACCGTTTGAAGTTGTCGATATCCAGCAAGGCAACGCTCAAGGCGTTTTTGCCACGCTTGGCACGCGCAATTTCCTGGACGAAAGCCTCATCCAGCCCATGCCGGTTGAGCGTGCCGGTCAGTTGATCGATACGTACTTTTTCGCTGAGTTGTGACAGCTCTTGCTCAAGCATGTGTATTTTTTCTTCCGCTGCGGCAGCCTGGTTGCGTTGTTCTACCAAGGCCTCGTGTGACAGGAGGATATCGCCATGCATCATGCGCGTGTCTTGCAGCAGGTTTTTCAGCAGCACGTTGATTTGCGCCATGTCGTCTGTTTTTGATAGCTGATCGGCATAATTTTCCACGTTGCTTTGGTAGGCGCCTGTTGAATCAGTCATCGTGCTGAGCCGGTCGATGAATGTGGTGACCATCTGCTTGAAGGTATTTTTTGCTTCCGTCAGGTTATGCTTGAGCGCGCCTTGCTTGAGGATGACTTCCTTAAGGCTTTTTTCAGCCTCATTAATCAGCGCTTTTTCCAGCGGATTTGAGATGATGGTTTGCACCATGGCAATCTGGCCACGTATCCATTGGTCGTCGGACACCAGTTCGCTGATGTTATCAATCAACAGCTTGAGCAAGCGCAGCAAGTCCTGCTGCAATCCATCGCCTTCATTGCCGATTAACGCAAGCCGCTCCAGGAGCGCTTTGAGTTGTGTGGCCATGGCTTGCCACTCATCCAGGCCTTGGGATTTTGCTGATAGCACGGAGATTGCATGCGCTTCCGCTTTTAGATCAGGGTAACCTTCCAATCTGGGCATCAGGCCGTATGTGAGCGACTGGCACAGCATATCCTGCACGACGCGGAGATTATCCTGGAGTAAAGCCGTTTGGCTATTGGCGGCAACAGATAATTCAGCAACCTGCTGAGCCTGACTTGCGGCGGCGGTGGCAGACCGTATCACGGCCGGTGCTATCTCATCAACCAACGGAACCGTTGATGATCCCGCAGTGCTACTCCCGTATCCCGCCCAGCCTTTAGCCATCGCCTGTATTTTTTGCGCCAGCTGCGGGTCATTGCCAAAGTTATTCAGCACACGGTCCAGCGCATCTTTTTTGCTCTGCGTGTTCAGCCCGGCCTGCTGTGCATCCCACTGGCGCAGTAATTCCCTGATCGCAGTCGGCCATTGTTCTGAATGGGCAATTTTGTTATCCAGGCTTTCCGCCATTAATGCGGGCAGCCCAGCCCAATTACTTTCAGCCAATAACCTTTTCCAACTGGCAATCCATTTTTCTTGTTTACCCGTGTCTCGCGGCAACTGCTTTAGCGCGTGACTGATTGCATCGTGTAGTGTTTCGGTCGCGGATATTCCAGCAATTTCATTGTAAATGCGCTGGTAGTTGTCGGGGGTAGGCGCAACACTCTGCATTGCCATCTGTTTGATCGTCTTGCGCGCAATGTCAGAAACTATGACGGGGGTGGCAAGTGTATTGGGTAGCTTAGGATTGGCCATATTGCATTTTTATGCTGCAAATCAAGTGATTGCGGAAAGACCTGAATAATAATCTATTTTTCGTCAATTTAACGCAATCTGAAGCCAGTTAGCGCTTAAATGATGGCAGCGAGGCCTGGCATTCTGAAATTCACCGCCGTTTACACAAAATTCAGGATACCCCACCGGCAGCCAGCAATGGGAACGAGCGCTCTCGCCGGTACACCGGGGCATCGCCGCCTAAGGTGCTGGAGTACAACCCGAACGCCGTGACTGGCACTCCGGGCAGCGCAAACGCTGCGTGGCGGGCCAGGAACTCGGCCACCACGCCGGCAGGCACTACCGACTTGCATCGGGCCAGCGTGATGTGCGGGCTGTAGTGGCGGGCTTCCGGCCGATACCCCTCTACAGCCAGCGCGGCGGCGATGGCCGCATGCAGCCCCAGCAATTCCGCGTTGTCGCTCACCCCGGCCCACAGGGTGACTGCCTTGCCAGTCGAGTGGAACCGTCCAACCCCTTCCAGCGTCAACGAGAACGCCGGCACCGCTACCGCCCGGAGCGCGGCCGCAATGCGCTCGATGTTGGCTTCGCCAATGTAGTGCAGTGTCAGGTGCATCTGGCCCGGCTCGACGCGTCGCATTCCGGCCATCGGCGGTGGCTGGTTGCCGGCCAGTTTTGCAGCCACGGCAGCTGGCAGATCAACGGCAACAAACAGTCTCGGCATACACGCTCCCAGGCCTAAGAGATCGGTTTAGCTTTTGTTTCATATCCCACAAAGATATAACTGAGAACAGACCACGTTTTCTTGCATAAAATAATCGCCTGCTCAGGCACTGTTACCCGGCAATTAGCCAGCAGAGCCAGCCTGTCCATTAGGCAGCGTTATGTGGGGCAAGGAACAATAATATGATAAAAAAAACCTTTGACAATGGAGAAGTTTGGGGATGAACTATCATCAATGATAATTGTTTGATTGTTTCTCTTTCAAGGAGATATCCATGTCATACGCACAGTATCAAGATTGTATTAATGCTTGCAAAACCTGCGCTAACCTCTGCGACCTTTGCGCAACCTCCTGTCAGGATGAACCTAATTCTGGAATGTTGCAGCGTTGCAGCGCGCTTGCTATAGATTGCGCTGCATTTTGTCGCCTGACAACGGACTACATGATCCGTGGCAGCGAATTTTGTGACCTGGTATGTGAGGACTGTGCGGAAATATGCAGCGTATGTGCTGAGGAATGCATCAAACATAAAATGAATCACTGTCAGAAATGCGCCGATGCCTGTCGTAAGTGCACGGAAGAATGCCTAAAAATGATCTCTCATTAAGAAGGCAAAATCAGCAGCAATTATGATTTAGCCGCATACGCAGTATTGGGCGCAGTTCCATGAGCATTGAAACGGTTTTGGTCTTCGTTTCAATGCGCGTGGTTCTACCCGTGCATTATTGAC
>JBDTOX010000137.1:0-2265 GCA_039933015.1 Methylophilaceae bacterium
TAAGTCTGGCGATGAGTGCCGATAAGCATGGGCTATTATCCAGTGCTTATGCTGTCTTGCATATCATTTGCCCTAGCCTGCAGGCTAAGGTGTGCATGTAATGGGAAGTCCTTGTGGAGCTTCAGGTATTTCGCGGCCCGAACATGATAATGGCCATACCCAATAGGCACACTAACACCCCAACCCAATCCGTGACCGTAGGTTTTACCGAGTCCACGGCCCACAGCCACATAATGGCCACGCCGACATATACCCCGCCATAAGCCGCATAGACACGCCCAGCCGCACTGGGGTGGAGCGACAGCAGCCATGCGAACAAGCCCAGACTAAATGCTGCCGGTATTAATAGCCAGGCGGAGCCACCTTGTTTCAGCCACAGATACGGAAGATAGCAACCGACAATCTCAGCGAGTGCGGTGACGACGAAGAGTCCCAAGGTCTTGATGATATCCATAGTTGTGATGCCTAAGGTTTGAGGTAAGGGATCCCAAAAAGCTACGCATTGGGGCGTGATGTTGACCACAATTTTAGGGCTTTTTCCACAAGCGCGGCCATAGGCGAATGCATTCTTCTATGTTTGGGTAAAAGTCAAATAAATGAATACAAAAAATATTTTGAATCTGGGACTTTGGGAGTTTTTTATACAAACCATTGCAATCTTAGGATCGATATTGGAATAATGAATACGATCTCGTGCTAACTGCAGTAGTCGCAACCCGATCTGGCAGTTACCCGATTTGACTAAACTGAATGCCCGCCAGCGTAAGCAGCACATAGCGTTCGCGTTCTGTGGAGCGCGTGAATGCATTATTAAACTAGTGGCGTTGTTAATTGTTAGCAACGTCTAATGGATAGCCAGCTTCCGTCCATCCTTCAATTCCACCCTTAAGAACTTGAGCACCAATTCCACGTTTACTCAGCAAAAGCGCAGCTTTTACGGCTGATACGTCGTTCGGGCAAGAACAATATGTAATGATCCTGGCATCATCTGGCCAGTCATCGATAGAGACGCTTTCGATGGCCGACACTTCAATGTGGCGTGCGCCGGGGATACGTTCAATCAGTGGCAATTCTGCGGTGGCTAAACGGACATCGATGATCACCATTTTGCTACCCTGATCTATCATTTTAGCTAACTCATCTGGATAAACCCTTGGAACATTAGCCAATGCACGGGCAACTCGCCATCGCCTCAATAGACGCCATGAGATATAGAGCCCCAGCAGGCCAGCAACCACCATCATGGCGAGACTCCCAAGATCGGTCAGGGATGCCAAAAGATGTTCAATCTGATCATGAAAAATCAGGCCGGCTGCAATGCCACTACCAGCCCACAAGGCTGTGCCCGCAGCGTTGTAAATTGTGAAAGACAAAGGACTCATCCCTATCGCGCCTGCTAGTGGAGGCGCCAGCGTGGAGAGACCAGGGACAAATTTGGCGATGACTAGGGTCGCCACCCCTCGTCTGGCAAAACTCAATTCACTCTGGCGGACACAGCTGTCAGGTGAAATGGATATCCGACAGAGCAGCGCTAGCACCCCTCTACCGAATCGCCGGCCGGCGAAAAACCAGAGAGTGTCAGCCAGCACAGAGGCTAGCAATGCTATAAAAAGAGCCTTGGCAGCGAAGGCGCCATCGTTGGCCGCCGAGGCTCCCGCGAGCAAAAGGAACGGAAGTGCCGGTATTGGCGCTCCCATCTGCTCAAGGAATACACCGGAAAAAATGGCAAGGAGGCCATGCTGTGTGTACAAGGTGAGTAAATTTTCCATGGCTATTACCTTCTAGTCGCGTTAGCGCCACAAGCATCCATTATTAATGGTCCGGGTTATCCACGAAGTTGTTTGGCGATTGCTGCGACGCGCCCTCCTAAAAGTCTGCCAGTTTCCAAATCTCCTGGAAAAAGTTCGTCCGCGCTTGCATCTGATGGTGTTTGCATCATCGGGCCGGAGATTGAGCCTACATAGTCAATATCGTTGCGCTGTGCGGCTTTGCTGTTGGAGGCATGAGTCCTGTGCCAACCCAGATGCTACTATGCTGCATGGCAAAGGTGAACAAGTATTGCAGGGTAGCCAGCTTGTCGCCATTTATGGTTGCTGAATTGGTGAAGCCACCAAGTTCGCGCCTTTTGCGAGAGCCTCTGCTAGTTTCTGGGTGTGGCCAGAACCACTGTGATGAACTACGCTACCTAAGCCGCGCTAGCGTCTATAGACAGCGTTTCGTGGTTCAACATCGCTAACTTCAGCGACTCCCCACCTCGGTCAGATT
>JBDTOX010000138.1:0-3642 GCA_039933015.1 Methylophilaceae bacterium
GCAGCGTACAGCAAGTGACCAAGGCACGCATCGGCAAGGACGTGCAGTGGGTGCGCAACGATCAGGAGCGGGCGGCGCTTGTACAGCATGTCGACGAACTGCTGAAGGAGCCTTTGAGCGCGGACAATGTTGTGCAAATCGCTTTGCTCAATAACAAGAAGTTGCAATCCGCGTTCTTTGATTTGGGTATTTCGGAAGCCGATCTGGTGCAGGCAAGCCGGCTACCCAACCCGAGCTTTTCCATGCTGTACGCCAGCCATGACGGCGAGTACAAGATCGAACAGTCGCTGACCTTCAACATCTTTGCTCTGGTGACGATGCCCCTCGCGCGCGAGGTGGAGCGGCGCCGTTTCGAGCAGACCAAAAAACTGGCGACCATTGAAGTGCTGCGCCTGGCCTCGGATACGCGCAAGGCTTACTTCAATGCCATCGCGGCGGAGCAATCGGTGGCCTATATGGAACAGGTACAGCGTGCCACGGAGGCAAGCGCCGAGCTCGCGCAGAAAATGGTACAGGCCGGTAATTTCAGTACCCTGGACCAGGCACGCGAACAGGCGTTTTACGCAGAGGCGGCCGCCCAGCAGGCGCGCGCCAGGCAAAATGCTGTGACTGCGCGCGAGCAGCTCATCAGATTGATGGGACTGTGGGGTGGCCAGACAGCATTCAAACTGCCGGAGCGCCTGCCCGACTTGCCGACAACACCGCGCGACCAGCCGAACATCGAAGCGCAGGCCATGCAGCAGCGCATTGATCTACAAGCCCTCAAACAGGATATGGATGCGCTCGCAAAGAACCTGGGCTTGGCCAAAACGACACGTTTCATCAACGTACTGGAATTCGGCCCGGCGCGCGTGCTCGAAGGCAAGCGTTCCGACCCCTACAAGACCGGCTATACCGTGAGCTTTGAGCTGCCCATTTTTGATTTCGGTACGGCCAAAGTCGCCAAGGCCGAGGCGATCTATATGCAGTCGTTCAACCGTGCGGTGGAAGCTGCCGTTAACGCGCGGTCGGAAGTGCGCGAAGCGTATTCCAACTATCGTACCTCCTATGATCTCGCCAAACACTACCGCGACGAAATAGTGCCGCTCAGGAAACGCATCGCGGATGAGAACCAGCTGCGCTACAACGGCATGCTGATGAGCGTTTTCGAGCTGCTGTCGGATGCGCAATCCCAGATCGTCAGTGTCAACAGTTATATCGAGGCGCTGCGCGATTTCTGGGTGGCGCAGGCGAATCTGGATATGGTGATGACCAGCAAGCCGTCCGCTGGCAACTGAACATCCGGATAGAGAAGGAACAAACATGGTTTCCCGTAGAACATTTTTAAGCAGCGCAGGCGCGGCAATGCTGGGCGTCGGACTGGTCAGCAAGGCCGGTGCCGCAGCATTGCCCGAAGTTGTCACAATGACAGCATCCTCGACTCAGCCGCCGCTGCAGCCGCCCAACGGTCGCCCCTACAATCCGGTGGTGACGCTCAACGGCTGGACGCTGCCCTGGCGCATGAAAAACGGCGTCAAGGAATTCCACCTGGTCGCCGAGCCGGTTGTCCGCGAAATTGCACCCGGCATGAAGGCGAACCTCTGGGGGTACAACGGCCAGTCGCCAGGCCCCACCATCGAAGTGGTGGAAGGTGATCGTGTGCGTCTGTTCGTCACCAATCGGCTGCCCGAGGAAACGACCATCCACTGGCACGGGCAGCGCCTGCCTAACGGCATGGATGGGGTGGCGGGCGTAACCCAGCCGCGCATCCCGGTGGGTAAGACCTACGTCTACGAATTCGTCGCGCAGCGGCCCGGTACATTCATGTACCACCCACATGCCGACGAGATGCTGCAGATGGCCATGGGCATGATGGGTATGTGGATCACACATCCGAAGAATCCCAAGCATCCGCTCATCTCACAGGTGGACCGGGACTTCTGCTTCCTGCTCAACGCTTACGACATCGACCCTGGTAGTTATACGCCCAAGGTCAACACCATGCTGGATTTCAACCTATGGACGTGGAACAGCCGCGCTTTTCCAGGCATCGATCCGCTCGTGAGCGGACTCAATGACAAGGTCAGGATACGCATGGGTAATCTCACCATGACCAACCATCCCATGCACATTCATGGACATGAGTTCCTAGTGACAGGAACAGATGGTGGCCCGATTCCCCCAAGCGCCCGCTGGCCCGAGGTCACCACCGACGTGGCCGTGGGCCAAATGCGACAAATCGAGTTTGTTGCCGCTGCGGAGGGCGACTGGGCATTTCATTGCCACAAGTCGCATCACACCATGAACGCCATGGGGCATGACGTGCCGACCATGATAGGCGTCGATCAGCGCGAGGTGGCGAAAAAAATCGGCTCGCTGCTGCCGGACTACATGGCGATGGGATCGAGCGGTGGAAGCGAGATGGAAAGCATGCAAATGCCGCTGCCGGATAACACCCTGCCCATGATGGCTGGCGAAGGGCCATTCGGTCCGATCGGCATGGGTGGCATGTTCACCACGGTGAAAGTGCGCAGAGGTCTTGCGAAGGATGACTACAAGGATCCGGGCTGGTATCGGCATCCCAAGGGCTCTGTGGCCTATGAATGGGCCGGGACGGATGAAGCGATG
Source organism: Methylophilaceae bacterium (assembly GCA_039933015.1). Taxonomy (GTDB): domain Bacteria; phylum Pseudomonadota; class Gammaproteobacteria; order Burkholderiales; family Methylophilaceae; genus JBDTOX01. The sequence goes on from JBDTOX010000138.1 coordinate 2,608, forward strand.
CCCGCGGCTGCGGATGCCCCGGACAAGAACACGCAAACCAAGCCCGGCGAGCACGTGCTCAAGGTGCGCAAAAGTACCGACCATACCGGTCATTAACCCCTGGAAAAACGAGAACCATGCCTGAAATCATTCCCAATCTGCATCCGCTACTGGTGCATTTCCCCATCGCTTTGATCACGGTATCGGCGGTATTTCATGTGGCGGCACTCACCACGCGCAACAAAACCTGCGCTGTATTGGCGCACACATCTTTGTGGCTGGCCGCGTTGCTGGCCCTGCCAACCGTATTGTTTGGATGGCTGGCATTCAATAGCGTGAATCACGACGATGCCGGCCACGTCGCCATGCTGACACATCGCGCCTGGGCACTGGGCACGCTGGCCCTGTTAGCGCTGCTGGCGATCTGGGATGCCTTGCGCTGCAAAGTGGATGCGAAACCCGCATGGTGGTTTGCAGGCGCGGTAATCGGCGCGTGGGGCATTGTTGCCGTCACTGCCTGGCATGGCGGGGAGCTGGTCTATCGACATGGGCTGGGAGTAATGTCGCTACCTGCCTCAGAGGCTGGCCAGTCTCATGGGCATGCGCATAATTCCATAGTGGATGGCGCGGATCATGCGGATGCCATCATGTCCCCGGAGGATAACGCGCACGAACACTCCCAAGGGCAACCCCATGAACATTTCCACGACGGGCATGCGCACTGAAATTTTGAACAGGAGAGAAACTCATGAAGCTATGGACACGAATTTTTACTGTGGCGATGTTATTCAATGCGGCCATCGCGCTTGCTGGCCCAACTGTTACCCTCTACAAAAGCCCGACTTGCGGCTGCTGCGAGAAGTATGTCTCTTACTTGAGAGAAAACGGCTTTGTGGTCAAAGCCATTGATCAGAATGATATGGATAGCATCAAGAAACGTTATGGCGTGACGCGCGTTGCCAGTTGCCATACCGCGCTGGTTAATGGCTACGTGGTCGAGGGGCATGTGCCTGTGAGCGCCATCAACAAACTGCTCAAGGAGAAACCCGCCATTGC
>JBDTOX010000139.1:0-16162 GCA_039933015.1 Methylophilaceae bacterium
GGCTCACGCGGCCGCTAATGATGTCGCTCATGTGCACGTCATAGGACTGGAAACCGGCGCGGTCAAATGCCACCGCCATCTCCACCTGGCCATTGACACCCTGCTCACGCAAAATGGCCATTTTGGGGCGCTTGCCGCTGGCAATATAAGGTGCTGCTATATTGTCAGCCGGATCGAAAGTCAGGTGCGCATGCATGCCGGGGTCAGCGGCATCCAGGATACGGTCGTATTCCTGCTGGGCACATAAAGGATTGTCGCGCAGCTTTTGCATCTGGTAGGTGGTTTCCGACCATACACGGTGCAGCTGGATGCGGGATTCGCTAAACACCGCGCTGCCCGCATAATGAATCACTATTTCATCACTGCAGACTGGCGCACCTATGATATGCGCACAGTCATGGATAACCTGATTGAGCAAGGCGCAGGCAGCATCAGCATCATCAGTACGTACTTGCAGCACAGCGCCCAGCTCTTCGTTATAGAGGATGCTGGCGATATCACCGGGTAAGCTGCTTAAATCCACATGCAAGCCGCAATGTCCAGCAAAGGCCATTTCAGCTAGTGTCGCAAACAGGCCGCCATCGGAGCGGTCATGGTAAGCGAGCAGCTTGCTCCCCCTGTTCAGGGTTTGGATAGCTGTAAAGAAATGTTTGAGCCTGTCGGCATCGTCCACATCCGGCGCGGCGTTACCGATAGCACCATAGACTTGCGCCAGTGCCGAGCCGCCCATGCGGTTTTTGCCCGCACCCAGATCAACCACTATGAGCTTGGTATCGCCCAAGTCTGTACGCAGTTGCGGCGTCAGCGTCTTGCGTGCATCTGGCGTGGGAGCAAAGGCGGTCACGACCAGCGAGATAGGGGCAGTCACTGCCTTCTTGTTGCCCGCGTCTTCCCATACCGTCTTCATCGACATCGAGTCCTTACCCACCGGGATGCTGATGCCGAGTTGCGGGCATAGTTCCATGCCGACCGCTTTTACGGTATCGAATAAGGCAGCATCTTCACCGGGGTGCCCGGCTGGGGCCATCCAGTTGGCTGAGAGCTTTAATTCACGGATGTTTTCAATCTGGCTGGCGGCAATATTGGTAATAGCCTCACCAATCGCCATACGGCCGGAAGCCGGTGCATCTATCAGTGCCAGCGGCGCTTTTTCGCCAATAGCGAATGCCTCGCCCCTATAGGTTGCATAGCCTGCCAGCGTGACGGCTACATCGGCCACTGGAACCTGCCATGGGCCTACCATCTGATCGCGTGCAATCAGGCCAGTCACGGTGCGGTCACCGATGGTAATCAGGAAAGTCTTGTCGGCCACACCTGGCAGGCGCAACACGCGCTGGGCGGCGTCCTTCAAATCGATCTTGCTGGTATCAAAAGTAGCCAGGCTACGTTGGGTATGCACGACATCGCGCGTCATCTTTGGCGGCTTGCCGAGCAGCACGGATAAATCCATATCCACCGGCTTATTGGCAAAATGGCTATCTTCCACCGTTAAATGTTGCTCAGCGGTTGCCTCGCCAACGACCGCGTACGGGCAGCGCTCGCGCTCGCAAATCCCAGCGAAACGCGGCAGATCTGCTTTTGCCACGGCCATTACGTAGCGTTCCTGCGCTTCGTTGCTCCAGAGCTCGCGTGGGCTCATGCCCGGCTCTTCGTTGTGCACTGCACGTAACTGGAACACTGCGCCTACACCCGCATCATTCACCAGCTCGGGGAAGGCATTGGAAATGCCGCCGGCGCCTACATCATGGATGCTCAGGATGGGGTTATGGTCGCCCAACTGCCAGCAACGGTCGATGACTTCCTGTGCGCGGCGTTCCAGCTCGGGATTGCCACGCTGCACGGAATCAAAATCCAGGTTTTCGGCATTGGCTCCCGTATCCATGCTGGACGCTGCGCCGCCGCCAAGACCAATGAGCATGGCCGGGCCACCGAGCTGAATCAGGCAGGCACCTGATGGGATGGGGTTCTTTTTGGAGTGTTTGGCCGAGATGTTACCCACGCCGCCCGCCAGCATGATGGGCTTGTGGTAGCCGCGCACTTCTAGCGTGTTATCAGGTCCAGCAGCCTCTATTTCCAGCGTGCGAAAATAACCAGCAATATTGGGGCGGCCGAATTCGTTGTTGTAAGCCGCGCCACCCAATGGCCCATCGACCATGATTTGCAGCGCCGAAGCAATCCGGCCTGGCTTGCCATTGTCTTTTTCCCAAGGCTGCTCGAAACCGGGAATTTTAAGATTGGATACCGAAAATCCGGTCAAACCGGCTTTGGGCTTGGAGCCGGACCCCGTCGCACCCTCGTCCCTAATCTCGCCGCCGGCACCGGTAGCAGCACCGGCAAAGGGTGAAATCGCAGTGGGGTGATTATGGGTTTCCACTTTCATGAGGAAGTGCATGTCTTCCTCAACAAAACCATAGCTGCCATCAGCTTGCGGGTAAAAGCGCTGGGTCTTCTCGCCAGCAACAATAGAGGCATTATCCGAGTACGCCACCACCGTCTTGCCCGGGTTCAGCTTGTGCGTGTTACGTATCATGCCGAACAGCGAATGCGCCTGCTTGACACCATCAATTACCCAATCTGCATTAAAAATCTTATGACGGCAGTGTTCAGAATTAGCCTGTGCAAACATCATGAGCTCGACATCGGTCGGGTTGCGGCCAATACGGCTGAAGTTCTCCAGCAGATAATCAATCTCGTCCGGCGATAGCGCCAGGCCCATATCTGCGTTGGCTTGTTCCAGAGCGGCTTTGCCGCCACTGAGAATGTCCACGCTGGCAAGTGGTGCAGGCGCTGCCGTGTGGTAAAGCCGCTCGGCATCATCAAGATCTCCAAACACGGCTTCTGTCATGCGGTCATGGATCAGCGGTTTGAGTGCCTGCTTTTCTGACTCAGTCAGTGGACTATCATCAACAGTAGCCGCGTAATAAGCCACGCCGCGTTCCAGGCGCTGGATATCGAGGCCGCAATGTCGGGCGATATCCGTAGCACGCGATGACCAAGGTGAAATGGTACCTGGACGCGGCACAACCAGGAAAAGCTCACCGCTTGGCACCTCTTCCGCCATTTTGGGACCATAGGTCAGAATTTTTTGCAGCGTATCTTGCTGTACTGCACCGAGTTCACTTTCGGTCCAGGCAAAATGCCAGAATTCGGCATAGACATGCGACACCCGCGGAGCGGCGACTTTTAAGGTGGAAACTATCTTTTCAAGACGGAATGGAGAGAGGGCGGCACTGCCACGGATACGAAGCATAGGATTAGGCTTAAATTCAACTTGGATAGTAAAGTTGAATTTTACCCCGAAAATCCATCTGACTTTATTGAAATATACCCAGGCTTATTCAACAAATACTGGCGAGCTCTAGCCTGAAAAATAAAAACTTCATCAATCAGCTATATAAAGTAAATTCACCATTGAATCATACAGTCCGTCTTAATGTTCTTGATTGCAGTACCCGGTCCTGGGTTTAAGTTGGGCGCATGGTGCATGACTGCTGACGATTGCCAGCTATTCCAGAGGTTAGTTAGATAACAACCCAAACACCTTTTTCAGCAAACTGCTCGCCTGCTCCCCAGGATTCTGGCGAATAGCTTTTTCTTCCTCAGCCATCATCAGGTAGACGCCATCCAGCGTTTTTTGCGTGACGTATTGCTCCAGATTGACTTGGTCTTTTTTCACCAGGCCATACCGACTGCCCATAGTTGCGAATTTGTTGTACTGCTTGGCAAGCGCAACATCTTGTATGGCTTTTTGAACGATGGGCAAAAACTTCTCGGCCATGGAGTCAGAGGTGGCTTTCTTGAAATATTGCGTAGCTGCATCGTCGCCACCGGTAAGAATGTTCTTGGCGTCATCCACACTCATTTTCTTTACTGAATCGATCAGTAGCGCTTTGGCTTCCGGCACGGCAGCTTCGGCAGCACGATTCATACGCAACACCAGTTCATCGGCCTGCTTGCCCATGCCAAGTACGTGCATGATTCTTTCTGTTCTTTTCAGAGCATCGGGTAGCGGAATCTTGACCTGGGGATTGCCGAGAAAGCCATCTACCTTGCCCAGCTTGGCCACGGCTTTGTCAGCGCCTTGAATTAGCGCCTGCTTGAGGCCTTTGCTGGCATCTGCATTACTCAAATCGCCTAAGCCCGTAGCGCTGGCGTATGTGGCAAAAAAGGTCAGACTCAGAATAGCAATAAAAAGGCGCATGAAATTCTCAATAGCTATAGCAAAGGGTTTGAATATCCTATCAGAATCCAATTAAAAAGTGATGCAGAGCACTCCAGCATATCCGGCTATGGCCCCGCATATCATGCTCTGGCCCTTAACGGCCTGACTTTCCATATATTTTCCGCATATTGCCTGATAGTGCGATCACTGGAGAATTTTCCCACGCGTGCTACGTTCAGTATCGCGCGACGCGTCCACTCTTCCTCATCTTTATATACAACGTCAATGGCATCCTGCTTGGCGACGTAACTTTCATAATCAGCCAGCAGCAAGTAGTGGTCACCATTATGTAAAAGCGTATCGAAAATTGCCTGATAACGGTCAGGCTCATCAACAGAGAAAAAACCGCCGGCTATCATATCCAGTACCTGACGCAATGCAGGATTGGCATGGTAGTAATCCCATGGGTTATAGCCGCGTGCTCTGGTTTCTAGCACTTGCTGCGTGGTCAGGCCGAAAATAAAAATGTTTTCATCGCCGACTTCTTCTTTAATTTCGATATTTGCACCGTCCAGCGTGCCTATGGTCAGCGCGCCATTCAGCGCCATTTTCATGTTACCGGTACCAGAGGCTTCGGTGCCTGCAGTGGAAATCTGTTCGGACAAATCACTGCCGGGAAACAGTAATTCAGCCGCAGAAACTTCATAGTTCGGGTAAAACACCACCTTGAGCCTGTCGCCCACTGCCGGGTCTTCATTGACGATGGCAGCGACATCGTTAATCAGGCGAATAATCAGCTTGGCCATCCAGTAACCAGGCGCTGCCTTACCACCAAAAATTATCGTGCGCGGCGTAACACCCTCGGCACCACCCGAACGAATACGATTATACAAAGTGATGACATGCAGCAGGTTGAGCAATTGCCGCTTGTATTCATGGATGCGTTTAATCTGTACGTCAAACAGGCTGTTGGTATTGGGCTTAACACCAGTAAGGCTTTCTATCCTATTGGCCAAACGCACTTTATTGGCATATTTGACCGCCCGGAAGGCTGCGCGGAAATCGGCATCATCAGCCAGTGGCACGAGCCTGGATAATTGACTCAAATCATGCTGGAAATCATCACCAATTGCTGAAGAAATAAGCTGCGTCAGCCCTGGATTGGCCTGATTGAGCCAACGACGCGGCGTAATGCCATTAGTCACATTGACAAATTTACCCGGATAAATACGGTCGAAATCAGCAAATAGCGTGGTTTTCAGCAGCTCGCTGTGCAACGCCGCTACACCGTTTACGGTATGGCTGCCAATGATGGCCAGATGCGCCATGCGTACGCGGCGCCCGTGGGTTTCATCAATAATCGAAACGCGGCTGAGCAGCTCAGTATCGCCCGGGAATTTGTGATTCACCATTTGCAGGAAGTCATAATTAATCTGGTAAATAATACCGAGGTGGCGCGGCAATAAGCGGCCAAACAATTCAACCGACCATGTCTCCAATGCCTCCGGCATCAATGTATGGTTGGTGTAGGCAAAAATCTTATTCACCAATTCCCACGCGTGATCCCATTTAAGCTGATGCACATCAACCAGCTGATACATCATTTCAGCTACGGCGATCGCCGGGTGGGTATCATTCAACTGGATTGCAATCTGCTTGGGCAGGTCGTTCCAGTCGCTATGATTAGCCAGAAATCGACGCAGGATATCCTGAATGGAAGCAGACACAAAGAAATACTGCTGTTTTAGACGCAATTCGCGGCCGGAGGCCGATGCATCGTTGGGATAAAGCACTTTGGAGATATTTTCTGTCGCGTTGCGTTCCTCCACCGCCTTTTCATAATTACCCGCATTAAAGTGGTGCAGATCAAACTCCCGCGCAGCCTTGGCTGACCAAAGGCGGAGATTATTTACAGTCGCAGTGTCGTATCCCGGAATCGGCACATCGTAAGCCATCGCAATCACCGCCTCAGTACCCACCCAATGATGCTCAGTTTCCCAGGTTACCGGGAGTGCGGCCGCAGGCACTTTGTCATCGTCCTCCAACTTTGGTTGCTCGGCGCTTCTGGCAACCGGAAACTCTACGACATGCCCAAAGAATTTAACGACATAAGTAAGCTCGGGCCGTTGAAATTCCCAAACATTGCGATAACGCAGCCAGTTGTCAGGGTTTTCGACTTGTTGGCCTTTTTCGATGGTTTGGCGGAACATGCCATATTCATAACGTATGCCATAACCTGTCCCAGGAATATCCAGCGTTGCCATGGAATCCAGAAAGCACGCCGCCAGCCGCCCTAGACCACCATTACCGAGAGCGGCGTCTGTTTCCATTTCCACTACATTTTCCATTTCATGGCCCAGTGTATTCAAGCCTTCACGCACTTGCGGCGCTATGCCCAGGTTCAGTGCAGCATTCGACAGCATGCGACCGATCAAAAACTCCAAGGAGAGATAAAACACGCGCTTGGGATCTTGCTTACAATACTCCCCCCTAGTCTTGACCCAGCCATCAATCACATGGTCGCGCACTGTACTTGCTGTAGCGGAATACCAGTCGCGCTCGGTGGCTGAACTAATTGCTTTACCAACAGAAAACGTCAGATGATTTTGCAGCGCCTGGACAATAGGGGTTTTTTCGGTGGCAATTACAGGCGTAGCCGCGGCTGTATTGCTTGCCGTGGCTTGAGGTTTTTGGCTGTTCATGGCGTGCTTCTTTCGGTATGTAATCAGATAAATGTGGCTAATTACAAGCCAGATTAATCTGCAAAATTTTTCTCAGGTAATTATCCGGATATTTATCTACAGGTACTTGAGCAAGACACAGACCTCATCTAAGAGGCGGCCTGCTGCAATGCCCGTAAAAGGCTGGAGGTATCCCAGCGGCCGCCGCCCATGGCTTGCAGGCGGCCGCAAAAGTCTTTGACCAGTTGCGCCACAGGTAAATTCGTATGTATTTTCTCGGCCTCGGCCAAACAATATCCCAAATCCTTGTGCATCCAGTCTACAGCAAAGCCAAAATCATAACGATCTTCCAGCATGGTCATCGCCCGGTTTTGCATTTGCCAGGATTGGGCCGCTCCCTGACTGATGGCGGCGATGACCTTGGGCATATCCAGCCCGGCTTGCTGCCCGAAATGGATGCCCTCTGCCAAGCCTTGCAACAGACCTGCTATGCAAATCTGATTCACCATTTTAGCTAATTGCCCGCTGCCGGTCTCGCCTAAATATGTTACAGCACATGCATAGCTGCCCAATATAGGTTCAGCACGTTCAAAAGCGGCTTGCTCGCCGCCACACAAGATAGTCAATTGTCCATTGATTGCGCCCTGCTCGCCGCCCGAAACCGGGGCATCAATGAAATGGACATGTTTGTCTTGCAGACAGGCCGCCATCTCTCTCGCAAGTGTGGCGGAGGTCGTAGTGTGATCAACCACTATAGTCTCTGGACTAATACCAGCGGCCATCCCATGTTCAGCGGTGACCACTTCACGCACGTCTTCATCGCGGCCTACGCACAATATGACCAGTTTGGCACCTTGCACCGCCTGCGCGAGACTAGCCGCGCGCTTACCCGGAAATTGGCCGCACCATTGCTCGGCACGCGTTTGGGTGCGGTTATAAACCGTGACTTCATGGCCGGCATTTGCCAGATGGCCCGCCATGGGGTAGCCCATGACACCCAGGCCAATAAACGCGATTTTGTGTGAGGAAGGGTTGGCTATAACTGACATATCGAGCATCCGGAAAGTATCTCCGGATGCTAATACGAAGCCGGCTGAATCGCCAGCACTCAAATGACACGGGCTGAATTACATGGATTGGAATGTGAACAGCAACGCCAGTGTCAGCGAGGTGCCAATTAGTCCAGTCAATACGAGCCGAGAGCCACGCATCCTGGTCCACAGCAGCACCCCGGTGATGGAAAGAAACATCATCGCACCCGCCAGTGAATCAGCCAGTAATATCCAGCCTTTATGCATGCCCACGCCTTTGTGCATACGGGTGATGAATGCAATCAGGTTGGCATCTTGCCGGGTGACGGTGGCAAAACTGTTGCCGAGCACGTATTCCACATTAATAGCGGCATGCGGCGTCTGGAATTCGACTTTCCATTTCGCAGGCTGCGCCAGTTCACGCCCCTGAAATCCAACACTACGTTCATCTTCACGACCGGCGCGCGGCGGACGTTTGATCGGATCATGATGCAGATCAAGCGCGCCCTGCACCCAGCGGGTGAATGCCGGCAGATCAGCCGGACGTGGTTCAGGCAAAGGCAGTTGTACCTGTGATTCTTCCATTTTTGCAGCGGGAATCTTCATCACGGCGCGATGGTTGAGAAAAAACCCGCTTAACCCGAACAACAGGCCGAGCACCGCGCCCCACAAGCCAATCCAGCCGTGGATGCGGCGCAGCCAGCGCAGGAAATGGCCGCGGCTCAGATGTGGCGTATGCATGCTTGGGGCAGTCATGATTACTTGATGAGACTAAGAGTGCTTACATGGCGTACGCCTTCGTAAGCATGGCCCTGGTATTCACCCTTGACTGCTTCCACATGCACTACGTGCAACACGTACAACCCAGGCCATGGGGTTTGCACGGTCGCCTCGCCGGCCTCGTCGGTCTGGTATTCCCGCATCCACTGGTTAGGCGCAAAAATTTCAAGCTTGGCCTTGGCTAGCGGCTTGCCGTGCAGGTTAACGCGCAGCTTGCCGCCGCCTAGCGGCTGGATATCGAGATCGAGGCTGGAGGCGGCCTCCGCGTCCTTGACGGCAAAGCGCGCATAGTACATAGGCTTGACGATGCCGATGTTGTGCTTGCTCAAGTCCTTTACCTGCATGCCGCGGTCCTGCACCACCAGTGCCGCATTGGTCGGCGCTTTCAATGCCAGGTAGTCTTTCTTGCGTTGATAACTGACTGCGGCCTGTTGGCCATCGTTAGTCTTGATTTCGGGCGTGGCAATCGTATCTAGGCGACCGCCGGTTTTTTCGTGCAGGTTGTCGCCGTATTCGCCGAAGTACAGGTGCGCTTCGCCCTGGGCCGGCTCGACCCAGATGAAATGCGCCTGGGCCGGCAGTGCCACGGCGAAGGCTGCAGCTGCGACCAGGAATTTTGCTAGCTTCATGTATTTGCCCTTGTGGTAATGGTTTAGTTCAGGTCAAAGCGTACTGTTGCCATGACACTACGCGGTTCACCCGGCAACGCACCTACAAAGGTCGGCACGGTGTAATAGGTTTTGTCGGCCAGGTTCTTGAAGTTGACCGTGACATTCCACTTCTTCTGGCGCCAGTAAACAGCCGCGTCGTATACGGTGTAGGCAGCCACCTCGAGCAGGTTAAGCGCGTCGGCGTAGGATTTACCTTTGTAAGTCGCGCCTATACCTGCGCCAAAACCATACCAGTCATCGCGGGCTGGCTCCCATGTAAGCCAGACACGGCCTGAATCCTTGGCAACACCTGTCGGCAGGTTGCCTTTGATGCTGGTATTGATCACCCCCAGCGGAGCGTTGCTCGACAGCGCGTCGGATTCCACTTTGGGGTTGATATGCGTATAGCTGGTCAACAGCTTCACTTCACGCGTCAGGGCACCGATGGCATCGATTTCAATACCGCTGGTTTCATCCTTGCCGTCCGGCGTGGAAACGCCCGGCGTCAGTGTCACGTAATAGTTGTTGCGACGCGCCTGGAACAGCGCCACATTAAGATCAAGCTGGCCGCTGAACAGCAGCGCCTTGGCGCCAACTTCCTTGCTGTAGGAGGTCTCGGGGTTGGTGTTGAGCGCTGCAGCTTCGGTCGCGATATTGATAAAAGCACCGCGCGATACACCGGCATACAGGGACAGCTCAGGCAAAGGCTGGTAGACGGCGCCCAGCTGGTGGCTGGTCAGATCCTGCTGATCGGCAATGCGGCGGAATGCCATGGCACCTTGCGAACCCTTATCGCTGAAATCCACATTGTCGTGGCGCACGCCGGCACGCAACTCGACCTGTTCGCTTAGCTGAATCTGGTCTTGCAGGTAAACACTACGCGTCGTTGCTGCCAGTTTGCGGTTAAAGCCTTGCGACTTTACCGAGGTCAGGCCGTTGATCGTGATTTCCTGCACTACCGGATTGCTAGCATTAGTGATATTAGGCAAGTTGTAGCCTACGCGCACGCTATCGATCTGGGTATCCTGCCACTGCAGGCCAGCCAGGAAAGTGTGGCCGATGCCGGCAGTCTTGAATTTCCAGACACCCTCGGTGCTGAAGTCCAGGTAGTCGGCGTCATCCTTCTGCGAGCGGATGGTGCGGCCGGTAATCACATTCGAAGCATTCGCCACATTGGCACCAGCATTGCGCAGCAAGCTAATATCACGGTGATCGTAAATCAAGGCCGTCTTGAGTTTGAAATCATCGCTAGGCTTCCATTCATGAATGGTGGCGACGCGATTGATTTCCTGGTCGACGAAATTCATCGGGCTGTAATAACGCGCATCACGCCCGGAAGCAGTAACCAGCTTGCGGTCGGCGCCGAACACAATACCGTAGTTGTCTGGCATGAGCTTGATGTCGCGGTAGTCGTAATCCAGCGTCAGGGTTTGCGTAGCGGTCAGGTTGAAACGCACCGACGGCAGGATTTCGGTAATCTCGCGCCCAAGACCGCGATAACCGTCGCTGCGTTCGTAGCCGACATTGAGCCGGGTTGCTACGCCATTCACGGCACCGCCCAGATCCACACCCACACGCTGGGTATCGAAACTTCCCAGACCTGTTTCAATTTTAGCGATAGTCTTATCAGTGGGCTGCTTGGTGATGACGTTAACGCTACCTCCGGGCTGGCTGGAGCCGTACAGGGCCGAGCCCGGCCCCTTCAGCACCTCGATACTTTCAATATCGGTCATGGTGCGGAAGTAGCCGTTCTGCGTGCTGCCGTCGAACTGGCCGTCACGCAGCCAGCGCATGTTGAGGCCGCGTATATTGAAGTTATCGGCAAAGCCATAACCGCCGGCAAAGGTCTGGCTGACGCCACTGACATTGGCCATGGCTTCGTTCATGCCACGTACGCCCTGGTCTTCAATCAAGGCGCGCGGCAGCACAATAATGCTGGACGGTACGTCACGCGCCGGTGTTTCGGTTTTACTGCCGGTAGAGCTATTGATGACCTGGTAGTTGCCGGAACGGTTTGTGCTCTCCGTGACCTTAACTTCGGTTAAGGTTTCCGTGCCAGCACTATCCGTCTCGGCCTTCTTGGCGGCTTCTGCAGCCTCCACGGCATGCAATGGCAGCATGGCCAGTGCCAGCAGCACGGCTATATGCGCGGATTTAGGTCGGAATTGAAATAATGTGAATTGCAAGATGTAGCTCCCCGTTGTTGTCGATCACCGGCTGGCTACATGTACGCATTTGCTTGCTGGATCTGTTTAAAAAATTTGATTAATGCCTGGCTTGCGGCGTGCTGACGAATCCCAAACGTTGTATACCGGCATTCTGCGCATCGGCCATCACTTCAGCCAGCATCTGATAACGCGTTTCCTTATCGGCGCGAATATGCAGTTCTGGTTGCGGCTCAGCTTTGGCGACTTGCTGCAACTTGACTGACAACTCTCCCTCAACCAGCGGCACGTCGTTCCAGTACATCTTGCCAGCCTGGTCGATGGCAATTGAGATCACTTCCGGCTTTTGCGGTAAAGGCTGGCTGCTGGCCTGCGGCAGATCGATCTTCACAGCATGTGTTAGCAACGGCGCCGTAATGATGAAAATTACCAGCAGCACCAGCATCACATCGACCAGCGGCGTAGTGTTAATTTCCGCCATCGGACTACTGTGGCTACCCGAACTAAAGCCGTTACCGGAGCCGATCATGCTGTCACTTCTTTAAGATGGGCATGGTACTTCGTGGATGTCGCAGGCTCCTGAGTTGCTGCATTGCCGCTAGCCAGTGGCGCGCCCGTGGTCAGCAAAATATGCAGGTCATGTGCAAAGTTCTCGAGCTGGCCCATCAACACACGGTTACTGCGTACCAGCGCGTTGTATGCCAGTACCGCCGGGATCGCTACCGCCAAGCCCAGCGCTGTCATGATCAAGGCCTCCCCCACCGGCCCCGCAACCTTATCCAGCGTGGCCTGGCCACTCAGGCTGATACTGGCAAGCGCATGATAAATACCCCACACCGTGCCGAACAGTCCGACAAAAGGTGAAACGCTGCCAACCGAGGCCAGCACTGTCAGGCCGGTTTCCAATTGGGCGCCCTCCTGGCTTATGATGCGACGCATGGCACGCGCGATGAATTCATCCTGATTGCAGGCATCTTCCAGACGCTTGCTGGCATGCCGCTGATGATGTTCAGCAGCTTCTACCGCCTGGTTGGCGAGACGTGAAACAGGGCTGGCATGGCCATGCTGGCGCATGGCGGCTTCCAGAGAAGATGCCTGCCAGAAGCGCTGGCTGTAGTTGCTGGAGGCTTGACGCAAGCGTATGGCTTGATAGGTTTTGGTGATGGTCAGATACCAGCTAGCTACCGACATCGCCAGCAAACACAGTGCCACCGTGATTGCCACCGGACCGCCGCTGGCAATAAAAGTCAAGCTGTTGAATTCATAACCATTTTGCATTTCTCACTATCCTTTATAGCTTCAGTTACCCCGGGATTAACTGTTCAGTTAACCCTCGAGTGAAAAACTCACTGGCACCAGCACATATGCACTGACAGGCTGATTGTTGCGTTTGGCTGGAATAAATCGCCATTGCTTCACTGCATCCAGCGCAGCCTGGTCTAGCCTGGCAGAACTGCTCCCCGCCTCAACCTGCACGGCTTCTGCATCCCCGTTTACGGTTACCAGTACGCGCAAAACCACTTTCCCTTGCTCACCCAGACGCCGAGATAGCGTCGGATAGGCCGGGGCCGGGTTATGCAAATAGGCTGCGCCGAAGCGCGGAGGCTCAATCAGCGGCTCGGGCTGTGATTTCTCAATCACTTCGGGCGCCTTGGCTTGCGCAACTGGTGCCGCTTCTTCCGTCTTGATAGCTTCCTTGGACACGGAAGTTAGCGAGGGGGTAATTTCTTCTGCTTGCTGCTGCGGTGTTGGCTTAAGCTCTTGTTGCAGCATGTTTTTTTGTATAACTACGGGCTGCGGTTTGGGCAGTGCTGGCTCAAGCCGAGCCACTGCGGGGGTAGACTGCGTATTTGCCACTAGGCTTACCAGCATAGGTGTCGCAAGTTCTTCAATGTGTGGTGTTGTTTGTGTTGCCGCCATTAATGCGGCAAAAGCCATGGCATGCGCCAGCAGCACCATTGCCAAGGCGCCAGGCGCCAGTATTTTGTGTGTAGCCGCGGGAGTTGGTGTCCCCGGACGCGTCGGGGCCAATGCTCTCAGCCAGGTGGCTTGAGATTGTCTTGGAGTATAGGCAGGCCAAATAGCCAGGCGCAGGCCACTGGGCATAGCCGGCATTGCCAGCAAGCTCATGTTGGGATTTATCTGCATTAAATGAAAATCCTCGTATGCTATTTGGTAAGAATGAGCTTGCCCTGACTGGTCAGACGCAAACGGTATTCATCACGGGCATGCTCGATAATCACTTCGCGCGCACCGCCGAACAACTCCTTACTATTCAGGCGATGACGCTTCGCAGTTACCGGTTGGGGTTCGCCAGCCGTTGCTGAAACACCAGGCTTGTAATTCACGCGCTTATCCATTACAGACGAATCAGGCTGCCACAAGTTGCATGGCAACTGCAGATGCCTCATGCGCATCGCGCAGGCACTGTCTGGCACATGTGGCACAGCGACCGCATTCGGCAGTCACGCCGTAGTCGCGGCGCAAATCCTTGAGCGTTTTTGCCCCCTCGTGAACCGCTTGATGAATCTGACGCTCTGTTACCGCCGAACACACGCATACATACATTTGTAACCTCCTGCTGAAAATCAGATATAAATCTACATGATAATGATTCTCATTTATATAGCTACACATGTCAAGATGTTTGTATGGTGCGATCGTTGGCTGCGGCAAGCAGCCATAAAAAAGCCGCGGTTTTAGCCGCGGCTTTGCTTGAGATGGGGCAGTCTGACGCAGTATTCGTCAGCTGTCGCCTGGCTCCATATGAGACTGCAGGTAGTTGGGGAGGGTCACATCCTTAATCAGGTCATGCTGGGTTTCCAGCCAGTCGATGGCCTCTTCGCATTGCTCGAGCAGCTCTTCCAGCAGATCGCGACTGACATAATCCTGCAAGCTTTCGCAAAGCGTCACCGCTTCCACCAGCAAAGGCCGCTGGATCTCCTTTTCGTATTTGAGATCTCCCTGCAGGCACTCGACGACGTTCTCGCCGATCAACAGCTTGCCCAGATTCTGCAGGTTGGGCAGCCCCTCCAGAAACAGGACCCGCTCGATGACCTTGTCCGCTTCCTTCATCACACGGATGGATTGTTTGTAATGGTAGCCATTGAGCTTTTCCAGCCCCCAGTTGCGGAACATGCGCGCATGCAGGAAGTACTGGTTGATCGCGGTCAGCTCGTTTTTCAGCACCTTGTTGAGAATTTCTATGACTTTCTTGTCGCCCTTCATGGTCGTCTCCCCTTAACTTGTCAGGCCCGGTTTCATCTGGCTTTGCTGGTAATTGGCCAGTCCCACCAGGTCGATCAGGCGAATCTGCTGCTCCAGCCAGTAGGCATGGTCCATTTCGGTATCCTCCAACTGCACCGCCAGCATGTCGCGCGTTACATAGTCCTGTGCTTTTTCACAGGCCGCGATAGCCTTTTTCAGCTCGCCGACCACATGGTACTCGACGGCCAGGTCCGACTTCAGCATCTCTGACACGTTCTCACCGATGTTCAGCGAATTGCGCTTGACCATGTTGGGCGCGCCCTCCAGGAACAGGATACGCTGGATCATGGCACTGGCGTGTCGTCGCTCATGGTCGGACTCATGCAGGGCTTTTTCGGCCAGGTGGGGAAGCCCGAGATGGGCATACATCTCGCCGTGAATCAGGTACTGATCGACCGCGGCCAACTCACCAGCCAACAGGTCGTTGAGAATTTCAATAATCTTCTTGTCGCCTTTCATGGCAGTCTCCTTTATTAAACCAGCGCATTTCGGTCATCATATCCCAATCCGATGACCCCATTGCTTTAAAAGCCTTATCGGCGATGCATGCCATGTATGTTTGCAATATCTGCCCGGGTTCTTTGCATGGCGAAGCGGTCAATCAGGCCTGATACAACTATCCCGATTTTTCCTGTACGAGACTGTCCAGCACCTGAATAAAACTGCTCATGCTGGAATTGCCGACAAAGGTACAAGGCTTTCCCATGCTTGCACTGACCCTAGACTCGCCAATAGGCGTCGTGGCTGATGCACCCGGTCTGGCAGATCACGGTATCCGCTGCCGCAATAACGGCCTCTAGCCGCTTGAGACTTTCCTCCTTGCCACCGTCATGATGCATGAACTCCCCACCACGCAACTGCACCAGACCCTTGAAATGCCTGACGATCTGCATAGGCAGACTGTATTTCGTTTCCAGTGTCTTATGCAGCAGGCTGGACATCGGCGTCCGAGTGCCGCATTCGTTCACTACGATGCAATGCACCTCGCAATCCGTCGGCCGCCCGGGAAAAGTCATCAGTTTCCCGATCAGTTCTCGGATCTCTCCAAGATTGAAGCACACGCCGACCACAGGGCAGTGAAAGCGATACGAAAGCTCCCAAAGGCGAAGGCGGCGCGAACCGCAGGCAATCCTGACTTTCACCGCTCATGAAGGCCTCATACATGAGACTGTTGTCGATCCAGCACCGGCAGCCATGCGTCGGAGACGCCCGTCGCATGTTCCGCGCAGCAATTCCGGCAGATCGTCGCGCTGCGACAGTCCCTCCAGATGGTAGTAAATGCACTGGCTGAGGCGTGGGTAAGGAAAGCCCTGATGCCGCTCTATTGCATAATAGTGAAACAGACAAATCAACACGGAAATGGCCGCGTCCTTGGTCACCTCAATGGCCGGCTGATCGAGTTCAGGTGGCATGACAACATCCCCAC
>JBDTOX010000140.1:0-4484 GCA_039933015.1 Methylophilaceae bacterium
AGGCGCTCTGCCGTCAGCAAATCACTCTGGATCGGCCCCTGGTCCGGGCCTTCATCCGCATTGGATTGCGCCAAGGCGCCGAGAAAACCGCCGAGGCGATTCAAATCATTGACCGATCCCTTGCTGTGATTGTTCCCTGGCGGCAGGTCCAGACCCACCCAGATCATGGCATGTTGCGCGGCAAACACTGTAAGCTGCACCAGCGTAGACAGCTTGTCGCCACTCTGGCTGGCGGAATTGGTGAAGCCAGCGGCAACCTTGTCTTTCCAGCCCTGGGTGGACCATACCTTGGACGAGGCATCCATGAATGTCTTGAACTGTGCCGAGGCAGAACCCATGTAGGTCGGACTGCCGAAGATGATGGCATCGGCTGCCTCGAGTTTTTCCCATTGCTGCTGGGCCTCGTCCGAAGTCAGCAAGGTGACCGTTGCACCTGGCACTTTCTGCGCGCCGCGCGCTACTGCCTGCGCCTGGGCTGCGGTATGGCCGTAGCCACTGTGATAGACGATTGCGACGTTAGACATATACTCTCCTAGGTTTAATGTGTAATTTCCGGTATGGCCGGAGGAAGATCGAATAACAGCAATTCGGCTGCCTCATCCGCCACCAGTTCGATGGTTTGCTGCGCATCAATAGCTGCAGCATCGCCGGCATGCAGGACTTCACCATTGAGCATGATGCTGCCGCGCACGAGCTGGACGTAGATACTGCGTTCATTTTTTACCGCATAGCTCAAGTGCGCGCCCTTGCTCATACAGGTAGCGTAAAGCGCCACATCCTGATGAATGACAAGCGAACCTTCACGGCCATCACGCGAAGCTAGCAGGCACCAGCGATCCTGCTTTTCTGCCTGCACGAAGTGCTTTTCTTCATAACCCGGCGTGATGTTATTACGTTCAGGCAACAGCCATATCTGCAACAAATGCACAGGCGCCGTGGCTGAAGCATTGAATTCGCTGTGTACCACGCCGGTCCCAGCCGTCATGCGCTGCACATCCCCGGCACGCAGTACGGACCCATTGCCCATGCTGTCCTCATGGCGCAGTTCACCTTGCAGGATATAGGTGACAATTTCCATATCACGATGCGGGTGCATGCCAAACCCTTGAGCCGGAGCCACGACATCTTCGTTAATCACGCGCAGCACTGAATAACCCATGTATTCCGGATCGTAATAGCGCGCAAAAGAAAATGTATGGTAGCTATCCAGCCAGCCGTGATTGGCGTGACCGCGTGCTTGCGATCTTCTGAGCTTGATCATGTTGACATCATTCAATAAGATTGAATACCATAAAGCATGTTAATGCTTGGTTTTATCAATTAATAGCAAATAATTTTGCACGAATCATTCAAATAATATGAACACAAAACTTTCTTTAGAGGCATTAGAGGTGCTCGATGCCATTGCACGCAAAGGCAGCTTTGCCGCAGCGGCAGAATCACTGCACCGTGTGCCTTCCGCCCTCACTTACACGGTGCGCCGGCTCGAAGACGACTTGGGTGTGCGCCTGTTCGATCGCAGCGGCCATCGCGCCAAGCTTACCGAGGCCGGAGCAGAATTGCTGCGCGAGGGGCGGAATCTGCTGCGCGCAGCCGCAGAGCTCGAAGCGCGCGTCAAGCGCGTTGCGACTGGCGTAGAAACTGACCTGGGTATTGCCGTAAGCGACCTGTTTCGTATTCAATGCATTTATCCCATCCTGCATGAGTTCTACAGCCAGGGATTTGGTACGCGCCTGCGCTTGCTCACCGAAGTTTACGGCGGCAGTTGGGATGCCTTGATGACAGGCCGCGCAGACATCTCACTCGGCGCACCCGGCGAAGGCCCTCCCGGCGGCGGTTACGCCACAAAAGCACTAGGCACGCTAGAGTTTCACTTTGCTGTTGCCCCCGATCACCCATTGGCGGGTTTTCCCGAACCTTTGCAAAATGCAGACATCCAGCAATTTCGGTCCATCTCCGATGCGGATAGTTCGCGCAATCTGGCGCCGCGCACTTCCGGCATTCTGAGCGGGCAGGATGTGCTCACCGTGGCCGACATGCGCAGCAAATTACTGGCCCAGGTCCATGGCCTGGGCGTCGGTTACCTGCCCAAGGGCTTGGCAGAACAATACGCAGCCAAAGGGGAACTGGTTATTAAACAGGTGGCCGAACCGAAACCGGAAGCCACAACATTTTTGGCCTGGCGCACCAGCGACGGCAAGGCCCAGCAATGGCTATTGAAACAATTTGAAAAATTAAGGCTGGAAGAACTGGTGATGTAATGCCAAAATCAGCAAAACGCATATACCGTCCACCATATAAAATTCTAGGCTGACACGACCATGTCACAATTTCATTTTCCACGCGAACTCAGTACGATCAACCGCTTCACCGTACGTGCCATGCTCTGGCTCAATGGCTTTGCTCACATCATCATTGGCTTGGCCCTGGCTGTATCGGTACTGATGTTCACCTGGCTGTTTTTTCAGGATGTGATGCAGGCGGCGAGTGCAAACAATCTGGTTCATGGCTTCTTGCATGCACTTGGCACATTAATGCTGCTATGGTCGGTTTCTGCACTGATTACGGCAGAAATCCGCTATCTCATGGGCAACAACCTGGAAGTCGAAACCTTCGTAGAAGTCGGCATGGTCGTGGTGCTGCGCAAACTCATCGTACTGCCGGTGCAAGATGCATCACCATCGCTAGAAGACCTGGCAATGTGGGTGGGTGCTGCATTCATGCTAGGGCTTATGTATGTGCTGGTACGCTGGGGCGAACGCATAGGCAATGACCCAACTCCAGACCAGCACAAAACGCTGCAAGAGTAGTCACGCATGGCCACACCCATCACTCCGCTTTATCTCAGCCATGAGATCCGCGCCATTGAACAAATGGCGGGGACGGCCGGCCTCATGGAAAAAGCTGGGCAGGCATTGGCCACACTCGCTGATGACCTGCTCGAAAATGGTGACGATCCCATTTTGATTATTGCCGGGCCCGGCAACAATGGCGGTGACGCACTGGTGGCGGCACGCTATCTCAAGCAAAGCTGGCATCGGGTCATTGCCGTGCTGGCGGGCGAACGCGCCAAACTTCCTGCTGATGCCGCTGCCGCCTGCGATGCATGGCTGGCGGCCGGCGGCACCCTGCTGGCCGGCATTCCTGAAAATATGCAATTCGGTCTCGTCATTGACGGCTTGTTCGGCATTGGCCTGCAGCGGCCTTTGCAAGCTCATCATGCCGTGCTCGTTGAGCAGATCAATCAACTAGCCTGCCCGGTACTGGCAGTGGATATCCCCAGCGGCCTGTGTGCAGACACCGGGCGCGTGCTGGGCTGCGCGGTCAATGCCACGCATACCTTAACCTTTCTCGGCCTCAAGCCCGGCCTCTATACACTCGAAGGCCCCGATCATGCGGGTACAGTGCTGGTCAGCGATCTTGGAGTAAACGTGACCGTACCAGCCAAGGGCTGGCTGCTTGAGCGCGAAATGTTCATACCGGCACTACCGCCGCGCCGGCAGAACTCGCATAAAGGCTTATTTGGCAATGTCGCGGTCGTGGGCGGTGCGAATGGCATGGTGGGTGCCGCCCTGCTAGCGGCGCGTGCTGCACTATTGATGGGCAGTGGCCGCGTATACGCGGGTCTGCTGTCAGATACGGCGCCACTGTTGGACCCGCTACACCCGGAGCTGATGCTGCGCCGCGCCGCCGGGCTGGCGCAGCATATCGCAGCCAGCTGCGCCATCATAGGCCCAGGGCTTGGGCGATCGCCGCAGGCAGTACAAATCGTCGCTGAGTGGATAGTACAACCCATACCGTTAGTGCTGGATGCCGACGCGCTGCAACTCATCAGCATGCATCCGGCGTTAACAATTTCGTTACAGCAACGCCCGCATCCTACGGTCATTACGCCCCATCCCGGCGAGGCCGCCAGCTTGCTCAGCTGCAGCAATGCTGAGATTCAGCAGGACAGGGTAGGCAATGCCCTGAAACTGGCGCAGCAACTGCAATTGATTACAGTACTCAAGGGGGCTGGCAGCATCTGTGCGGAACCTGACGGGACCTGGTATATCAATACCAGCGGCAACCCCGGCTTATCCGGCGCAGGCAGCGGCGACGTGCTTGCCGGCATGATAGCCGGCTTCATTGCCCAGGGGCTGGCAGTCAATCATGCGACGAGGCTGGGCGTCTACCTGCATGGCGCAGCTGCCGATGCGCTGGTAGCGCAAGGCACTGGACCCGTCGGACTCACCGCATCGGAGGTCGCATTAAAGGCACGCACACTTATTAATCAGATGGCTTGAGTTAATAATCTAAATGGCAGAGGCTACATCACCATAATCATGCATACCGCTCCACATGCTGTTACCGAAAAAATCATTCAGGCTGCAAGCAGCGTCATTCTTGGCAAGGAACCGCAGATCCGCCTGGCACTGGCCTGTGTGCTGGCACGCGGGCACCTGCTTATTGAAGACCTGCCGGGCATGGGCAAAACCACGCTC
>JBDTOX010000141.1:0-7437 GCA_039933015.1 Methylophilaceae bacterium
ATTTTGCCAAGGCTGCTACCGTACCATTGAAGAAATACGCCAGTGGGGAGATATGGCGACAGACCAAAAAAGCCAGCTATTGACTGAACTAGAGCAGCGGCAGATCGAACTTGCCAGCTTCGATGATTGATTAAGTGTGCGAACGCAAAAATGCCGGGCAACCCCGGCTTTATTTCATCGAATCCCCTGACCTGGGGCCGAATTAAAAGCCGATTGAGGACGACGGGGCAGTAAGTTTAGTGGACCGAATCTGCCCTCACTCAAGCTAGCACAGCAGGGTGCGACTATTCTGACCAGCTTCCAGCATGATTGCGTCGATATTATGTGCGGCATGGTTTTTTAATATGCTCAACACTATCGCAGCAGGTTCTACAGCCCATCAGCAAACCATCGCCTTTTGCCAAGAGCTGAATGCGGTAAAATCCTGCATCTGTATTCGTTATTGAAAGTTACTATGCCCGTAAATTTATCCGCCCCCGAAGCTCATGCATTAATGCCGGTTAAAGGTGTGCAGCTTGGTATTGCCCAAGCCCATGTGCGCAAGCCCAATCGCAAGGACGTGCTGGTGATGAAGCTCGGTTCGGGCAGTCGTGTCGCGGGCGTGTTTACGCAAAACCGCTTTTGCGCGGCGCCGGTGGTGTTGTGCAGGGAACATCTGGCGCAAGGTGAAGAGGTTAATGCATTACTCGTTAACACGGGCAATGCCAATGCCGGGACAGGTGAAGAGGGCGTGCAGCGCGCACGACAGACCTGTGCTGCCCTGGCCGATTTGCTGGGCTGCCAGCCGGGGCAGATATTGCCGTTTTCCACTGGCGTGATTATGGAGCCCCTGCCAGCAGATAGAATCATTGCCGGTCTGCCGGATTGTATTGCTGATCTGCGCGAGGATAACTGGCTGAATGCTGCTGAAGCGATCATGACCACGGATATCGTCGCCAAGGGTGTTTCGCGGCAAATCACTCTCAGCGGCAAAGCGGTGACTATCACCGGCATCGCCAAAGGTTCCGGCATGATACATCCCAATATGGCGACCATGCTGGGCTATGTGGCTACCGATGCCGCTATCAGCCAGCCCATGTTGGAAGGCCTGATTCAGCATGCTGTGCATCGCTCGTTCAATTGTATTACCGTGGATGGCGACACCTCGACCAATGATGCGCTTATCCTCATGGCTACCGGGCGATCAGGGGCGCCTGAAATTGTTGCAGATGATGACGATTATATTGCCCTGCGCGATGCAGTCACAGAAGTGGCTACCTTGCTGGCACAGGCCATCGTGCGTGATGGCGAGGGCGCGACCAAATTCATGACCATCAAGGTGGAAGGTGGGCGTGACGAGGCAGAATGCCGCAAGATTGCTTATGCCATCGCGCACTCGCCACTGGTTAAAACGGCTTTTTTTGCTTCCGACCCTAACCTGGGCCGCATACTGGCGGCGATAGGCTATGCTGGCGTCGATGACCTCGATGTCGACAAACTCAAGCTTTATCTCGGCGATGTGCTGGTCACGGAAAACGGTGGGCGTGCAGCCAGCTATGAGGAAGCGCAGGGTACAGCCGTGATGAAGCAACCGGAAATTACCGTGCGGGTGCTGCTGGGCAGGGGCGAGGCGCATGCCACAGTGTGGACATGCGACTTTTCATATGATTACGTCAAGATCAATGCCGACTACAGAAGCTAAATATCAGGCTATTGCAGCCAGATCAGGGAAACAGGCATGGCAGACTTCGAACGACTGATTGCGCGCGCCGAGGCGTTAGTGGCAAGACTGGAGGGCTGTTTGCCCGCTGCGGTCGCAGAGCCGGACTGGGCGGCTCTGGCTTGGCGCTGGCAGCACAATAATGGCCGCGGCTATCTTGAGCCTGTGCCTCACCCGCACATGATCAAGCTCGAGGATCTGCAAAGCCTGGAAGATCAGAAGACTCAAATCGTGCGTAATACCGAGCAGTTCGTGCATGGCTACACCGCCAATAATGTATTGCTGACCGGCGCGCGTGGTACAGGAAAATCCTCGCTGGTGAAGGCTTTGCTCAGCCGTTTCAGCAAAGACGGTTTGCGGCTGGTGGAAGTGGACAAGCTGGATTTGACGGATTTGCCGCAGATTACCGCTTTGCTGCGCCCGCGTGCAGAGCGTTTTATCGTGTTCTGCGATGATCTTTCATTTGAGGCGGGTGAGCCAGGCTACAAGGCGCTTAAAGTCGTGCTGGATGGTTCGGTGTCCGTGACATCGGACAATATCGTGGTCTACGCCACTTCCAACCGCCGCCATCTGATGCCGGAATACATGGCCGACAATCTGGAAACTCAGCACCTCGGCGGTGAGATTCGCCCTGGCGAGAGTGTGGAGGAAAAAACCTCGCTGTCGGACCGCTTTGGTATCTGGTTGTCTTTTTATGCATTCGGTCAGGATGAGTACCTGACGGTGGCTGAACAATGGCTGTGCCATTACGGGATCGAGAAGTTCAACGATGAAGTGCGTGCAGCGGCCCTGCAGTGGGCGCTGACACGTGGCTCGCGTAGCGGCCGTGCCGCTTACCAGTTTGCACGCGACTACTCCGGACGCAAAAAGCTCGAAGCACAATGACTGCAACAAAAACGGTAGACGCAGCGGTTGCTGTTTTACTGCGGCAAGATGGGCAGGTATTGCTTGCCCAGCGCCCGGCAGGCAAGCCATGGGCAGGCTGGTGGGAGTTTCCAGGCGGCAAGATTGAAGAGGGCGAAAGCCCTTATCATGCGCTGCAGCGTGAATTGGAGGAGGAGTTGGGGACGCAAGCCGTCGAAGCTTCCCCCTGGCTCACGCGTAGTTTTGATTACCCGGAAAAAACGGTAAAGCTGCATTTTTTCATAGTGCGTCGCTGGACGGACGAGCCGCATGGGAGGGAGGGCCAGCAGCTCGTCTGGCAGAGTCCTGCCAATCTGACCGTCAGCCCTATGCTGCCAGCGAATGAACCAATTCTTAGTGCACTAACTCTGCCGTCTGTTTATGCAATTACCAACCTGGCGGAAATGGGTGAGGCTGTGTTTTTTGCGCAATTAAACAAAGCGCTGGATTGCGGATTAAGGTTGATTCAGGTGAGAGAGAAATATCTGAGCGCTTGGGAATTGAAAGTCTTTGCCGCCCGTGTAATAGCCCTGGCAAAACCCTATACCGCAAAAGTGCTAATTAATGCCGATATTGGTCTGGCGCGCGAGCTCCATGCGGATGGTGTGCATTTAACTGCCAATCAGCTTATGGCACTGCAATCCAAGCCCGAAGATTTGCTGTGTGGGGCTTCTTGCCATAATGCAGTCGAACTGGCGCAAGCTCAAGGTCTGGCGCTGGATTTTGTCGTGCTTGCGCCCGTCATGCCTACGCTTAGCCATCCGGATGCTCAACCCTTGGGCTGGCAGAATTTCATGCAACTCATCAAAGACTATTCGCTACCGGTATATGCGCTCGGTGGCTTGCAACCGCAAGATCTGGCCACGGCATGGGAATGTGGCGCACACGGGATTGCCATGCAAAGAGCCATATTGCGATGAGGCAACGCAGCATGCTCTTTTTTGGCCTCCTGCTATTGCTGGGGTTGTTTGGCTGGTATTACTTCCATGTGCCTAGTGCTGGCCCTGCCCGGATTGTCCCTTGTACTGATATGGTCCAAGGCTGCGGCAATCAGCAATTGCAAATCCATTTTGACCAGTCTCCGCAAGTAATGCGGCCTTTCAATCTAAGAGCCAAGGTAGCTTCAGCGACCGAAGTGCATGCGAGCTTTGCCATGCAAGGCATGGAGATGGGATTGAATCGTTACCGGCTTTTGCAAAAACCTGATGGATTATGGCAAGCAGAAGTCACATTACCTGTCTGTATTCAAGGTCGCAGTGACTGGTTGCTGGAACTGGAAGTGAAAACCCCGGTGGGTATGCAGCGCTATCGTTTGCCTTTTAGCAGCCAATAAGTGCTGCTGGCCTAGTTGGAGATACGCTTAACAGGCAGGGAAACATTGATGGTGCTGGTTTTCCCCGCACTATCTTTAAAGTACAGCGCGAATTCGACTTTTTCACCAGACTTGAGCGGGTTTTTCAAATCAAACAGCATGAGATGAAAACCGCCAGGTTCCAGTTTGGCTGGCTTTCCGGCGTATAGAGGAAATGTGTCCAGCATGCGCATCTTCATGATGCCATTTTTCATGGTCATGCTATGAATTTCCACACTGCCAGCTACTGGGCTCTCAACTTTTACCAGGCTGGTATCCAGCATGCTCTGCAAGGTCATGTAAGCAGCACCTACATCCTGTCCTGGCGCGCTTGCCCGCACCCATGCATTGCTGACTTGTACGCGGTCATCAGCTTGTACGCTGCCCACTGCTAAGGCCAACATACAAAAACAAAATACGCGATAAAGATTCATCCTAATAGAGGTTGTCGAGGTGAAGTAAGCGCCAGACTGCCAGGTTTATTCATCAATTAAATCGTCAGGTTTGATGGGCTGTGGAATGCGATAGTTTTCGCTGGCCCATTGTCCCAGATCTATCAATTTGCAGCGCTCGGAGCAGAAAGGCCGGAAGGGGTTCTCGGAATTGTATTCGGATAGGCTGTTGCATTGCGGGCAAGTTACCAGGCGCTTTTTTGGTTTTTGATTTACAGGTTGCACAGTGTCAGTTTGAAATCGACATCTAGCTCGTATTGGCGCGGTTTTTCCATGCAATCCAGATTGTTGAAACGGATATTGATAGCGTATTTGTTCGCGCTCACTTCGGGAAAGCATTCCAGATGGTCCTCAACTTCAATCCGTAACATTTGCGCCGGTTTGGCACCGCCAAGCATTTGCTGGTATGCGCCATGTATGGCCTGCAATCTGGTTGTCGTGCCGCTGCCACGCAGAATATGCAGAATGATGCTCACTGCGTCGTATACCGGCATCAATGGCTTTAACCACGTTTCCAGATCGCTTTTGCGGCGTGTGTGATCTAGCCCTAGCCAATAGTGATAGGACGGCAGGTCGAATTCGCAAACGCCACCGGGGATGCCCGCCCGCTGTTTGATACTCATCAGCCATTCGTTATCGCGCAGGGTTTGTCCGGGCTTGATGGTGTTATTACGTAACGTCAGTGCCGTGCTTTCAATTTCCTTGAGAATATCAGTCAGAACGTTTTCAGCAATCGTAGGGATGCCACGTAAGCCATTCATGACGATTTTTTGGCGATCCAGTTCTTGCAGCAGGTCAGCTTTCAGTTCGGCCCGGTCAATTACATCGAGAATCTGGAAGACTGACAAAAGCGCAGAGTGATGATTGAACTCGTGTTTTTCTTCTACGTGATGTGACACTTTGACGAACAAATCCTCCAGACGCAGTAGCGTCCGGATGCGTTCATTGAAGGGATAATCGTAGCTGGGCACGGGCTTTTCTGGCTTGTCAGCTTAATATGTGGAAATTTGCGGCAAATTATGAGATTTATTCGCTAACTATGCAAGCTTGCATGTATTTCTCGTGCATTTCTGCAATCCTGTTACTTAATTCCTCAATGCTGCCATTATTCTCGATCAGGTCATCCGCCAGTTTTCTACGAATCTCGCGAGAAACCTGTGCAGCCATAATGCCTCGCACAACTTGTTCCGTAAGGCCGCTACGCTGCATGGTGCGTGATACTTGCAATGCTTCATCGCAATCAATTACGAGTGAACGGGTGACATCGTTTTTATAGCGATAATTTTCAAAAAGCAGGGATATCGCAAGAACCTGATAAGGCACGGATTTGTTCTGTGCAAGTTCGAGCAAGGCTTGATCGTAAATGGCCGGGTGCATAATGCCTTCCAGGTCTTTACGGGCAGCGATATCGGTAAAGACTTTTTCACGCATTGCAGCACGGTTGAGGTTGCCATCCGCACCTAAAAATTCTGTGCCGAAAGCACTGATAATCTCTTGCAGAACTGGCTGCCCCGCCGTCGTTAAGTGGCGAGCAATGACATCAACATCGACAATAGGCACGCCCAGTTTTGCAAATATACGGGCTGCTTCGCTTTTGCCACAGCCGATTCCACCAGTTAGACCAACGACGAACATAATTTAAGCACCTAAATAAAATTTTGAGAGTAGAGGTCCTAGAAATAGCGCTGCAATGCCGCCAAGAGCGAGATAAGGCCCAAATGGCATGGGTACATTGCGACCTCGTTTGGCGAGAATAATCAGGCCAATGCCAATAATAGAGCCTAGCAATGAAGAAAGCAAAATCACGGCAGGTAATAACTGCCAGCCAAACCAGGCGCCGATGGCTGCCAGTAATTTGAAATCGCCATAGCCCATGCCTTCCTTGCCTGTTGCTAATTTAAATAACCAATAGACAGACCACAGGCTGAGGTAGCCCGCCACGGCGCCAATCACAGCTGAGTGCAGGTCGGTGAAGCCAGTAGTTAGATTAAATAAAAGTCCAAGCCAGAGCAATGGCAACGTGATGTCATCTGGCAATAACTGCGTATCAAAATCAATGAAAGTGAGTGCAATCAGCGCAAAAGTGAATACCCACGCCGCTACGCCCATTGCCGAATAGCCGAAGTGCCAGCTGATAAACCCGGCAAGCGCACCGGTGAGCATTTCAATGAAGGGGTAGCGCAGGCTGATGGAAGTGTTGCAGGCCGAACATTTGCCGCGCAAAAACATGTAGCTGATGACCGGAATATTTTCCCATGCGGTAATTTTATGGCCGCAGCCTGGGCACGCCGAGCGTGGCACGGCAAGGCTATATGTTGGCGCTGGCGCCAATTCTTGTCCTTGCAGCTCTTGGCAATTGCGCTGCCATTCCTGCTCCATCATTTTGGGCAGGCGATGAATGACCACATTTAGAAAACTGCCTACCATGAGTCCAAGCAAGACGGAAATGGCGGTAAAAAAGGCGGGCTCCTCACGCATAAGGCTCAGCAGGGCAGTAATAAAATCGGGCATAAACGGGCATCCGGTAAACTTGCAGCATCATCCCATCGTTATATATTCATGGCAACCACGGCGCTGTTTTCTGGTCATACCTTGAAATACTGGAAAAAGCCGCAAACCTATATGTAAATGCAAGCTTACTTGAAAGGAAAGCAAATGAACGAAGCGAACACTCAACTTGTCTGGGATGCTCCCGTCATTTGCCGCGTTGAGGTGGATTTGCCCGGCTGGCTGGAGCAGCTTACTGGTCGCGCCAATTGGGAAGTTTACGATGAGAAGGAAGAAGAAACCTGTATGAGCTTTGCCATGCGATTAGGTCGTCAACTGGCCGAGGTTACGCTTTATCACAATGGTTATGCGGTGGTCGATGTGGATGGTAAGGCCTTGTTTGATGGTACGCTGACGGCTGGCACTAGTGAATGCGCGCACTTGAGCTACTACCATGCTGACAGCGGTAAGCCCATTACCTTGAATTAATATTAGGGAAGCCCTGAACAAGTCAGCCGTCCTGTAAAATACACACATCGCCATTG
>JBDTOX010000142.1:0-16886 GCA_039933015.1 Methylophilaceae bacterium
GCAATAACCTTGCTGCCGGAATTTTGGGCGATCTGCTGAATTGATCTGACGAACTCCAGTTTGATTCGGTCAGTGTTAATGCCTTGAATGAAATGTTTATCAATCTTTACGTAATCCGGCCGGAGTTCTGACCATAGGCGCAGGCTGGAAAAACCTTCACCCAGATCATCCATGGCAATCTCGAAACCCATGCTACGGTAATGCTCGGTAGCCTGACGCAGCAGATTGTAATCAAAAGTGGGAGAGCTCTCGGTTAATTCAATAATAACGTTATGCGGATCAAGCCCCAGTTTGTGTATATAGGCCAATGTTGAGCCCTTACCCGAATTGGGCTGCATCAGGCAGCCTGGGCTCACATTAAGAAATAGTTTGTATGGGCTGCCTAAGCGCGCAAAAGACTCGAGAACAATCTGGCGGCTGAGATGCTCAACCTCAACAGAAACTTGATACAGCCTCGCTTCTTCGAACAATGTGAGCGGTAAGTGCAATCGACTGTGGATGGGACCTCTGATTAACCCCTCATGCCCTAGAATGCTGACGTTGTTTATATCGACTATGGGCTGGAATAAAGCGGTTAATTGGCGCTGCTGGATAACCTCATGCAAATGACGTGAGGATAAATCTTGTTCAGCGGCTATATTCCTGCTGATCGGCCATGTCATACGCGCGCCCCAGTCTATGCCGGTGCTATTGTCGTTCAGGTTGTATTGATAAGCCAAATTTGTCATAGCAGTTTCTCCTGCTGCCAAGACTACGCCGAGATGATGATGTTTTTGTTACAGAACTGGCTTTGAGTAAAACCTAGACCAAATCAGATAGCAAAGCCGCGCCAATAATGCCGGCCTGGTCACCGCTAGTGGAAATTCTGATAGTAACTTTATCGCGCAATACGGGTATCAGGTCTGTTTGTAAGCGTTGGTTGAATGCGCTTTGCATCAACGGCCAAGCCTGGCTCATGCCACCGCCAATGACGATGTTGCCGACATCCACGACTTTAACAATATGTGTCAATGCTTGCGCCAGGCAGGCTCCAGCAAGGCTGTAGGCGCTGAGCGCGTTTTTATCTCCGGTCTGTGCCAACGCTGCAATTTTGCTGGCCTCAAAATCAAGACCTGTGGCTAGTTTGTAACTAGCTGCCACTCCTGTAGCAGAAGCGTATTGTTCCAGACAGCCACGGTTACCGCAGCCGCAAAGCCTGGCTGCATCTTCTCCATCTGCACGCGCTACAATCAAATGGCCGATTTCCATGGCAACACCATGTTGACCGGTGAAAGGCCTGCCGGCATAGACCAGCCCCCCCCCTACCCCTGTGCCTAATCCAATGTAGATGAGGCTGTCTGAGTTGTTTTCATTTAAACGATATTCGCCATATGCTGCAGCCAAAGCATCGTTCTCAACGACGACTGATCGGCCGATTTGATCGGATAAGTCGCCAGCTAAATCAGCATTTAGTAGCCCAGGTAAGTTGGGAGATTGCGCAATGCGGCCATTAGCTGGGTCAATAAAGCCAGGGAAACCAATGCCGACCGAGGTGATTTGAGGATAAGCCTGAAATACTTCTAACAGGGCACCACTCGTGACACGGATAATTTGCTGCCAGGCAATATCAGGTGCCTGAGTTTTGCAGATGTTGCTAAAGTTGGCGTGAAAGCGCTTTTCGTAAATCAGGCGCAGGCCATCTATTACGCCAACTCGTAAATTAGTACCGCCAACATCTACCCCTGCAAATAATGCCATATAACTTAACAGTTAACTTTATGTAAACAACTTATCTATCTGATTTATAGAACTTCTAACTTGATCTCTAGCTGGTCTTTTAAAACTGCCATCGGCCATCGTAGTTCTAAGGTAACGGCCTGCATGATTTTCTCGAAACCAGCCTCGGATTGCGAAACACTAAAATGTGGATGACTATCAAAATTACAGGCCAGATTGCAATACAGATGTATCGCGCCGCCCAGCACCTCGTCTTCGAGGGCGATATGCTTGAACCCGGTTAATTTAAGCGCCTGACCAAAGCCGCCCGAAATATTCCCGTCAAGGCGGAAGCGCCCTGCAGACCCATCGCAGCTAGGCATGGCCAGGTTAATTTCCACCTTGAAATCCCCTTCTTCCGGCAGCTTGGCAAAGCTATAGCTGACAACCAGGCTGTTAGTCTCCAGTGCAATTTTTTTCTGCACTTCTCCACCACCCAGCGCTGCTTGAAAATCCAGCGTAATGTTGTCTGCGTCTGGACGACGATAATCCAATACCTCACTTGTCCCATCAATTGCTACCCAGCTATCACAAAACAGGGTTTTACGGTAGCTGTCCACCGCCATATCAGCCTGCGTAATCTCATGTTTAAAGCTGACACGTTCATGAGGGTTGGCAATGCCGGTGCCAGTGCCATTGTGCTGCTGGTCCGATTGCGCATGCACCTTGCGATGGTAATGTTCTGCCTGCCTGGTCAGCGTATCACCAAAATTGTGACGCAGCCTGTAGCTATCAAATTCGCAAATGGACGCTGATCCATCCAGCCTGACGATAGCCTGTAACACGCCATTCTGCAGGATCACTTCATCACAGCCGTCCATGTCCAGATCGGTGATGACCTGGGAGGGCCTATGCGCTACCTCATCGATCAAGCCTTCTAAAGTCAGTATGGCGTTGTAGATGGCGCGGCGCAGATGTGGCAGATAAAGGCCGCCAAACAAGCCATGCCAGTAAGCATCATTAGCTTGGGCTTCATACAAGGCTTCCAGCATTGCCGGTGTTTTCTGGTTATCTGGCAAGCTATGGTAGCGTGCTGACAAATCCAGCATGCGTTTGTGCATCCAGTTGGATTCTGGGTAGCGCATGAAGAAGTTCCGCCATATGCCGCCACGGATATACGGCTTGGTCTGCTCGTAACGATTAGCCTGTTTTTCCTGGTCAACCAGATCGGCGTAATGATGCGCAGCCGGGACCGGGAGCGTCCATTCATTCATCTCGATATAAGAGGCCGTCGGCAAGTACACTACACCCCTGGTTTTAGCCATGGCGTGATAGTCGCTGTAGCGCATGGTCTTGATAATTGATGAATTCAGTACACCTTCGATAAAATTGCGCAGCCAGCCACGCTCATAAACCCACTCATAGGTTTCCGGCCAAATGCCAAATTTCTCGATATCGTCAAAATAGATGGCTGCCGCCTGCTGACTGCAATCGGCAAGACTTTCCAGATAACTCACAACCTCATGCGCAGGTGAAAATGGCAAGCGATAGCGTAAAGCCTCAGAAATAGGGAACAGATCTATCTGACGGCCATCTTCTTCCGTTGAGTAGTATCCATTGAGCTCGTCATTCTGCCTGCCTGTACACATGAAGTGATAATCATCCACAGTGACATAACGAATGCCGGAATCGGCCAGTGCCGGCACTACGGTAGATTCCCATACGCGCTCGGTAAGCCATGCGCCATGCGGCGTCGCTCCCAGCTTTTGCTTAAGATAATCGGATAATTTAGTAATCTGGCCGATACGGTCTCGGGTCGGAATCGACGCCAATACTGGCTCCGTATAGCCAGCACCGAACAATTCAGCCTGTTCGCGTTCTACCATTTCTTTCAGTAGCGCCATCTCCTCCGGGTAATGTTTAATCATGTAATCCATTAACCAGCCGCTGATATGAATAGCAAAACGGAAGTCTGGATATTGATACAACACGCGTAGAAAAGGACCATAGCAACGAACATGAGCATCATCCAGTACGCTCTCGAAATTGCCGACAGGTTGATGGGCATGTACACCCAGTAGTAAAGCGACAGTCTTAGCCAAAGTCCTGCTCCCGGCAGAGTAATTTATTGAAAATCATTAGACAGCAACAGATTCAAGCTTCTTGCCCGCGCCGCATGGTGCCGCCAACTGTGGGATCACCGGCGCCCACGCTAATAGGCTGATTCAGTTCTTCTGGTACTGGAAGATTGAGTAAATGATAGAGATTGGAGAGGTTGCGCCGGTACAGGCGATCAAAACTATCCACACTTACGGCTGAGTTGTAATCACCAAACCACCAGAACCAGTCCGAACCTTCACAGATAGCCAACTGGCGCTCGCAAGCCTCACACTCTTCTGAGCTGAGTACCCCAGTCTGCATCACTTCGTCGTATTTCTTTTTGGCCTGGCATAGCAAGTCCCAGCCCAGATTTTTTTCCGTAGACCCTATCCAGGTGCTGAAACTGCCATATACCCAACTGCCTGCGGCAATGGCGGGCAAGGTCTCCATGGCAGTGGCCGTACTTGTTGTGGATTGCGCTACGATATCGCTAAAAGTCGCCATCTCGATATCCGGATGATTCGTCAGTGCTTCATAAAGTTCGGTGAGAAAATAATAACCATTGTAGGGGTAGTATTCCCACGCGTTTTCGCCATCAAGAATGATGCTAACGACAGAGCCGGTTTCGGAGGTCGAGGCTGCGTGGATATTTTCCAGCGCCTGGATGAAATCCTTTACTGCCACATTTGAATGCCACTTGGCATACTCGAAGCCGATTTTGTCCGATAAATTATCGTCGCGGAAGAAACAAACAATTGCGTGATTGCCATCTGTGACTCTATATGGCTTGTATAGATATTCGTGTCGCGGCTGTAAATCCAGGCTATCAAAAGATTTATACAGGCTATTGGTCAGCACACCCTCGCCCGTTGCCGCCCATTTAACGCCATGCTCTGCCATTAATGATAACGCGGCATGGGAAACGCCACCCTCGGCAGGCCACATGCCTGATGGCACTTCACCGAAGCGTTTGTTATGGGATGTTTGAGCTGCCTCAATGTGCGCCTGAGCCCTTGCTCTGCCGCCGGGGTATTGACCGCAATGCGGCAGAGGTGCATAAGGCATAGCATCGCGCGTACATTTGAAATCAAGTAGCAATGGCAGGATCGGATGGTAATACGGCGTGGTGGATAACTCGATTTGACCGGTTTCTTGTAATTTCTTATAACGCGGAATTAATCCATCTATGAGCTCACCTATGAGCTCGAACAAATCGAGGCGATCTTTTAGGGTAAATTGGCAACCCTTCTCCATCAGGCTTTGTACCAGCTTGCTCTCGCGCCGAACACTTTCGCCTGTCCATGCCAGGTGATACCAGACCAGCAAGTCCGCCATATATTGGCCGGAGAGGTATTTGAATGCAGTTTCACCTTCTGATGCCAGGGAACTGTAGATGTTATGCAGACGTTGATAATGAGCAAAAGGGGCCAGCATTTTTTCGTGATGGCTTTTGAAGCCGCTCTCAATAATCAGGCGGCGCTGTTTTGTGGGGATATGTTCGAGCTCTTTTTCTGCGAGCAGCGCCAGCAAAGGGTCGCGCATATTCCCGGTTTTGAATTGATCGCTGTAATCTTCCAGCTGATCCAATAGCACAGGCACAAAGTTAAACGTTACGCGTGCTTTAGGATTTTCCTCTAAATGAAATGCCATGTCGGTGTAATCCTTGATGGCATGCAGATATGTCCATGGCAGAACATACTCGCCCGAGAGCGTGTCCCGATAATCGGGCTGGTGCATGTGCCAATAAAGATTGAGGTAAAGCTTGGGGCGCACCGACGTCATATGAACCTTAAAAATTTTCTGCGCCCGATCTTGTGGACCGGGCGGTTGGATTAACGTGCTTGATGTAACGTCTGGCCCAACATGTCAGGTGTAACTAGTGTAATGCCCTTTTCTGATACATAAAAACGCTTGCGGTCTTGTTCCGGGTTAACGCCAATTTCCATGCCGTCCGGGATACGTGTGCCTTTATCTATCACTACACGCTTGAGTGTGACATGGCGGCCAATATCGACTGAAGGCAAAATTACTGAATCTTGAATAACGCTGTAACTATTTACCCGCACATCAGAAAACAGGACGGAATTGCTAACACTTGAACCACTGATGATGCATCCGCCAGACACCATGGAGTCTGTCGCTTTGCCGCATCTGTCTTTATTATCAAATACAAATTTGGCCGGTGGCAATTGTTCCTGGTGAGTCCAGATCGGCCAGATCCGATCATATAAGTTAAGTTCCGGAGTGACCTTGGTAAGTTCCATGTTCGCTTCCCAATAGGCATCTATCGTACCAACATCACGCCAGTAATAATTGCCGTTAGTCGCGCCTACACAGCTATCAACAAAGCGATGGGTATAAACACGATACTTACTGATCAGGTGGGGGATAATATCCTGACCAAAATCGTGCGCGGAGTGTGGGTCGTCAGCGTCCCGGATTAGCTGCTCATAAAGAAAGGAAGCATTAAACACATAGATGCCCATGCTCGCCAATGCCTGATCTGGATTATCGGGCAATGCATCAGGTTTTGCCGGTTTTTCTTTGAAGTCGACTACACGATCAGTTTCATCAACTTTAATTACGCCAAATGCTTTGGCGTCCTCAATCGACACGTTCAAGCAAGCCACCGTCATATCGGCTTTATTGTGTACATGCGAAGCCAGCATTTGGCCATAGTCCATTTTGTAAATTTGATCGCCAGACAGAATCATCACATACTCTGCATCCATGGAGCGCAGGATATCCAGGTTCTGGAATACAGCATCCGCCGTGCCCTTGTACCACTCTTCCTGGATACGTTGCTGGGCTGGCAGCAATTCGACAAATTCATTGAATTCACCACGCAGAAACCCCCATCCGCGCTGAATATGCTGGATCAGGCTATGCGATTTATATTGGGTGACCACACCCACGCGACGTACGCCGGAGTTGATACAATTGGAGAGAGGAAAATCAATAATACGGAATTTGCCGCCAAAAGGCACTGCCGGCTTCGCGCGCCAACTAGTCAAATCTTTTAGGCGGCTACCTCTGCCACCGGCGAGGATCAGCGCTACGGTGTTTTTCGTAAGGGCGCTGACAAAACGGGAAGAAGTTGAATCCTGCTGCATTTTTGCTCCTCCTGATTTATAGTTTGGCATATCATGTAATGCCTTGGAGCATTAACTGTAGAGCATTCAACTAAGCCGTTGCGCGTTATTTGATTGCCCCTGAGCCATTATAGACAAGAAAATTGAAGGCAATCCAGTAAAATTGCAGCTCCACACCGAAATTTTTGATGAGAATTCATTTTGCCTAAACCCAAACATGATAAGCAGTTAAATCTTATTCTTGATGCCAGGCATCATGACCCTTTTTCTTATCTTGGGTTGCATCAGGAATCCGGAAAATATGTGTTCCGCACATTCCTGCCTCATGCCGAGCATGTATGGATCAAAACGGTGCATGGGTGGGATGCGCTGCACCGCTGCCATGCAAACGGACTTTATGAATGGCATGGCGCCGAAGCGCCTGAAGTGCCGTGTTTGCTACGGACTGAAGAGAATGGCACTACTCAGGAACAATATGACCCCTACTCTTTTGCTTCCACGCTTTCGGACGATGACCTTTATCTCTTAGGAGAAGGCCGGCTGATAGAAGCCTATAAGACCTTGGGCGCTCAATTATGCGAACAATCCGGTATCAGTGGTGTACGCTTTGCGGTATGGGCACCCAACGCCGAGCGTGTCAGCGTCGTTGGTAATTTTAATTCATGGGATGGCCGCGTTCACCCCATGCGCGCCCATGGCTCCAGCGGAGTTTGGGAAATGTTCATTCCGGACCTGAATGCCGGAGAACTTTACAAATACGAAATTCGCAATCGTCATAGCGGCAACATACTTACAAAAACAGACCCCTACGGCTTCAGCTTTGAGCTGCGCCCGGGGACTGCTGCCAAGGTCACCGCTGTGGGCCAGTACACCTGGCAAGATGAACCCTGGCTAAAGGCGCGTGGTAAAGCTGATTGGCTGCATGCGCCTTTTAACTGTTATGAAGTGCATCTTGGCTCATGGCGCAGAAACGAACAGGGCAATTTTCTCAATTACCGCGAGTTGGCAGCCGACCTTATTCCTTATGTAAAGGATATGGGTTATACCCACATCGAATTACTGCCTGTTTCAGAGCACCCTTTGAATGAATCCTGGGGCTATCAGACCACGGGTTATTTTGGGGTAACCAATCGCTTTGGCAGCCCGGATGACTTCCGCTATCTGGTGGATGCCTGTCACCAGGCCAATATTGGTGTGATTCTGGATTGGGTGCCGGGGCACTTCCCCAAAGATGACTGGGCACTGGCGCGTTTTGATGGTACTGCCCTGTTCGAGCATGAAGACCCTCGCCTGGGCGAACATCAGGAATGGGGCACCTATGTTTTCAATTACGGCCGTAATGAAGTGCGTAATTTCCTATTGGCCAATGCGCATTACTGGCTTGCAGAATTTCATATAGATGGTTTACGCGTTGATGCGGTGGCCTCCATGCTTTATCTGGATTACTCACG
The DNA here is from genome assembly GCA_039933015.1 of Methylophilaceae bacterium. Lineage (GTDB taxonomy): Bacteria > Pseudomonadota > Gammaproteobacteria > Burkholderiales > Methylophilaceae > JBDTOX01. The sequence continues at coordinate 8,339 of JBDTOX010000142.1, forward strand.
TAAACCTGGCGAATGGCTACCCAATAAATTTGGTGGGCGTGAGAATCTGGACGCCATCGAATTCATGAAACAACTCAATGTGATGGTACATGAGGACTTCCCCGGCGCACTGACGATTGCCGAAGAGTCCACTTCGTGGCCCATGATTTCGCGCCCCGTCTATCTGGGTGGCCTCGGTTTCTCAATGAAATGGAACATGGGCTGGATGAACGATACGCTGGCTTATATTGAGAATGACCCGGTACACAGGCGCTATCACCATGACAAACTTACCTTTGGTCAGGTATACGCCTACAGCGAGAATTTTGTTCTGCCGTTCTCTCATGATGAAGTCGTTCACGGTAAGCATTCATTACTTGATAAAATGCCAGGCGATGCTTGGCAAAAATTTGCTAATCTACGCCTGCTACTGACTTATCAAATGACAGCGCCTGGCAAGAAACTCAATTTCATGGGTAATGAGTTTGGCCAGGGACGTGAATGGAATGTGAATAGCAGCTTGAACTGGCATTTGCTGGATACAGCTTGGCATCAGGGTGTGCAACAAACAAGCCGGGATCTCAACCATTTATATAAAAAACTGCATGCCTTGCACGATCTGGACTTTGAGTCGCAGGGTTTTAACTGGATTGATTGTTGTGATACGGATCAATCGGTAATCAGCTATATCCGGCGTGGGCGCGATGGCAGTTTTGTCGTGGTTTTATTGAATTTCACCCCTGTACTACGCCAGGGCTATCGTATTGGAGTACCTGTAGCGGGCGATTACGTTGAGCTATTTAACAGTGATGCGAGTGGATACGGTGGCAGCAATCAAGGGAATGGAGCAGGTTTGAAAAGTGAAGCTGTCGCCTGGATGGGCCAAAAACAGTCGTTGCTAGTTACCTTGCCCCCTTTGGGTGGCCTGATATTGCAACTTAAGTAAAAAATACTAAAATCATTCATAATATTAAGTTAATAAAAAGCATGACAAATCCAACACAATTGCCAGTTTGGCAGCAACTCAGTGCGCACTATCAAGAAATATTCCCGCTTCATATGCGGGATTTGTTTGATCAAGATGAAAAGCGCTTCAATAAATACTCCTTAAAGCTTGGCGACTTGCTGCTGGACTACTCCAAGCACCGCATCACCGAGCAAACACTGCCTTTGCTATTCCAGTTGGCGCGTGAATCCGATATAGAAGGCTGGCGGGAACGCATGTTTACCGGTGAAAAGATTAATTTCACTGAAAAACGTGCTGTACTGCACACTGCTTTGCGTAATTGCAGCAATACTCCGGTTATTGTGGATGGCAAAGATGTGATGCCGGATGTGAACCGAGTCTTGGCGCAAATGCGTAAATTCAGTGAAGATGTGCGCTCTGGAGCATGGCAGGGTTTTACTGGCAAGCGCATTACCGATATCGTTAACATTGGCATTGGGGGCTCTGATCTAGGTCCGGTCATGGTGTGTGGCGCTCTCAAACCTTATGCGAGACCGGATTTACACGCGCATTTCGTCTCCAATATTGATGGCGCCCACCTGGCCCAGGTGCTGGAACAGTGTCAGCCAGAGACTACGCTGTTTATTGTAGCCTCTAAAACCTTCACCACGCAGGAGACCATGACCAACGCCCGCTCGGCGCGCACGTGGTTTATGCAGGCGGCAAAGGATGAAGCTCACGTTGCCAAACATTTCGTAGCGCTTTCTACCAATGCCCAAGCGGTAAATGCATTTGGTATTGATCCCACGAACATGTTCGAATTTTGGGATTGGGTCGGTGGTCGTTATTCGCTGTGGTCGGCGATTGGTCTTTCCATTGCAATTTACATCGGCATGGATAATTTTGAAGACCTGCTGGCAGGTGGTCATGAAATGGATCAGCATTTCAGAACCGCGCCCATGGATCAGAATATGCCTATCATCATGGCTTTGCTGGGCATCTGGTATAACAATTTCTTTCACTGCGACACGCAGGCTGTTCTGCCCTACGATCAAGGCATGTCGCGCTTTCCTGCGTATTTGCAACAAGCCGACATGGAAAGCAATGGTAAATTTATTGACCGTGAAGGCAAGATCGTTCATTGCAAAACAGGGCCAATTATCTGGGGAGAAGCTGGTACCAATGGGCAACATGCCTTTTACCAGCTTATTCACCAAGGCAACAAACTAATTCCTTGCGATTTTATGATGCCACTCAATAGTCACTATGCAATGGGCGAAAACGGTATCGAACACCACAAGATTTTACTGGCCAATCTGTTTGCGCAGACCAAGGCGCTGATGCAAGGCAAGACCGCCTTAGAAGCCAAACACGAACTGGAAGCACAGGGCTTGTCTGGCGATGAGCTGAAAGATCTGCTGCCACATCGCGTGTTTGGCGGCAATCGGCCTACAACTACCCTGCTTTTCGACAAGCTCACCCCCAACATGTTAGGTAAACTGATCGCGCTTTATGAACACAAGATTTTTGTGCAAGGCATCATCTGGCAGATCAATTCGTTTGATCAATGGGGTGTAGAGTTCGGCAAACAGATTGCACAAAAGATTTTGCCGCAGCTTCTAAGCCGCGAGAATGCTACAGATTATGACAGCTCGACCAACGGCTTGATTAATCATCTCGGTTCACGCTGCTAGTCATAAATAAATCAGCCCAATAAAAAGCCGCTGCAAGGAATCTTGCAGCGGCTTTATTCATCCTTAATTCTTAACGCAGATGTAAATTACCGCCCGCCAGGGTATTTGCTACCGAAGCTCCAAAGCGTTTAGCAAAACGGTCGGCCAAGCCTTCTCGCGTAGTAAAGTCCACAATCTTTTCCTGCTTGATGATTTCGCGGGCCACATACTCAGAGCTGCCCAGCCCATCGGCTAAGCCCATCTCTATACTGGTTTCGCCGCTCCAGAACAAGCCGCTAAACATCTCAGGGGTTTCTTTCAGGCGCTGACCGCGGCCTTCACGCACCACAGTAATAAACTGCTGATGTATCTGATCAAGCATGTTCTGTGCGAATTCCTGGTGTTTGGGATTCACTGGGGAAAATGGATCAAGAATTGCCTTGTTTTCGCCAGCCGTGAGCAGCCTGCGTTCTACTCCGAGCTTCTGCATGATGCCGGTAAAGCCAAAGCCATCCATCAATACGCCAATAGAGCCGACAATACTGGCTTTATCCACATAAATCTTGTCAGCGGCGACGGCAATGTAATACCCACCGGAAGCGCAAATATCCTCAACCGCAGCATAAATCGGGATATTGGGGTGTAATTTGCGCTGACGCTTGATTTCATCGTTAATCAGCCCCGCCTGTACCGGACTGCCGCCTGGGCTGTTAATACGCAAAATTACACCTTTGGTGTGCTTGTTGCCATAGGCTGACTGCAGGCTAGTGATGACTGAATCCGCATTTACTTCAGCATCGCTGCCAATTACACCTTGGATATCGATAAGTGCCGTATGGTCCAGACCTGCACTCGGGACTTCACCAATCCAGTCCATGGCGTAGAACAACAGTATGAAAAGATATATAAATGTAAGCGACTTGAAGAAGATGCCCCAATGGCGAGCGCGTCGCTGCTCTTTAATGGCGGAGAATGCCAGTTTTTCTATGGTTTGGCGCTGCCAATCTGATTCATGTGGGTTGGGAAGTTCAGACATGCTTGAGGCTTTCTAAATTAATCAAAATTTTGTTATCGCGTTCGGTTACTGAAATAGGCTGTAAGCTGCGCCCTTTGCAAGGTCCTAGTACACAATAACCGCTTTGGGGATCGTAATGCGCACCATGTGTGGAACAAATCAAATAGTTTTTACTAAGGTCGAAAAAATCGCCTTCATTCCAGTCCAGCTCTATGGATGCATGTGCACACTGATTAACAAAGGCATAAACCACACCGTTATACCGCACCACAAAGCCGGTAACATGCTCGCCCAGCTCAGGCAACTCAAAGCGCAAACCCTGTTCACGCTCAATCAGCAGATGGCTCTCACAAATTATGCGTTCATTATCAGCCATTGGTTTAGCTTAGTAAAATTATCAAAATGCGCCAAAGGCGCGCATGGCAAAAGATTCTCAACCGGCTGCGCGCCATAGGTAACAGCCAGGCTGGCTACATTCGCATTTTGCGCCATCTGTAAATCATGAATGGTATCGCCTATCATTAAAGTGCGTGCTGATTCAGTACCCAGTTCGTCCATAAGTTCCATAAGCATTTGCGGATGCGGCTTGGAGTTGCACTCATCCACGCAGCGAGTGGCGTGAAAATATTTCAGCAAACCACTACGTTCTAATGACTGGTTAAGCCCCCTTCTGCCTTTGCCCGTCGCCACGGCCAGCATGAATCCTTGTTTCTCCAGCTCTATAATTGCCTCGAATACGCCATCAAACAAAGGGACTTGATGGTCTTCGGTAAAGTAATGAAAACGATAACGCGCAACCATCTGCTGTAGCTGTGCTTCGCTAATACTTCCAAACAGCTCCATTAATGCTTCATGCAGCCCTAGACCAATAATGCCTCTGACAGCCGATGACTCAGGCACATTAAGCCCTGTATCAATGCTGGCAGCAATGATAGAGTCAACTATCAGCTGGGTCGAATCGGCCAGCGTGCCATCCCAATCAAATACGATTAAATCAAAATGTTTAGGCATGCTTGGTTACTTTTCTATTTCTAACTTATGCAAAAACTTTTCCAGTTCGGCAGGTAATGGCGCTACCAGCTTGAGTTTTTCGCCTGTGAGCGGATGACGGATACTGGTTTCTGCAGAATGCAAAAACATGCGCTTTAATCCGCGCTTCAGCATGGCTTTGTTAACGGTAAAATCACCATATTTGTCGTCACCAGCAATGGGGAAGCCCAAATGCGCAAGCTGCACGCGTAATTGATGCGTGCGTCCGGTAATCAATTGTGCTTCCAGTAAACTAAACTGTTCGCTTCCATCCAGGCCAAAGTTCTTGCGCAAATGAAAGACGGTCTCGGATTGCTGCCCATCATCTTGTACGGATACTCGACGTTCGCCACTGGGTAATACATACTTTTGCAGCGGCAACACCACGCGCTTCTTCTTTTCTGTCCATTTGCCATGTACCAGCATGAGATAGCGCTTATCCGTTTGGTTATTGCGTATGGCTTCATGTAGCGCAACTAAAGCCGCACGTTTCTTTGCCAGCATCAGCACTCCGGATGTTTCACGGTCAAGCCGGTGCACCAACTCCAGAAACTTGGCATGAGGGCGCTCCATGCGTAACTGCTCAATCACCCCGCGGCTAATGCCACTGCCTCCATGCACCGCAAAACCTGCAGGCTTGTCGATAACCAGCATGGCCTCATCTTCAAAAATAATTGCCTGTTCAAATTTGGGTGCAACCGGGCCTCGATTAGCAGGTGCTTCTTCTTGGGCCGCTGTACGAATGGGCGGAATGCGCACAAAATCACCCGTGACCAGTTTATAACTGGCATCAATACGCTTGCTGTTTACACGTACTTCGCCGCTACGCAGGATGCGATAAATATGACTTTTAGGCACGCCTTTGAGAGTTTTGCTCAAGAAGTTGTCAATACGCTGGCCCACACTGCCTTCATCTATAGTAAGCATGCTGACATTGGCTTTGCTCGCAGGGGTTTTAGCCCCGTCTTTTTTGACGGATTGCCCGGGGATTTTTTTGGCGACGTCTGCGGCGTTGTTAGCTGCACTATCTCTTGTTTTGCTTAAATTAGTCATCTCACCTATACTACGAAAATCTCGAAGGAAATGCGCTAAGCGCTTATTCGAGAATGAATTAACAGTAACAAACAAATACCTTGGTTAATCTCGCTCGCCAAATAAAATAAGTAGCGATTTTTGTAATAGAAATTAATTGCGCTCAAGCCGCCGCAGACGATATTGCTAATGCAACGCGCGGCCAGGATTTGCTGGAAATATAGAATATTAGCCGATAATGTTGGCTAACCCGAGACAGAATCAACGCACTGAGATTAACACCCAACAGTTTACGATTATTTTCGTGAGCATTTTCAAGCTGATGCCATTATTTTGGTATCAGAAATCTTTTTCCGGCGTAATATTTTAGTTGAATAACTAAAAATGGCTATCGGTTGGAAGAAGCGGCCAAGAAATGGCCACATGTTTAAGGTGCAGCCTCGTAGCTAATTTAGCTTGTGCGCGGTCTACCTCTGCTCGTGCAGCGTTGATACCCAACTGTATCCATACAGCTTGTATTGACATGATACTGATGTCCAGCCTTCCCGCCTGCCGCTTCACGTGGCAAGATCTGCAAGCCCGCTTTGAGCGCGGGAGTCATCAAAATGAAACGCATGTTATTCAATGCGACGCAGTCAGAAGAACTACGCGTCGCAATTGTCGATGGACAAAAACTTATTGATCTCGATATCGAGTCCGCCGGTAAGGAGCAACGCAAAAGTAATATCTACAAAGGCATTATCACCCGCATCGAGCCCTCACTCGAAGCCGCTTTTGTTAACTACGGTACCGACAGACACGGTTTTCTGCCATTCAAGGAAGTTGCACGCAGCTATTTCCTGAATGATGCTGAAGGTGGTCGTGCACGTATCCAGGATGTGCTCAAGGAAGGCCAGGAACTAATCGTTCAGGTTGACAAGGATGAGCGCGGTAACAAGGGCGCTGCCCTCACAACATTCATCTCACTGGCGGGTCGCTATCTGGTGCTGATGCCAAACAACCCGCGTGGTGGTGGTGTATCACGTCGCATCGAAGGCGAAGACCGTAACGAACTGCGCGATGTCATGGCGCAACTGGAAGTACCAGGCGGCATGAGCATCATTGCCCGTACTGCTGGCATAGGCCGCAACCTGGAAGAGCTGCAATGGGATCTAAGCTACCTGCTGCAACTATGGACAGCCATTGAAGGTGCATCCACCATGCAAAGTGGCCCATTCCTGATCTATCAGGAAGGCAGCCTGGTGATTCGCGCCATCCGCGATTACTTCCAGCCTGATATTGGCGAAATCCTGATCGATACTCCTGACATCCATGAACAGGCCATCCAGTTTATGGATCACGTCATGCCCGGCAATGTGCCGCGCGTGAAGTTGTACCAAGATGAGATCCCGCTGTTCTCACGTTTCCAGATCGAACATCAAATTGAAACCGCGTTCTCGCGCGAAGTGCGTCTGCCTTCCGGCGGTGCTATCGTGATCGACCATACCGAAGCGCTGGTTTCGGTAGACGTCAACTCTGGACGTTCCACCAAGGGCAGTGATATCGAACACACTGCTTTCAATACCAACCTGGAAGCAGCTGATGAAGTAGCGCGCCAATTGCGCTTGCGCGATCTGGGTGGCCTTGTCGTCATCGACTTTATCGACATGGAAAACCAGCGCAACCAGCGTGAAGTCGAGAATCGCCTGCGTGATGCCTTGCATTACGACCGTGCGCGTGTACAGACTGGCAAGATCTCGCGCTTCGGTCTGCTGGAGTTGTCACGCCAGCGCCTGCGCCCCAGCCTTGGCGAAACCAATCATATCCCTTGCCCACGCTGTCATGGTACGGGCCATATCCGCGGCATAGAATCCACCGCCTTGCATATCCTGCGGATTACGCAAGAAGAAGCCATGAAGGAAAACAGCGCTATCATTCAGGTGCAATTGCCTGTTGAAGCCGCGACTTTCCTGCTCAATGAAAAACGTTCCGATATTCACAAGATTGAGGAGCGCATGGGTGTTCAAGTGGTGCTGATTCCTAACATACATCTGGAAACGCCTAATTACACTATCGCGCGCATTCGTCATGACGACGTCACGGAAGGAACCTCACGCGCCAGTTATGAGATGGTGGAACTTCCATCCGAGACTGAAGAAACCGGCGCGACCGCACAAGAACCAAAAGCTGTACGTGTAGAGGCTGCAGTAAAAGGTATTACGCCTGCCTCCCCTGCACCTACTGTGGTGGAAAAAGTTGTTAAAAGCCCTTCACTCATTAGCCGCATTAAGAACTGGTTCAGCAAATCCAATGAAACCAGGACAGAGGTACCGCCAGAAACAGCCGCCCAGCGTGAAGCTAACCGGAACAACCAGCGCCGGAGTAATCGCAATAACCGCAATACGCGTGGCAACGAACGTATAGGCAGCAATGAACGTGTAAGCGGAAATGAGCGCCCCAATGCTAATGAGAAGATTGTCCACGAGCGTACCCCGCGTGCGCAAGAGCCGCGCCAAGCTCAGGCTGGGCAACAACGTGCCGAGAAAACTGAACAGCGCCCAGAAAAGATTGAGCGCGAAAAACCGCAATCAGCCAACATTGACGAGGCTTCTGCCAGTGCACCGCGCAATAGCCGTCGTGGTCGCGGTCGTCGCGATCGCACTCCACGCGATGAAAATACTCAGCGTGAGGACAATCCCCGCGCAATTTCGGCTGGCGTCGAAGAGAACAAGCCAAAGAGCCAGCCACGCGTTGCGGCGGCAGAAGAAATAAAACAGCCCTTAGCCGTTGCACCTCTACCCGTTATTGAAGCACCTCTACCAGTTATTGAAGTACCTGTACCAGTTATTGAAGTACCTGTGCCAGTTATTGAAGTACCTGTGCCAGTTATTGAAG
>JBDTOX010000143.1:0-7822 GCA_039933015.1 Methylophilaceae bacterium
TACTTATATGGTAGACGGGGTAATCCACTACTGCGTGGCCAACATGCCCGGCTCGGTGCCCAATACCTCGGCATATGCGCTCAATAATGCCACCCTCCCCTTTATATCGGCATTAGCGGACAAAAGACTCCAGGCCCTCAAAGAGGATAGCCACCTGATGAATGGCTTGACCGTATACAAGGGCATGATTACTAATGAGCCCGTTGCCAGTGCGCTTGGCTACGATTATGTAGCGCCTGAAATAGCATTAGCGTCTTGATGGGGATGGTCCGCGATACACTTTCTCACCCAGCCTATTTGAACATCAGCAAAACACGCGCTTCATCAGTTTCGGCTTTATTGGCCATAACCCACCATCATCACAGGTCCATCAGCAGCCAGTGCATGATCCAGACAAATAAAAAAGCCCGGCAGATGCCGGGCTTTTTATTATTTCAAAAATTAGAGCTTGCTGTTTGCTGCTCTCTTGCGCTCGTGCTCCAGCAAGTAACGCTTACGGATACGAATCGACTTCGGTGTTAATTCAACCAGTTCATCATCATCAATAAACTCAACTGCGGATTCCAGCGTTAATTGAACTGACGGCACCAGACGCACGGCTTCGTCAGTACCAGAAGCGCGCACGTTAGTCAGCTGCTTGCCTTTGACCGGGTTCACTACCAGATCGTTATCGCGGCTGTGGATACCGATCACCATACCTTCGTACAGGCGATCACCAGGCACGGAGAACATACGACCACGATCTTGCAGCTTCCACAACGCATAGGCGACAGCCTCGCCTTGTTCGGAAGAAATCAATACGCCGTTACGACGACCAGGCATATCAGCCTTCACTGGCGCGTAATCATCAAAGATGTGAGCCATGAGACCGGTACCGCGGGTCATGGTCAGGAACTCACTTTGAAAACCAATCAAACCGCGTGCTGGAATACGATATTCCAGACGGGTACGGCCATTACCGTCAGACTCCATATTGGTCAATTCACCGCGGCGGCGGCCCAACTCTTCCATCACGACGCCCTGGGTGTCGTCTTCCAGGTCCACGGTCAGAATTTCATATGGCTCACACTTTTCACCGTCAATTTCGCGGTAAACAACGCGCGGCTTGCCAACCGCCATTTCAAAGCCTTCACGACGCATGTTTTCCAGCAAAATGGTCAGATGCAATTCACCCCGCCCAGAAACACGGAATACGTCAGCATCCACGGTATCTTCAACACGCAAGGCAACATTAACCAGTAATTCCTTGGTCAGACGGTCACGAATCTGGCGACTGGTAACGAACTTGCCTTCCATACCAGCAAGTGGTGAGGAGTTGACCATGAAGTCCATGGTAAGCGTTGGTTCATCCACACCAAGAATCGGCAAGCCAACCGGATTTTCGCGGCCGGCAATGGTGAAACCAATACCGATTTCATCAATGCCTGAAATAATGACGATATCGCCAGCTTCTGCCTCATCCACCAGAATACGCTCCAAGCCCTGGAAGCCCAGTACCTGGTTAATCTTGCCCTGGCCAACATGCTTGTCACCATTCATCACGGCAACCAGTTGACCGGGCTTGATGCGACCATTGCGTACACGGCCAACGCCCAGGCGGCCGGTATAGCTGGAGTAATCGAGTGCGGAGACCTGCAATTGCAGCGGTGCATTGCTATCGCCTGCTGGCGGGGCCACATGGCTAAGTATAGTTTCAAACAAAGCGCGCATATTGTCTGCCGGCTTGTTCATATCCAGCATGGCAAAACCGTTTAGTGCAGAGGCATAAACTACCGGGAAATCCAGCTGCTCATCCGTTGCACCCAAGTTTGCGAACAAATCAAATGTCTGGTTGATAACCCAATCGGTACGCGCACCTGGGCGGTCTACTTTATTGATTACAACAATAGGCTTAAGTCCTAAAGCCAGAGCCTTCTTGGTAACGAAACGGGTTTGCGGCATGGGGCCTTCTACCGCATCCACCAACAGCACCACGCCATCGACCATACCTAATACACGCTCTACTTCACCACCAAAGTCGGCATGGCCCGGGGTATCAACGATATTGATATGCGTGCCTTCAAAGTTAACGGCGGTATTCTTGGCAAGAATGGTAATGCCGCGCTCTTTTTCCAGATCGCCGGAATCCATCACACGTTCTGTGACTTGCTGGTGGGATGCGTAGGTGCCAGCCTGTTGCAAAAGCTTATCCACCATGGTGGTTTTGCCATGGTCAACGTGAGCGATGATGGCGATATTACGGAGGGCGCGGGACATTGGTCTGAGTTCTCGATTGCGAAAAGTGCGCGATTTTAGCACATCATTAGTTAAACCCTCGCACAAAACCTTTGACTTATTTAGGTATTTCAGTATACTGCACGGCTGATTCAATCTTTATTGATTGATGATTCATCGCCCTAGCCTCTTGAAGCCCGTTGCAGTTTTGTGGCTTTCTTGTATTTTTTACCGGTTAGTGGCTATGCTCGTGCGCCGGTAAAAATGCCTACGAATTACTCTAGTGTATTGCGCGTTTATGTATCACAACTGATGATTACATCAGATTGTGGAGCATGTCCGCGACTGCTTGCGCCCTTTTTGTTGCTCCTTGAAGGGAATTATTTTGTCTTTTGCAAACCTGAATTTAAATCCAGCCATTCTGCGTGCTATCGAAGAATCTGGTTACACCACCGCCACTCCTATCCAGGCTCAGGCGATTCCTGAAGTCATGGCTGGTCACGATTTGATGGCCTCGGCACAAACCGGCACCGGTAAGACCGCTGCTTTTACCCTGCCGGCACTTAACCTGCTGGCTACCCCACATCCTGCCAATAGCCGCGGTCCACGTATCCTGGTGTTGGTGCCAACGCGCGAACTGGCAGCGCAAGTAAACGAAGCTGCACGTAAATATGGCAAATTCATCCGCGCCCGTACTGTAAGTATCGTGGGTGGCATGCCTTACCCACTGCAAAACAAGCTGCTGTCACAACCCCTGGATATTCTGGTAGCCACCCCAGGCCGCCTGTTGGACCACATGGAACGCGGCCGTATTGATATGTCCCGTTTGCAAATGCTGATTCTGGATGAAGCTGACCGTATGCTGGACATGGGCTTCATGCCGGATGTCGAGCGTATCTGTAACGCATTGCCAGCACAACGCCAAACCCTGCTGTTCTCAGCTACGCTGGATGGCAACATTGGCCGCATTGCACAACAAATTTTGCGCAACCCCAAGACCATTCAAGTGGCTGCACAAAAAGAAAAACATGCCAACATTGAGCAGCGCTTGCATTTCGTTGACGACATGTCACACAAGAACAAACTGCTTGAACATCTGTTGATTGCTCCTGAAGTGAACCAGGTCATTGTGTTCACCTCCACTAAGCGTCACGCCGATCTGCTGGCTGAAGACTTGTATGCTGCTGGCCACAAAACCGCAGCACTGCATGGCGATATGACCCAGGGCGCGCGTAACCGCACCCTGACCAAACTGCGTCACGGTGATGTAAAAGTACTGGTAGCCACCGATGTCGCTGCACGCGGTATCGACGTAGCGGGTATTTCCCACGTGATCAATTACGATCTGCCCAAGTTTGCTGAAGATTATGTACACCGTATTGGCCGTACCGGCCGTGCTGGTGCTAGCGGCATTGCTGTGTCATTCGCTTCGCACATGGATCGCCATCAAGTACGCAAGATCGAGCAATTCACTGGCCAACGTTTAGAAGCTACGGTAGTTGCTGGTTATGAGCCTAAGCGCCCTGCTCCACGTACTGATGGCCCATCTGGCCCTCGTTCCAACAGTGGCCGTCCTTCCAATGGTCGTCCATCAAGCAGCCGTCCCGGCCAGAACGCAGGCACCGGCTTCAAGCCACGCGGTCAAGGTACCGGCTATCGCGGCGATGGTGCTGTCCGCCCAGAAGGCAATCGTGATGGCAACCGCGGCGGCGATAAATTCGGTGCGCCTAAGCGTGCAGATGGCGACCGTGCCGCACGTCGCCCACGTAACTTTGCTTAACCCATACTTTGCCTTAAACAGAACAGCGAGCCTATAGACTTTGAGTACGGAAAACATTAGTTTTGCATCTCTTAATCTAGCGCCTGAAATCCTCAGGGCGCTGGAAGAGTTTGGTTACACCAAGCCCACGCCGATTCAAGCACAAGCAATACCAATAGTGCTGGAAGGCCGCGATTTGATGGCGGGCGCGCAAACGGGCACCGGTAAAACGGCCGCTTTTGCGCTGCCTTTGCTACAAAAATTGCTGCCGCTTGCTAGCACGAGTGCCTCGCCTGCACGCCATCCGGTACGCGTACTGATACTGGTGCCGACACGCGAATTGGCGATACAGGTAGAAGAAAGCGTGCGTGCATACGCAAAACATTGCCCTCTGCGCTCACTAGTCGTATTTGGTGGTGTAGATATCAAGACTCAGACTCCACACCTGATGAAGGGTGTGGAGATTCTGGTGGCAACACCCGGTCGTCTGCTTGATCACGTTGAGCAGCGTACTGTGCAATTAGGTCAGGTCCAGATGCTGGTGTTGGATGAAGCTGATCGCATGCTAGACATGGGCTTCATGCCAGATCTCAAGCGTATCTTGGCTTTGCTGCCTAAAAAGCGGCAGAACCTGATGTTCTCCGCCACGTTCTCGAATGAAATCAAAAAACTTTCAGCCGACTTCCTGACTGATCCTGTTCTCGTTGAAGTCGCACGCAGCAACGCCGCGGCGGAAAACGTGACACAAAAGGTCTATTTAGTTGCCCAGGAAAACAAACACGAATTACTCGCCCAGATTTTGCGTGGATCTGACGCCAGCCAGGCGATTGTATTTACCAAGACCAAGCTGACGGCTAGCCGCCTTGCGCGCCAATTGCAGCGCGAAGGTGTCTTGGCTGATGCCATTCATGGCGACAAGAGCCAGCTGGAACGCATGCAAGCGCTGGAAGCCTTCAAACAAGGTACCGTGGCCGCGCTGATTGCCACTGACGTTGCTGCGCGTGGCTTGGATATAGACCAGCTACCCATGGTGATTAACTACGAAATACCAAGTGCAGCAGAAGATTACGTGCACCGCATAGGCCGTACTGGCCGGGCTGGTGCCTCAGGTATTGCAATATCGCTGGTTTCGCCCGAAGAAGAAAAATACCTGAAGGAGATCGAAAAGCTGATCAAGCGCGAGATCCAGAAGGAAGAAACCTTTATTCCAGCGAAAGCAACGAGAGCGCCGCATTCTGATCATAAAACCACGAATCATAAATCCGACACTTCTGAGCGTGAGCCACGCCGCACGGCTACGCCACGCGCCATGGCTCCAAAAAAGAAAAGTGGTGACGAATGGTTCGACAAGCCCTATGAGCCAGCCGTAAACGCCGCAATGGCCGACAAACTCCCGGTTCGCCCTAACAATAAACCTAAAGGCGAGGTCGCAGCCTTACTAGGCGGCTTGCGCCGTCAAAACTAAAGTCCAATCCCCGGTAGTTCTGGCTGGTCGTCAGAGAGCTGGCTTACCAGCTTATTTGGCTTATTGGGAAGGAGGTCGGTTCCGCATAAAATCGGCAACCCCCCATAAGGCGTCGGTCAGTTTCAGCATGACCGTCTCTTCTATGCCTATATCCTGCATCGCGCGCTCCATGCAATACATCCACTGATCACGTTCCGATTCGGCTATCGCAAAAGGCAGATGTCGCCGCCTTAAAAACGGGTGACCATAACGCTCAATATATAGCTGTGGCCCGCCACTCCAGCCTGTCAGAAACATAAAGAGTTTTTCGCGCGATGAAGTCAGGTCAGCCGGATGCATGGTACGAATACCCACCGCTTTAGGATCGCTATCTATGATGTCGTAGAAGCGCTCAACCAGTTCGCGCACTTTTTCCACGCCACCCAATACTTCAAAAAATGTTGCCCGGCTACTGCCGGGCTCACTTGGCTTGTTCAGCATACTCAGGACACCACCGGCTTAACACGGCTAGCTGCGAGCTTTGCACGTGAACGCGCCTCCTCAACAGTCTTGCCCGTGGCGAGCGCCACGCCCATACGCCGCCGTATAAAAGATGCTGGTTTTCCGAACAAGCGCAGATCAGAATCAGGCACCGCCAATGCTTCTTGCACGTCTTCAAAAACCAGATTATCACTATCTACCCCGCCATAAATTACCGCGCTGGCCCCAGGTGTATGCATGGAGACATTAACCGGCAAGCCCAGAATGGCCCGTGCATGTAAATCAAACTCACTAAACCGCTGGCTGGCCATGGTGACCATACCCGTATCATGCGGGCGGGGGCTCACCTCGGAAAACCAGACCTTATCGCCTTTGACAAATAACTCCACGCCAAATAAGCCAAGACCGCCAAGGCTATCCGTCACAACCCGCGCAATACGCTGTGCCTCTTCAAGTGCTCTGCTGCTCATGGCCTGAGGCTGCCAGCTTTCGATATAGTCGCCTTTTTCCTGGATATGGCCGATAGGTGCGCAAAACTGGGTTTCAACTTCACCCACTGCATTCATGGCGCGTACGGTAAGCAAAGTGATTTCATAATCAAAATCTATCTGGCCTTCAACAATCACGACGCCCTGATTTACTCGGCCGCCAGTCGCGGCATGCTCCCATGCGGGTGCAACCTGGCTCTGGTCGGTAATACGCGACTGGCCTTTACCGGAAGATGACATGGTGGGTTTGATAAAGCACGGGTAACCAATGCCGTTTGCTTTATCTGGACTACCGTCTATTGCTTGCTGCAATGCTTGCAGGCTATTGGCAAAGGCATAAGGCGAGGTAGGCAAGTTAAGCTCTTCTGCCGCCAGGCGGCGAATGCCCTCACGGTTCATGGTGAGTTGAACAGCCTTGACCGTGGGGATAATCCTGGATAGCCCTTGCCGCTCAATTTCAGCCAAGGTGTTGGTATTTAATGCCTCGATTTCCGGCACGATGAAATGTGGGCGTTCCAACTCGACAAGTTTATGCAATGCCTCACTGTCCGTCATATCAATGACATGCGCGCGATGTGCTACTTGATGGCCCGGCGCATTGGCATAGCGATCAACGGCAATGACCTCTACACCGAGGCGCTGTAACGCAATAATGACCTCTTTACCCAGTTCTCCGCTACCTAATAGCATGACGCGAGTAGCCGACGGGCTTAGCGGGGTACCAATTTTCATGCATAACTCCGAAATTCAGAATGGCCAAAATAATAACATGACCGTCAATACCTGTTGATAAGCGACGTGCAGACTCGGAACAATAAAGTATTTTTTACTTAGCCTTTAGCTTACAGCTTGTGTATTTTTGCGGGAAATCACCTTTCGTCATGGAAGCACCTGCAGCATGGACGGAACCTGGCTATAGCAGTCAGCTCGGCCGTGATGTGATATTCCCGTTCGGTTTCCTTGAAGTCCAGCATCCACAAGCCCAAAAGGTCCAGGATATGAGCTGGCATTCCCGATTATCAGTAGTGTGCTTGAACCGCACCGCCAGAGGCTTCTAACCGACTTTCTGTTTGGCCCGGCTCAATCACGATCAGGCTGGGCTCCAGTCTTTCTGGATCTGCCGAAGTCGTAAGTCACGCCTACCCAGGCAGCACGCGGCGCAGCCGGCGTACGGAATTGCTCAGCAGCACCCCCTGCGAAGACGTTTTCACCCAACAGACCGAACGTGGAATAGTTGCGGTCAAACAGGTTGTTCACCTTGGCAAACAGGCGCCAGTTCTCATTTACAGAATAATTCACATCAACATGCACCACTGTGTATCCAGGTACTTTGCCATTGCTATCCAGATTATTTTCATCACCGCGTGCGTATTGGCTGGAATTGATTACGACATTGCTGCCGATATTGAGTGCCTG
>JBDTOX010000144.1:0-29543 GCA_039933015.1 Methylophilaceae bacterium
GGCAAGATTCCCGCCGGCACGCCGGCCTACATCCAGAACGCCGGTTTTGCCTGGGTGTTGTCGCTGGTGCCGTTGGCAATTCTTTGCTGGTTCGGCATGAACAACCTGCTGCCGATTTCTCCCGATGCTGGTAAAACCTTGTGGGCGTTTATCAAGATCACCTGGCTCTATACGCTGGCCTTTATTCCAGCCATTGTCGGGCTGTATCTCTATCTGCCAGCACCGACCGGGCTGGGTGTGATCGATATGTGGGTAGTGATGCCGCTCATCATCGGTGCAACCCTGCTGATCATGAAACTTGCTGCGTTCGGTACCATGAAGGAAAACATCAAGAAGCAGTTTGCCATCTTCAGCAACAAGCACACGTGGTCGATGACTGTACTCTACCTGCTCACTTTCGGTTCTTTCATCGGCTTTTCCATGGCGTTGCCGCTGTCCATCAAGATCATCTTTGGTGACAAGCACATTTATGATGTGGTCAGCCAAACCTGGACTCACGTGAATAACCCGGCTGCCCCTGCTGCACTGACCTACGCCTGGATCGGACCATTCGTCGGTGCGCTGATCCGGCCGGTTGGCGGCTGGATATCCGACAAGGTGGGCGGTTCCATCGTCACGCAGATGATTTCTGGAGTGATGGTGGTAGCCTCAGCATATGCCGGTTTCGTGATGATGCAGGCTTATCAGTCTGCGACGCCTGAAATCTATTTCATGCAGTTCCTGCTGGTATTTGTGGTTCTGTTCGCCGCTAGCGGAATTGGCAACGGCTCTACCTTCCGCACCGTGGGCGCGATCTTCGACCGCACCCAGGCCGGTCCGGTGCTGGGCTGGACCTCAGCGATTGCTGCTTACGGATCCTTCATCGCCCCCGAAGTCATTAATGGGCAGATCAAGGCTGGTACGCCGCAAATGGCGATGTACGGCTTTGCAGTGTTTTACGCCTTGTGCCTGGTACTGAACTGGTGGTTCTATCTGCGCCCCGGTGCAGAGATCAAGAACCCGTAACCCGTCCGATACGAACGAATTTAACTGGAGCAAACAACATGAGTCACTTTCTCGATCGCTTGAAATTTTTTGACAAGGTCAAAGACACCTTCTCCGACGGCCACGGCATCGTCACCAACGAAGATCGTCAATGGGAAGACGCCTACCGCCACCGCTGGCAGCACGACAAGGTCGTGCGCTCCACGCACGGCGTGAATTGCACCGGCGGCTGTAGCTGGAAGATTTTCGTCAAGAACGGCCTGGTGTCGTTCGAGATGCAACAGACCGACTACCCGCGTACCCGCGATGATCTGCCTGACCACGAGCCGCGCGGCTGCCAGCGTGGTGCCTCGTTCTCCTGGTATCTGTACAGCCCGCACCGCATCAAGCACCCGATGATCCGCGGTCGTCTGCTCGACCTGTATCGCGCCGAGCGCAAGAGTGGCAAGGATCCGGTGGAGGCCTGGGCTGCAATCCAGGCCGACGAGAACAAGCGCAAGCAGTACACCGCCGTGCGCGGCCTGGGTGGCTTCGTGCGTGTCAAGTGGGACGAAGTGAACGAGATTGTCGCTGCCGCCAATATCTACACCATAGACAAGTGGGGCCCGGACCGCATTTACGGTTTCTCGCCGATTCCCGCGATGTCGATGATTTCCTACGCCGCCGGTTCGCGCTACTTGTCAATGATAGGCGCCGCCTGCGGATCTTTCTATGACTGGTACTGCGATCTGCCGGCAGCATCCCCCCAGGTCTGGGGCGAGCAGACCGACGTGCCGGAAGCGGCCGACTGGTACAACTCCACTTACATTATTATCACGGGCGCTAACCTGCCGATGACCCGCACCCCGGACGCCCACTTTGCTTCGGAAGTGCGCTACAAGGGTGCCAAGATCGTCGCCATGGCGCCGGACTATGCCGAGTTCTGCAAGTTCTCCGACCTGTGGATGCCAATTCGTCAGGGTACCGACTCCGCCGCTTTCCTGGCGATGGGGCACGTTGCGCTGAAAGAGTACTACATCGATAACCAGGATCCGTATTTCCAGGAATATTCGCGCAAGTACACCGATCTGCCAATGCAGGTGATGCTGCGCCAGCAGGACGGGGCCTATGTTTCTGACCGCTTCTTGCGCGCTTCCGACTTCGATGGCGCGCTCGGAGAGACCAACAACCCGGAATGGAAGACCATCGTCTACGACGAGGCCAGCAAGTCCTTTGTCGCGCCCAACGGCTCCATCGGTTACCGCTGGGGTGAAGACGGCAAGTGGAATCTGTTGCCGAAGAACGCCGCCAACCAGGAGGATATCGTTGCCGAGTTGAGCTGCATCACAAATCGTGACGATGTCGTTTCCGTCGGCTTCCCGCATTTCAATACGGGCGAGGATGCGTTGCTTTACCGTAATGTGCCGGTGCGCAAGGTCACCCTCGCAAACGGAGAAGCGGCGCTGGTTGCTTCAGTGTTCGATCTGCAGATAGCACAGTACGGCATCGATCGCGGCCTCGGCGGCGGCAACGTGGCCAGGGACTATGCGGACGCTAATGTAGCTTATACCCCAGCCTGGGCCGAGAAGGTCACCGGCGTCAAGGCGGCCGATATCGAACGCACCGGCCGCGAGTTCGCCTACAACGCCTCCAAGACCAAGGGTAAGTCCATGGTGATCATGGGCGCTGCCATCAACCACTGGTATCACAACGACCTGGCTTATCGCGCCATCATGAACCTGCTGCACATGTGTGGCTGCGTCGGCCAGACCGGCGGCGGTTGGGCACACTATGTCGGCCAGGAAAAACTGCGGCCACAGGCAGGCTGGGCGCCCATTGCGTTCGGCCTCGACTGGAACCGTCCACCGCGTCATATGAACTCGACTTCCTACTGGTATTTCCATACCGACCAGTGGCGTTACGAGACGGTCAAGGCCGATGACTTGCTGTCACCGGCAGGCAAGGGCAAGTACAAGGGTTACTCGCTGGCTGACTACAACGTCGCAGCCACCCGTATGGGCTGGCTACCCTCCGCTCCGCACTGGAACGCCAACCCGATTGACCTGGTGACCGAGGCCGAAAAAGCCGGCGCGACCGACGAAGCCGGGATTACCAAGCATGTTGTAGCGAAGCTCAAGAGCGGCGAACTGGATGTCTCTTTCGCCGACGTGGATAACCCCGTCAACTGGCCACGCAACCTGATCGTCTGGCGCGGCAACCTCATCGGCTCTTCCGCCAAGGGCCATGAATACTTCCTTAAGCACCTGCTGGGCGCACAGAACGGCGTGTTGCAGGAGTCTGGCGCCGGCCGCGACAACAAGGAAGTCAAGTGGCACGAGCAAGCACCTATCGGCAAGCTGGACCTGATGGTGGATATCAACTTCCGTCTCAATTCCACCGGTGCGTACTCTGACATCATCCTGCCGACTGCGACCTGGTACGAGAAGAACGACCTCAATACCACCGACATGCACCCCTTCATCCACCCGCTGTCAGAAGCGGTCAGCCCAGGCTGGGATTCCAAGTCTGACTGGCAGATATTCAAGGGCATCGCCAAGACCTTCTCGACGTTGGCAGAAAAGCATCTCGGCACGCGCAAGGACATCGTCGCACTGCCGATGCAGCACGATTCTCCTGCGGAACTGGCACAGCCATTCGGCTATGTGGCGGACTGGAAGAAAGACGGGCTGGAGCCTATCCCTGGTAAAACCATGCCCATCCTCAAGGTGGTCGAGCGCGACTACCCCAACACCTATCGCAAGTTCATTGCGCTGGGACCGCTGATGACCAAGCTCGGCAACAACATCAAGGGTATCGACTGGAACACCGAGCAGGAGTACGAAGAGCTCAAGAAGTGTAATTCCACGGTGAAGGAACCTGGCATTTCTTTCGGCATGCCTTCGCTGGAAGAGGATATCTTCGTGTGCGATTCGGTAATGCGCATGGCCCCGGAAACCAACGGCGAAGTGGCGCACAAGTCGTGGAGCGCGCTCTCGAAGAAGACCGGCATCGACCATCATCACCTGTATGCCGGCCGTCACGAGGATAAGATCACGTTCAAGGATATCCAGGCTCAGCCGCGCAAGATCATTACCGCGCCGACCTGGTCTGGTATCGAGTCGGAAACGGTGTCTTACACCGCCGGCTACACCAACATCCACGAGCACATCCCGTTCCGTACTCTGACCGGACGTGCACACTTCTATCAGGATCATGAATGGATGCTGGACTTTGGCGAAGGCTTCTGTGCCTACCGCGGGCCGCTGGACATGAAGGCGCAGAACACCGTGCCGGCCGCGGTCAAGGCCAAACCGCACCTGATGCTGTCCTGGATCACCCCGCACTCCAAGTGGGGCATCCACTCCTCGTATCAGGACACCCAGCGCATGCTGACGCTGTTCCGCGGCGGCCCCTATGTCTGGGTTTCCGAGACTGATGCACAGTCGATCGGGCTGGAAGACAACGACTGGGTGGAAGCGGTCAACGCCAATGGCGCCACCGTGGCGCGGGTTGTGGTCTCGCAACGGGTGCCAAGAGGCATGGCTATGATGTACCACGCCCAGGAAAAGAATGTGAATGTGCCCGGCTCGCCTTCAACCGGCAAGCGTGGCGGCATTCTGAATTCGGTGACGCGCGTGATCATCAAGCCGACCAACATGATAGGCGGCTATGCCCAACTGGCTTATGGCTTTAATTACTACGGCACTGTGGGCTGCCAGCGCGATGAGGTGGTGATCCTGCACAAGATCGCCGACCAGGATGTGGACTGGCTGGAACGTCCGCTGACGCCGGAACTTGAAGCCGCGCTCAATCCGCCCGGAATCGGCAAGCGCTAATCGTTACGTGAACAGGATATTTAGGAGAATCTCATGAAAGTACGCGCACAATTCGCATTTGTCTTCAACCTGGATAAATGCATCGGCTGCCACACCTGCTCGGTGACATGCAAGAACGTGTGGACCAATCGCAAGGGCGTTGAATATGTCTGGTTTAACAACGTCGAATCCAAGCCTGGTGTTGGCTATCCCAAGCAATGGGAAAACCAGGAGAAATGGAAAGGCGGCTGGGAGCTGAAGAACGGCAAGCTGGAGCTGAAATCCGGCAGTCGGACATCGAAGTTGTTGAATATTTTCGCTAACCCCGATATGCCGGAAATAGACGACTACTACGAGCCGTTTACCTACAACTACGCCCATCTGCAGAACGCACCGCTGTCCGAAGCCGCGCCGACCGCACGCCCAATTTCGCAGATCACCGGTGAACAAATGGAGAAAATCACCTGGGGTCCGAACTGGGAGGACGATCTGGCAGGCGAATACGCCAAGCGCAGCCTGGACCAGAACATGCACAACATCCAGAAGGAAATGTATGGGCAGTTCGAGAACACCTTCCACATGTATCTGCCGCGTATCTGCAACCACTGCCTGAATCCTTCATGTGTGGCGGCCTGTCCTTCCGGCTCGATATACAAGCGGGAAGAAGACGGCATCGTGCTGGTGGATCAGGACAAGTGCCGCGGCTGGCGCATGTGCGTTAGCTCCTGCCCATACAAGAAGGTGTTTTACAACTGGGAGTCGGGCAAGGCTGAAAAGTGCATAGGCTGCTACCCGCGTGTGGAATCCGGCATGCCTACGGTGTGCTCGGAATCATGCGTCGGCCGCATCCGCTACAACGGCATCATGCTGTACGACGCTGACCGCATCGAGGAACTAGCCAGCATCACCGACGAGCAGGAGCTGTATGAAGCGCAGTGCAAGATATTCCTCGACCCCAACGATCCGCAAGTGATCGCTGCCGCGCGCGCCGAAGGTATCAACGATGACTGGATTGTCGCCGCGCAGAAGTCGCCGATCTACAAGATGGCCATTGACTGGAAGATCGCCTTTCCGATGCACCCGGAGTTCCGCACGCTGCCTATGGTGTGGTATGTGCCACCGCTGTCGCCAGTACAGTCGCAGATCGACCAGGGCAACCTGCCGGTCGGACCTGATGGCGCCATTCCATTGTCAGGCTCCATGCGTCTGCCTATCCAGTATCTGGCCAACCTGCTCACCGCAGGCAAGGAAGCACCGATCGAAAGCGCGCTGAACCGCCTGATCGCCATGCGCAGCTACCAGCGCTCGGTGCATGTGGAAGGCATAGCCGATACGCGTGCGCTGGAAAAGGCCGGCATCACCGAGGATATGGCGAAGGAAATGTACCGTTATCTCGCGATCGCCAACTACGAAGACCGCTTCGTAATCCCGACGGGCCATGCGGAAGTCATGCTGGACGACTCCCACGGCTTCCAAGGCCAGAACGGCTTTACCTTCGGCAATGACACTTCGGCCGGCGTCAGCAAGATCACGCTGTTCCCACGTCGCCGCAAGGACTCGATGGAGCCCAAAAAAATGGCGCCATTGGCTGACGAAAATTAAAAGGATCGCATCATGCAAATCTACAAATTACTGTCCGTGCTACTGGAATATCCCGATCAGGAACTGATGGACCACTTGCCGGAGATTCCGGAAAAGCTGGCGCAGTGCCTGGATATCGACGATGCGGAGCGCAGCGCGCTGTGCAAATTCATCGACCACCTTGGCGGAAAATCGTTGATCGAACTACAGGAGGACTATGTACGGACGTTCGACATGGTGGCGGAACACAGCCTGCACCTGACGCATCATCTGTTCGGCGACGACAAGAACCGCGGCCCAGCGCTGATCGATCTGGGCGAGTTGTACAAGGATTATGGCGTGGAGGTGGTGACTAACGAGTTGCCGGACTACCTGCCGCTGATCCTGGAGTTTGCTGCCTACCTGGACGACAACGAAGCTAGTGTTTTCCTGGCGGACGCCAACAAGGTGCTGAAAGTCCTGACAGACAATCTGCAAAAAGCCGGCAGCCCTTACGCGGCGCTGCTTTCCATCGTTGAAGGGCGGGCGACGCTGACCCGCCTAGCTGCCTGAGGAGTAACATCATGAACCTGCATAATTTTCTCTACGGGGTTTATCCCTATATCGCACTGAGTGTGTTCCTGCTCGGGAGCTGGGTACGTTTCGATCGTGAGCAGTACACCTGGAAAAGTGATTCCAGCCAGTTGTTGTCCAAGGCCAATTTGCGCGTCGGCAGCAACCTGTTCCATATCGGTGTGCTCGCCGTCTTAGGCGGCCACGCCGTGGGCCTGCTGACGCCGCACGGCGTGTTCCGTGCGATGGGTGTGTCGGACATGACGCACCAGATGATCGCGATATGGGCCGGCTCAATCTTCGGCGTGATGGCGCTGATCGGCGGTGCGATGCTGTGGCTGCGCCGCATGTTCAATGCGCGCGTGTCAGCGGTCAGTCGCCGTTCGGATAAATTCATCCTGAGCTGGCTTCTGGTCACCTTGATACTCGGCCTGTCCACCATTCCAGTCTCTATCGGGCATGCGAATGAAGGTAATCCGGGTGTGATGATCGCACTCGCCGAATGGGTGCAAAGCATAGTTTATCTGCACCCCGATCCGGCGCTGCTGTTGGGAGTGGACACCATCTTCAAGGTGCATCTGTTCTTCGGCATGACGGTGTTTCTGGTGTTCCCGTTCACACGTATGGTGCACATCTGGAGCGCGCCGTTCAGCTACATTAACCGGCCCTACCAGATTGTACGTAGCAAGCGCTACTGATCAAGGAGCAGACCAGCATGATGCGTGACGTTGGCAAGTTCGTACAAGGCTTCAAGCGTTTTCAGCATCATTATCTGGGTAATCATCACGCGCTGTTCGACCGTCTGGTAGAGGAAGGACAGCACCCAAGGGCGCTGATGATTGCCTGCTGCGATTCGCGGTGCGACCCGGCGCTATTGATGGACTGTGATCCGGGGGACATGTTCGTGGTGCGCAACGTGGCCAACCTGGTGCCGCCGCATACCCAGGCCACGTTTTTCGCCGCCACCAGTTCGGCGATGGCATTCGCGGTGCGCAACCTCGAAGTGGAGCATGTCATCGTGATGGGCCACGCCTGCTGCGGCGGCATGCGCGCCTTGATGGCCAACAAGGCGCCCGAGTGTGACGAGGAGGAACTGATCGCCAAATGGCTGGACATCGCGGGAGACGCGCGGCAGCAGGTCTTACAGGAATTGCCGGACGAGTCTGTGGAAATTCAGGCACGCGCCTGTGAACAGGCCTCCATCCTGATTTCGCTGGAAAATCTGTTGTCCTATCCCTGGATCAGCCGGCGCGTCAATGAAGGCAGCCTGACACTGCACGGCTGGTATTTCGACATGGAACGCGGAGAGTTGCTGCAATACCAGCCCGAGGCCGGGAAATTCGAAGTGCTGGTTCCCAACATCGTGCAGCGTGAGGTTGGGGCGGCTAAGGGCTACGTTGCTCAGGCGCCCACCATGGGCAGATGAGGACGCGCGCCTTGTCCCGGTATGCATGAACCAATGGTTCAAATGTCATGAATAACAGCTTTGTTGCATCATATGATTAACTTAACTTGGAAATTGCCATGCATAACTTAACCAAAAAACTTAATATTCTCGCCGCCATGATTTCCTGCGTGGCGACAGCACCAGCCCTGGCCGCCGAGGCGCCGACGGCGCCCGCTACGCTGATGGAAGCCATAACCGGCGGCAAACCGCTGACCAACTTCCGCCTGCGTTTTGAAGGGGTCGATCAGGATGGTAAGTCCAAAGATGCGGCTGCCCTTACCCTACGCAGCCTGGTGGGCTGGCAGACGGCCCCATTCCATAACTTCAGCTTCGCAGCCCAGTTGATCGACGTCGGCGTGTTCAACGACAACTATGACAACTTCGACAACGGGGTGGCCGAACCTGGCAAGGGTGCCTACCCGCGCGTAGTCGACCCGGACAACACCGACATCAATCAGCTGTTCGTCGAATGGTCCGGCCTCAAGGACACCAAGGTGCGCTTGGGCCGCCAGTCGGTCAAGCTGGATAACGTGCGCTTCATCGGCAACGTCGAGTTCCGCCAGGTGATGCAGGTGTTCGACGGCGTGGCGCTGGAGAACAAGAACCTGCTGCCCAATACCAATATTTACCTCGCCCACTTCGAACGCGTGAAGCAGATCACCACCAGGTACCAGGATGCTGATATCGATATTGCCAACATCAAGTACAACATCTCCCCGAGCGAAGCGCTCGTCGGCTATGGCTACCTAGTGGACTGGAACGGCGCCGCCAAGGTCAGCAATCCCTCCAACAAGACTGCTTCCAGCAAGACTTTCGGTTTGCGTCTTGACGGTGCGCATGCGATCAATCCCGACTGGAAGGCACTTTACACCGCCGAGTACGCCAAGCAGAACGATTACAAGGACGGCAACGACAACATCGATGCGCACTACCTGCGTCTCGGCGGCGGGGCGATGTTAGGCAGCTGGTATGCCCGGCTTGATCATGAAGTCCTGTCCAGCAATGGCGGCAAGTCTGCATTCCAGACGCCGCTCGGCACCAACCACCTGTTCCAGGGCTGGGCCGATATGTTCCTGACGACGCCTAATCAAGGCATAAAGGATACCTTCGTCTCCTTCGGTGGCAAGGTAATTGACGTGCAGTTGACCGGGGAGTACCACTGGATCGATTCAGACAAAGACTTCACCTCCCTCAGCGGCACCAGCGGCGACCGCTACGGCCAGGAGCTGGATCTGGCGGCGGCATATACCTACCAGAAATGGATGGGCAAGGTGGAATACGCTCGCTTCCGCGAAGATGACGTACTCGGCGCCACGCTCGCAGCCAGCAGCCGCAAGCGTGATACCGACAAACTCTGGCTCACCGTGATGTATACGTTCTAAGGAAACTACTGATGTTCAAAATCCCCGTTCTCGGTATCTGCGCCCAATCCAGCGGCATGGGCAAGACTACCTTGCTTGAAAGGTTGCTGCCGGCGCTGGCTGCTTATGGCCTGAAAGTTTCCGTGATCAAGCAGACACACGCCGATTTCGACGTCGACCAGCCAGGTAAGGATAGCCATCGCCTGCGCGAGGCGGGAGCGGGGCAGGTGTTGCTGAGTTCGCAGAACCGCTGGGTGCTGATGACGGAGCAAAAGGCTGATACCGAGGATATTCGCCTGCTGGACCTGGTCAGACATCTCGATCCGAATCTCGCGGATCTTGTGCTGGTGGAAGGATTCCGACATGCGCCCATTCCGAAGATCGAGGTGTTCCGCCCTGCCTGTGGCAAGAAGCTGTTGGCGTTGCACGATGCCCACATCATCGCCGTCGCCAGTGATATTCCGGTAGTCACACCGCGGCCGCTACTAGACCTGAATTCCGTCGGCGGTGTGGCGGAATTCATTGTAGCTTGGTGGGGTCAGCAGCAGCGTGTTAAAGCAATGGCAATGACCGGCTAGCTGGCTAGCCGGTATCCTGTCGCCAATGGTGGGCTACCCCGCCATTGGCGTCGCAAGGTAGTTCTCACATGTGTTTGTCGTGCCCGGCGGTGCCGGGCGCGACGACCATCTCCAGACGTGCTTTGTCGCAGAGCGGCACTGCCCCCATATTAGCCGCAAAGCTTTTCGCAACCTTCTGGCTTGACGAATGCAGCCAGCGTCGGCAGAGGTGGCCCCGCTTCGTATGGTTCACGCTGACGTAGGTGTTAGGTAAATTTCTGCACAATTGACGCTGTGCCAGAGCTGTGTATTGCCTGTGCTTGCTGTGCCAGGCATACGGTCAGAATCCCAGCGTTTGCCAAATCTTGTCGACTTTGGCTTTCACTTCGGCGGGCATCGCAATCGGCCGACCCCATTCGCGGCTTGTTTCGCCTGGCCATTTGTTGGTCGCATCCATGCCCATTTTGCTGCCCAGGCCGCTGACGGGTGATGCAAAGTCGAGATAGTCGATCGGTGTGTTGTCCACCAGCAGCGTGTCGCGTATCGGGTCGACGCGGGTGGTGATCGCCCAGATCACTTCCTGCCAGTCGCGGATATTCACATCCTCGTCTACCACCACGATGAACTTGGTGTACATGAACTGCCGCAGAAAGCTCCAGATGCCGAACATGACACGTTTGGCGTGACCAGGGTAGGATTTTTTCATCTGCACCACAGCCATGCGGTAGCTGCAACCTTCGGGCGGCAGGTAAAAATCGGTGATTTCAGGAAACTGCCGTTGCAGTAGCGGGATGAACACCTCGTTCAGGGCCAGCCCCAGTATCGCTGGCTCGTCGGGTGGTTTGCCGGTGTAGGTGGAATGGTAAACCGGGTTGTGCCGCATCGTGATGCGATCAATGGTGAAAACCGGGAACCAGTCCTGCTCGTTGTAATAACCGGTGTGGTCACCGAACGGCCCTTCCAGCGCATGTTCGTAGCCTGTGGCGTGTGACTCGTCCGGGTATATATGCCCTTCCAGCACAATCTCGGCCGAAGCGGGGACGCGCAAGTCACTGCCGATGGCCTTGACCAGTTCAGTGCGGCTGCCGCGCAGCAAGCCAGCGAATTGATATTCCGACAAACTGTCAGGTACCGGTGTGACGGCCCCCAGGATGGTCGCGGGGTCAGCCCCCAGCGCCACCGCCACCGGATAGGGCTGGCCGCGATGGAGCTCGCCATGTTCACGAAAATCCAGCGCGCCGCCGCGCTGGGCCAGCCAGCGCATGATGACTTTGTTGCGACCCAGCACTTGCTGGCGGTAGATACCCAGATTCTGACGCTCCTTGTGAGGCCCTTTGGTGATCACCAGTCCCCAGGTAATCAGGGGCGCGACATCACCGGGCCAACAATGCTGGATAGGCAGTCGGGCCAAGTCGACATCGTTGCCTTCCCACACGATGTCCTGGCACGGCGCTGAACGCAACACGTTGGGCGCCATGTTCCATAAGGATTTCATGAGCGGGCCCAGGTCCAGCATGCCCTTGAAGCCCTTGGGGGGCTCGGGTTCCTTTAGCATGGCCAGCACATGACCAAACTTGCGCAACTCGCCCGCATCCGTGACACCCATGCCGAGTGCGACGCGCCGGGAGGTGCCAAACAGATTGCCTAGCACCGGGATACTGTGTCCCACAGGTTTTTCGAACAACAGCGCGGGACCACCAGAGCGCAGGGTGCGGTCGCACAGTTCAGTCATCTCCAGATGCGGAGAGACGGGGGACGCGACACGCTTGAGCTCGCCCAGCTTTTCCAGTTGGGTCATGAAGTCCCGTAAATCGTGGTAGGCCAAGTCAGTTCCTCCCCGGATTGGCATGATTAGCTGCCTCGAGCCCATTCCAGCGTGGCGCCCGTGTATGTGGTATGTCTAATAAATCGATGACGCGGCTGATAGTGTGATCGATCATGTCGGCAATGGTTTGCGGCCGATGGTAGAGAGCTGGTAGCGGAGGGTAAATAATGCCACCCATTTCGGTGACACTGGTCATGTTGCGCAAATGGGCCAGATTGAGCGGTGTTTCGCGCACCATCAGGATCAGGCGGCGGCGCTCCTTGAGCATGACGTCGGCGGCGCGCGTGATCAGGTTGTCTGAGAGACCATGCGCTACTGCGGCCAGGGTCCTCATTGAACACGGAGCCACGACCATGCCATCTGACTGGAATGAGCCGCTGGCAATCGTTGCGCCAACATCCTGCACATGATGTGTGACATGGGCCAGTGCTTCGAGTTGCGTACGGTTCATGTCCAGTTCCTGTTGCAGATTCAACAGGCCGGCATCGGACACCACCAGATGGGTTTCGATGTTTGGCGTTTCACATAGCACTTGCAGCAAGCGTACGCCATAGGAGGCGCCACTGGCGCCTGTAATAGCGACGATCACCCGTTTGGGGTAGTAGCTCATGAGGACGGGATGCTACATTCTTCCTCAATTTTGGCAAGTATGTGTGTCAAGACAGTTTGTGCCTGGTCGGGATCAAAATCAGTGTGATAGATTTTTTTTGCACCATACTGGTTGAGCAGATGGTAGCTGTCAGGCTCAATGCCGTGGCGTGCCAAGCAACCCTTGGTGCAGGCGAGCGGGCAACCGTCAAGCGCGACTATGGGTCGCCCAGAATGCGCGATCTTCAGCAGATGAGGAACATCTCCGCCGACGCCGGCGATACAGGACATTTCTGCTACACCTTGCTTGTCGAGTTGTAGCGCAATGTAATTGGCCATTTGCGCCACGCTCGAACAACCAGAACAAGAGTACACGATAGGCAAGTTCGCTTTAGTTTTACTCATGATAAAGGCGCCTTTCTGGTTAATATGACTTAAAAATATTGAATGACATGGTTTCTCATGGCATGAGGAATTTCTTTTTTACTCTTGCCAGTGCACGCCGCGGGTCTACCCACTCAAGATTAAGCACAGGCAATTCGATAGCATCGATGGAGTTTTTCACCAGCAAACCAAGCTCGGTATCGCCTTCCATCACGAGACGCCGGCTGAAGAATAGGGTGTCAGGATCTTCCAGGCGCTGGGCCAGCAGCAGGAAATCATGCGCACTGGCGCTGATCGTGAGATCGGCTTTCCCCGCGTTCTGGCAGGCGGCAAAGCTGTTGTGCTGCCAGCTGAAATCAAATGACAGCTGCGCGTCGCTGAATCTGATCCGGAGCTTCTTGTTGGCAAGTGATTGCCGGACATCGGCAGGCAGGTTCTTGAGTAGCGTCAGGTTGAGTGCGCCAACGAATAATAGTGAGCCTGGATAAGCGGGCAGCCACGACAAAAATTTGCCAATTTGCGGGGGGATGACATGACGATTCTGGTTCACGATCGGTTCCTTGAGTTTTATGCTACACAGCAGGGCGACAACATAGTGGCAGGTGCTGCCAGCACGATAAGCAGGGCGCCGACACGCTGACAGCCAGGCCAGTGTCGAGCAAATGGCTGATGCGGTTGAATTTTTCGTTGTAGTACATGATATTGTCCCGATACCAGTTTACGGTATGGCCACTTGGTCGAGTCCGGGCCTGCCATACCAATAACCGTTGCAGGCGGCCTCTGGCATTAGCGGTGCAAGCTCGCGTGCGGCATGGGCGGGCGTCGTGGCTCCATTCAGCGCGGCGTGGAACAAGGCGGCCACATCGCCGGTGTGCTGCGGCTGCGGACTGATGCGCACGACATGCACCAGCCCCTGCATGCTTTCCAGTTCGGCCAGCAGGTTGTAGACGCTGGCAGACTGCGTCTGCGTGCCGTTCAGTGCGAGGAACGGCTGGCCTTCGCGCGTTTTCAGCGTCAGGCCGTAAGGCTCATCCAGGCAGCGGAACTGGCAGTCGTCCTTGGGCAGGTTGTAGCGGCGGGCGGTGAAACAGCGCGCGGAAAACGCCAGCGGCAGGCGGCCGTAGGCAAATATTTCGGTTTCCATGGCGTGCGTGTCCTGCTCCAGCAGGTCTGCCAACATCTGGCGCGACATCTCGACCGGTACCACCCAGCGCTTGGCACCCGCTTCAGCCAGGATTTCCAGCGTGTGCGGATTGTAGATATTGATGTGCGGCCCGATGACGAACGGAGTGCCGGAAAGCAGTCTGACCGCACCCATGTCGTTGGCTTCGACACTGAACTTGCCGTTGCTGCACAAGCGGCGCAGCGTCTTCAGGTCGGATTCTGATTCGATCAGTGCCTGGGAGGAAAGCACCACTTCCTTGCCGGCGGCGGCAAGCATCCCCGCCACATGCAGCCAGTCTTCGGTGCGGAAGGTATGGCGCCGTGAGCATACGGTCTCGCCGAGGTAGACGATATCCACCGGCCAGGAGGCCGCTTGTTCGTAGAAATCCAGCAGCGTTTCGCGGGTCCAGTAATAGAGGATGGGGCCGAGGGAGAGTTTCATGATCATTTCCAAGGCCGGTGATAGGCACCCAGCGTGTGCTGTTGCCCTTCGGCCACCTTGTCGAGTTGCGTCGTCCATGCTGGGTGCACGGCGTAGTTTTCGGTATTGCGCTTGGCCATGTCGATTGCTGCACGCCAGACTTTGGTCACTTGCTCGACATAGGCAGGGCTACGCTGACGGCCTTCGATCTTGACTGCAGCGATACCCATGTTCAGCATTTCCGGCAGCAGTTCCAGCGTGTTGAGGCTGGTAGGCTCCTCAATGGCGTAATAGGTTTCGTCACTGACTTCGAAGCGCCCTTTGCACAGCGTCGGGTAGCCGGCCTTTTCTTCGGCGCCGTAACGGTCAAGCAGCACGTTGTTAAGGCGCGATTCCAGCCCTTCCGGGGTCTGTTCCCAGCGTACTGCCTTGGCTGGCGAGCAGACGCCAGCGGTGTTGGGCGATTCGCCGGTGGCATAGGACGACAGCACGCAGCGGCCTTCCACCATCACGCACAGCCCACCGAAGCCAAATAATTCGATCTCCACCGGCGTGTTTTTAATCACTTTTTCTACCTGCGCCAGCGACAGTACGCGCGGTAGCACTGCGCGCTGGATGCCGAAGTGTTCGTGATAGTAGTTGATCGCCTCGTAGTTAGTGGCTGATCCCTGTACCGAAAGATGAAGGCGCATGCCAGGATAGGTGCGGCTGGCGTAGCGCATCAGTCCGGGATCGGCCAATATGATTGCATCTATGCCCACTTCGGCAGCCTGGTCGACTGCCTGCTGCCAGCGCGACCAGGTCGTGGTCTGGGGAAAGGTGTTGAGCGCGAGCAGCACTTTTTTGCCCTTGGCATGTGCGTAGCGCACTCCCTCCTGTGCAGCGGCGTAGTCGAAATTGAGGCCGGGAAAAGCCCGTGCGTTGGTGTTATCGCGAAAACCCATGTAAACGCAGTCCGCGCCATGGTCGATCGCCGTTTTTAGCGCCGGCAGATTACCGGCCGGGCAAACCAGTTCAAGCGACATGTTCCAGTTCCTTAATGAAAAATGGTATTCCGGCGCGGCTGCCTTGACGGGTATCGCGTCGGCGCAGCTCCTGCTCGATGCCGTTCAGCACGTTCCACTTTTCCGCGCACCACATTGGCGCCAGCAAGACGTCGCGGGAGGCGGTAGCGGTGACGCGATGGAACACGACGTGTTCAGGCGTGCGTTCGATCAGATCGGCAGTGATGCGGATGTAGTCGGGTTTGGTCAGCGGCTCGTAGCCGCCGCGGCGCCACTGATAGGCGAGCATGGTGTGCTTGACCACGTGCAGCGGATGCAGCTTGAGACCATCGACGCCGATATCCAGCACGGTGTCCAGACTGCTATGGAAGTGTTCCTCGTTTTCGCCCGGCAGGCCGACGATCAGGTGAGTACACAAAGGAATGCCGCGTTGGCGTGCGGCTAAGGCGGTATCGCGATATTCGGCCAGCGTGTGACCACGGTTCACGCGCACCAGGGTTTCGTCAAATGCCGATTGCAGCCCCAGCTCCAGCCAGACCTCATGTCCGTCGCGGCGGATGTCGTCGAGCAGATCGAGTACCTGTGCCGAGACGCAGTCCGGCCGGGTGCCGACCGAGATGCCGATGATGCCGGGCTGTTGCAAGGCGTCGCGGTACATCGCGGCCAGCTGTTCGATATCGGCGTAGGTATTGGTATAGGCCTGGAAATAGGCGATGAAACGGTTAGCACGCGTGCGCTGGAAAATTTTGCCCTTGGCCTGGTTGATCTGTTCGACCAGGCTCTGGCGCGAATCTGCCGCCGGACTGAAGGAGACATTGTTGCAGAACGTGCAGCCACCGGTGCCCTTGCTGCCATCGCGGTTTGGGCAGGTGAAGCCAGCGTCGAGCGCAATCTTGTGCACGCGCTCACCGTAACGCTTGAGCAAATCCTGCCCGTAGCTATTCAGCCTGTTAGCGAGCGTTGCATTCATTTTCTTGTGTGGCATTCCTATCCGGTGTGTCGTGATTTTGTTAAAGCAAGGCTAACTAATGCATCTCCTATTATAGGATGAGGCTATCAACCATAGTCAATATATTCATATAAATCAGCTTGTTATAATTTGCTATTTAAAATTTCATTGATCTGCATCAAGTAAATGCAAGGTTGTCAAAAAAACATGAATTTACTTAGATTAATTTCAGGGAAATGCTGATGGGCCTATCAGTATTTTCCTGATCCGTCGATTGGCCTCCGGGGTACATAGTTTCGTTACGAATTCGGCAGTTGCCGTTTCGTGTTACTGGAGTCGAAAAATTAAGCGATATCCTTCCATCCATGTGAAGTTTTAAATTTCAAGGAGAGCAATGATGAAATGGTCTGAGCCAGCATTCTGCGATGTGCGTCTTGGTTTTGAAGTGACTGCATACGTTTACGTGCGCTAAGCAGTCGCGGGCGCGGCGAGAAGTCGCGCCCTTAACAAGGATAAGGAAGCCCTCATGTCTGAACAATTAACATTCCAGTCCCATGATCGGCCCGTGCTCAACTCGATGTTTCTGCTGCGCTGGGAAAAGACCCAGGACGCGCATGTGCTGCTCTATCCGGAAGGCGTGATCAAGCTGAACGGCAGCGCCGCGGAAATCCTGAAACGCTGCACGGGTGAAACCACGGTCGCCGACATGGTGGGTGAACTGAAAACGCTGTTCGTCGATGGCGAAGCGGAAATAGAAAACGGTATTTACAGATTTTTGGAGACTTCACATGCCAAAGGATGGATCAGAAATAGTCAGCCTTGATGGGCAAGGCAAGCCGATGTGGCTGGTGCTGGAACTGACCTACCGCTGTCCACTCAAGTGCGTGTGGTGCAACAACCCGCTGAATTTCGACCAGTATGCGGACAAGGAACTCTCAACCTCCGAATGGAAGCGCGTGCTGCGCGAAGGTCGCGAACTGGGCGCGTTGCAGCTCGGCTTTTCCGGCGGCGAGCCGATGCTGCGCGACGATATCGAGGAATTGGTGGAGGAGGCGGAGCGTCTCGGCTATTACACCAACCTGATCACTTCCGGCGTTGGTCTCACACCGGAGCGCCTGAGCGCGTTGAAGAAGGCCGGGCTGAAGCAGATTCAATTGAGCATCCAGTCTGCCGAGCGCGCGCTCACCGACAGGCTGGTTGGCGCCCGTGCACACGACCTCAAGCTGGAGGTGGCGAAGCGCATCAAGGCCGAAGGTTTCCCGATGGTGCTCAACGTGCCGGTCTTCCGCCAGAACATCGATCAGGTGGAAGAAATCCTGGCGATGGCGGCAGAGATCGGTGTTGATTACCTCGAATTTGCCAACATCCAGTATTACAACTGGGCGCTGCTCAACCGCGACGAACTGCTGCCGACACGCGAACAGCTGGAACGTGCCGAAGCCGCAGTTGCCAAGGCGCGCGAGCGCCTCGGCGGACGCATGACGATATATTTCGTGGTGCCGGACTATTTCGAGACGCGTCCCAAGGCATGCATGAACGGCTGGGGCACAATACACCTTACCGTCGCCCCCGACGGCGCGGCCTTGCCCTGCCAGGAAGTGCGCGTGATCGAAGGGCTGGAATTCCCCACCGTGCGCGAACATAGCCTGCAGTGGCTGTGGGAAGAGTCGCCGCTGTTCCAGAAATTCCGTGGCAACGAGTGGATGCATGAGCCCTGCCGCACCTGCGACGAAAAGGAAAAGGACTTTGGCGGCTGCCGCTGCCAGGCATTTCTGCTGACCGGTGACGCTTCCAACACCGACCCGGCTTGCTCCAAATCACCGCATCATCACGTGATCGAGATGGCAGTCAGCAGCAGTCGCAGTAAAGATCGCGAGCACCGTCCTCTGATCGCGCGGGTAGCGGGAGCCAGGACCGAGGTGCGCGGATGAAGACACTATTCGATACCGCCGGCGGTACGATTGCGACTGGCCTGCTGCTGACGCTGGTGCTGTACCTGATGGTGCGGCAACTGGTTGCAGGGGGCTGAGCGCATCATGGTATTGCACGTATTCGATTTCCTGCTGCGCTGGGCACATTTCATCGCCGCGCTGATCTGGATCGGTCACAACTACGCCAGCGTGGTGCAGCGCCCGAACTACCGGCCGCTGGCGCGGGAAGAGCTGGTGAACAACGAGGGCGCGACCTTCATGTCGTTGCTTAACCGCGAGCACGGTACCTTCCGCTATGCCTCAGTCGTGGCTTGGGCCAGCGGCGTCCTGATGCTGTGGCAGCGCGGCTGGCTGATGGACGCGCTGACGCTGAACGGCTATTTCGCCGTGATCGGCACCGGTTTCTGGATAGGCACGCTGATGCTGGGCAACCTGTGGCTGGTGCTATGGCCGAACCAGAAGAAAGTGCTGGGCTTCGTGCCGGCGACCGTCGACGAGCGCATCCGCTGCGCGCGCATCACACATCTGTCGTCGCGCACCAACACTATGCTGTCGATCCCGCTGTTGTTTTTCATGGCTGCCAGTTCGCACGGCGCGGCGCTGTTTAATTGATGTGACATCTCACGTTTTCAATTTCGCAGCCGGTCCCGGTATTATGCCGGCCGCAGTGCTGGAACAGGCGCAGCGTGAGTTTCTCGACTGGAACGGCCGTGGGCTGTCGATGCTGGAAATGCCATTCACCGGCGACGAATTCAAGGGCATCCTACACCGTACCCAGGGCAATCTGCGGGCGCTGCTCAAAGTGCCGGACAACTACCGCATCCTGTTCATGCATGGTGGCGCCTCCGCGCAGTTTTCGCTGGTGCCGCTCAATTTGCTGGGTAACGCCAAGTGTGCAGACTATCTGGAAACCGGCTACTGGTCGTGGAGAGCCCTCACCGAAGCGCGCCGCTACTGTACCATCAGCATTGCCGGCAGCAGTCGCGACACCGATTTCGACCGTGTACCTTCGCAAGACGAACTGCATCTTGACCCGGAGGCGGCCTATTGCCATTACACCAGCAACGAAACCGCTAACGGTGTGCAGTTCCATTACGTGCCGGATAGCGGTGAAGTGCCGTTGGTGGCGGACATGACCTCGGACTTTCTCAGCCGGCCACTGGATATCAGCCGCTACGGAATGATCTACGCCAGCTCGCAGAAGAACATTGGCCCGGCCGGATTCACCGTTGTTATAGTGCGCGAGGATTTGTTCGGACGCGCGCATTCCGCAACGCCGGTGGTGTTCAACTATCGCCTGCAGAGTGATGCCAATTCGCTGCTGAATACTCCGGTCACCTTCGCCGTCTATCTCGCCGACCTGGTGTTTCAATGGTTGGCAGAAATGGGCGGGGTGGCTGCGATGGAGCAAAACAGCCTGCGACGCAGCCGACTGCTGTACCAGGTAATCGATGACAGCGGTGGTTTCTATCGCTGCCCGGTGCAGCCTCTACAGCGCTCGCGTGTAAGCATCTGCTTTACGCTCGCCGATGCCATGCTCACGCCGCTGTTCCTGAGCGCAGCGGCGCAGCATGGACTGATTAATCTCAAGGGGCACAAGATGACAGGTGGCGTACGCGCCAGCATCTACAACGCCATGCCGGGCGAGGGTGTTAGCGTACTGACGGCGTTCATGCGCCAGTTTGCTGAGGATCATGCCGCGCATGTATGAATCGCTTTCAGCACTGGTGGGCAGGTTAGGTACGCCTTACGCGCGCAAGCTGGCTGCTGCTTCCATACGCATAGCCGGAGCATTCGCTGGCGCGCGGCCTTCGCCTGACATGCTACGTCGTATCATGGGTTTGTCGTTCCCATCCCCGCTCGGACTGGCCGCCGGATTCGACAAGCATGGCGCCTTGTATCCTGCGCTGGCAGGGCTGGGTTTCGGTTTTGCCGAGATCGGCTCCGTGACCCCGCGGCCGCAAACTGGTCGCAGTCCCGGATTGGCGGCGGTTGTGGCTAGACTGGCCGGTTACCGCGCGCCGCGGCCGATCCCGCTCGGGGTTAGCATTAGCATGAATCTCGCGACGCCATTCGACCAGATGGCGCAGGACTATCTCGATTGCCTGGCAGGGGTGTGGGAGTACGCCGATTACATTACTTTGAACCTGGGTGTGCGTGCCGGCCCCGACTTGCATCTGCAGGAAAACCGTGCAGCACTGTACAGCGTATTCGCTGCTGTCAAGAAGGAGCAGGCGCTACTTACTGCCGCCAGCGGCTATCGGCTGCCTATTGTAGTCAAGCTCGACCAGGCGCGCGGTGATACAGATGCTTTGCTGGGGTGCGTGCGTGAGTTTGCCTTTGATGGCCTGCTACTGAGCGGAGAAGCGCCAAGGATGAACGGGGCGCACCAGCTTGCCGCGCTGGAGCGGGTAGCGAGCAGGTTGCATGACGAAATGCCGGTTATCTCTGTGGGTGGCATTCGCACAGCCTGGGATGCGCAAGACAGGCTGAACGCTGGCGCCGCGTTGCTGCAGGTCTACACGGGATTGGTGGATTCGGGGCCGTGGCTGGTGCAGCATATCAATCGTCACCTCGGCACAACGTCTCCCCGAGGGCGCTAGAGGCAGCCGCCATAGCTTCCACAGTGTCAGTCGTACAGATTTGTCGTCTGATAGCACCAGCGCATGTGCGCTTCATGGTACGCAGCGATTTTCCGGCAAGCTTTCCGCAAAATCTTTGTCGTCTCGGATAGCAGAATCAGCAACTAACCCACAAGCACAGTTGTTACAGCTAAAACAATGGGCTACAGCCAATTTAAGCTGGCTATCCAAGGCAATCCCTTCAGCCCAAGCCTACAGGAATACTCTGCGCGCCTGCAGTAAGGTGCTTTGCCAGCCTAAATGACTGTAGTAACCTGAAGCAGGTTCATTGCTGATATCCATCAGCAGTTGTGCGCGTGTCGCGCCATTCTCTTTTGCCCAGGCCAGGACGCTTTCCAGAAGTGTCTTGCCTATACCCTTGCCGCGATATTTAACACTTACCACCATGTCTTCAACCCATGCGGATGGGGCGCCCTGTGCCGTGGAGATGACAAGCTGCGCGCTTACCATGCCTATGACTTTCCCTTGTTCATTTCTTGCAATTTTGATTCTCGCGCTGGAAGGGTTTGCGATCAGCAGTGCCAGCCCTTGAGCTTGCTTCACATGGTCTGGAGTAAAGTCCTGTTCGATGCTGAATAGTTCATCAAGGAGATGCACCAGGTCAGGGATGTCTTCCTGCCTGGCATCGCCGATTATTATTTCTTCCACTATTACTCCTCAATCAGGTCCAAATTGGGTGCGTCGTAATGAATGATGGCTAAAAATCGGATAGGAGTTTGAATCAGGTGCTCGGGCCCATGTGGTATTTCACCGCGAAAGGTCAGCGAATCTCCCGGCGTGAGCACGAAAGTTTCTTCCCCTACACGATATTCCAGTTCGCCTTCCATCATATGGATGAATTCAGTGCCTGCATGTTCAAACGAGGGAAACTCTTCGCCGGCATCATCCAGGTTGATCAGAAATGGTTCGAAAGTTTTCTGGGGTCCCTGGTCATAGGCAAGCAGGTGGTAGGTGTGCCCACTGCGCGTACCACGACGTACGACTTCCATGCCTTCGCCATTTTTCACGAACTGCACGGCACCGGTGGGTAAATTATAGTGCCGAAATAGTCGAGATAACGTGACCCCAAGCGCGTTGGCGAGTTGCTCCAAAGTATCAAGGCTGGTAGCAGCCAGGCCATTTTCAATCTTGCTCAGCATGCCTCGACTGATTCCGGCAAGCTCGGAGACCTCAGCGATAGTGAGATTATGCTGAAGTCGTAACTGGCGGATAGTACTGCCTAGATGCCGACCTAACGATTTGCTTGGCACTTCCGGAGGCATAGTTCCAGGAGATGATTTTTTTGAAGTCATTATTGGATACCTGAAATAATATTAAGTAATTAATTATAAATAAAAATTATGCTTATTCCAGAGATCGTCTCTGTGGGCGATATTATAATAAGAAGCTATAAATGCTGTTGTTGTAGCCTTGGTAATATAGTATTAATGTTTCATTATAGTAAATAAAAGTTATAATCAGTGCATATTTATGCATGCTTTGGCAAGTTTTGTTAAGCAAGATAAAGTCCTTATCAATTACATATTTATTACAACGGGAAAACGAAAATGAATGAACGAATTGTAATGCGTACAGGTGAAGCTTTGGTCGCCGGCGGACCTCCGGGCACGGCAGCCGAACCGGAAATCATTATTGGTGAACTGGATGGACCGGTTGGTACGGCGATTGCCACGCTTACCGGCGACCAGGTAAAAGGCCATACCCGGGTATTTGCGATATTGAATACGGACGTTCAGGTGCGCCCCATAACGCTAATGGTGAGCAAAGTTACCGTTACCAGCAGTAAGTACACCAATATCCTGATGGGTACTGTACAGGCAGCGATTGCCAATGGCGTGCTTGATGCCGTGCGTGCGGGAGATATTCCGAAAGAAAAGGCTAATGATCTCGGTATTATCGTTTCCGTATGGCTTAATCCCAGCGTCGTCGATGATGACAAGCTGGATCATCAGATTCTTTTTGATATTCATCGCAAGGCTACCGCCAAAGCGATTCATAAAGCGATGACCAACACGCCGGACATTGACTGGCTATTGGAAAATCAGGACAAGATCACCCATAAATACTTTCAAATGGGGTTGGATGGGAAAATCTAACACAGCAGGGTAGTTAGTTCAAAAATCCGGCAATTGTCCCACGCGACAATTGCCGGATTTTCTTTATGGCTCTCGCATTCTATTTTTTCTGTCTTTGCGCCCAAGCCAGACTGGCACTTAGCAATGCGCGCAGCAGTGGCTGCACTTTCTTTGCCCGATCGGGCCTGTAGTCATATGGCGGCGCTTCGTTCATGTACACACACTGGCTCATTTCCAGTTGTACCGCGTGGACGTTGCTTTCGGGCTGCCCGTAATGACGGGTAATGTAACCGCCTTTGAAACGGCCGTTAAATACATGGCTGTAGCCCGTTGCATGCGTGGCGTCCTGCATGGTATCAGCCAACACCTGGTGCAATGAAGCATCACAAGATTGCATATCGTTGGTACCGAAATTCAAATCTGGCAGCTTGCCGCTGAAAAAACGCGGTACCTGCGAGGCGATAGAATGGGCGTCCCAGAGCACCGCAACGCCATGCGTTGCCTTCAGCCGCTCCAGCTCCGTACGTAACTGCATATGGTAAGGCTGCCAATATAGAGCGATACGTTTTTGTATTTCTTCAGAGTCTGGCAATCCCCCTGCACGATACAGCGGCTGCTTGGCAAAGGTATCCACAGGACATAATCCAGTGGTGTCTTGCCCGGCATAGAGGTTGCTGTCATCCGATGGACGATTCAAATCAATCACATAGCGCATGTATTCCGCGGATATAACCGAGATGCCAAGCTCTTCAGCCATGTTGTAGAGCAGGGGCAAGTGCCAATCCACATCTGGCATCTGCAAGGCGGCGTCGGTCATGTCGGCGGCCAGTTCTTGAGGAATGCAGGTACCAACATGGGGCATGGAGATTAATAGCGGTGTGGTGCCCGCCCGAAAGATGTATGGATTTTGCATAAATGAAGAATTCGATTTTTGTCGAATTTGATTCATCCTTTACGAGTGACGCTTGGTTGGAGGAATATTTAAGTCATTAATAAGTATAGTAAATATTTAATAGTCGCATCGCAAGTTTCTTAGCAATAAAAAAAGTTGCAATGAGGGGTTGACGGCGAAAAAAGACTATGACTAAATACGAAGAATATGTTTCACACAGATTAAAAAAGTTAACGAAATTTTAATCGGGCATATAAGAAAAGCTTTAGAGGGTTCAATAAATAATGATGCTTCTTGGAACAATAAAATGCCATTAAGACTGCTTAAATTTGCTTTGACTAAAGGTCACCCGGCGCCTAGATTTTTCAGGGCCTGTGAAACTCCAAAAAAATCCTACGACGTAGTGATTATTGGCGGTGGGGGGCACGGGTTGGCTGCGGCTTACTACCTTGCCAAAGACCATGGTATTACCAATGTTGCGGTATTGGAGCGCGGATATATAGGTGGCGGCAATACTGGCCGCAATACTACAATTGTGCGTTCCAATTACCTGACGCCGGAAGGTGTTAATTTCTATGACGCCAGCGTCAAGATCTATGAAGGTCTTTCAGAAGAGTTAGACCTCAATCTGTTCTATTCCACACGCGGGCACTTCACGCTTGCCCATACTGAATCAGCTATGCGTACCATGAGATGGCGCGCTGAGGTGAACAAGCATGTCGGCGTTGATAGCCGTGTGGTCGGCCCGGACGAAATTGCCAAAGCGTGCCCGCAACTGGATATGAGCTGCAGTGGAAAAGCGCCTATTCTTGGCGCTTTGTATCACTCGCCAGGCTCTGTAGCCCGTCACGATGGCGTTGCCTGGGGCTATGCGCGCGGTGCCGACCGGCATGGTGTTGAGATTTTCCAGAACACAGAAGTGCTTGGCATAGATGTTCAAGGCGGCAAAGTGGCCGGTGTAAAAACAAACAAAGGCTACATCGCAACAACCAAGGTGCTGTCAGCGGTCGCGGGCTTTACGCCACGTGTCACCGAAATGGTGGGGCTGGAAACGCCTATCGTGATTCACCCGCTGCAAGCCTGCGTTTCGGAGCCTGTTAAGCCTTGGCTCGATACCATTCTGGTGTCGGGTAGCTTGCACGTCTATCTGAGCCAGTCTTCACGCGGTGAGCTGGTGATGGGTTCTTCGCTCGACCCCTATGAAGTGCATTCCACGCGCTCATCGCTAGATTTCGTCGAAGGGCTGACTTCTCACATGCTCGACATGTTCCCCTTCCTGTCCAACATAAAAATTGTACGCCAGTGGGGTGGCATGGCTGATATGACGCCAGATTTTGCGCCGATTATGGGTAAGACACCGATTGAAGGGTTTTATCTCGATGCCGGCTGGGGCACATGGGGCTTCAAGGCCACGCCTATTAGCGGCAAAACGATGGCTGAAACAATCGCTAATGATCGTGCGCCTGACCTTATCCATTCGTTCCGCCTGTCACGCTTTGAGGATTATGAGCTCACTGGTGAAAAAGGCGCTGCCTCAGTAGGTCACTAACAATTAGGGATATGCAATGAAACTTCTTACCTGTCCTGTAAATGGAACAAGACCACTGAGCGAATTTATCTTCGGTGGCGAATGGCGCGATGCGCCCGATCAGAACACATGTACAGATGCGCAATGGGCTGCATATGTGCATAACCGTCATGGTGCGCCTGGCGATAAGAAAG
Organism: Methylophilaceae bacterium; assembly: GCA_039933015.1. Classification (GTDB taxonomy): domain Bacteria; phylum Pseudomonadota; class Gammaproteobacteria; order Burkholderiales; family Methylophilaceae; genus JBDTOX01. The sequence goes on from JBDTOX010000144.1 coordinate 25,874, forward strand.
AGTGGTGGTACCACTCACCAAGCGGAACATGGTTTATAGCCGAACGCAATACGCTAACAGACAAAGTTGCGCGTACCTATCTCTGTGGTAAGCAAAGTGTAGTTCAGGAGGAAAGTAAATGAGCATGCGTATGCCAAAGCAGACCGGAGAGTGGGTCAATCGTACCAAGGCCATCAAATTCACGTTTGAAGGCGAGGAGTATTCGGCATTTGAAGGGGACACCATCAGCAGCGCTCTTTGGGCAGCTGGACAACAAGTTTTGGGTCGTAGTTTCAAGTATCACCGCCCACGTGGCGTACTCAGTTTTGCTAACCATGATGTAAATGTCATGCTGACCGATGGCCAGGACACCAACATGCGTGGTGATGTGGTGGAAGTTCAGGATGGCATGCAACTGCAAGTAGTCAATACTGATGGCGGCGTAAAGAAAGACAGAAACAGCTACATTGATTCCATTTCACCGATATTGCCAGTAGGTTTCTATTACAAGGCTTTTCATACACCACGCCGCCTGTTTCCGTTCTGGGAAAACATCATCCGTAAGGCTGCCGGGCTTGGCATCACTAACTTCAATTATCCGCGCATCCTCAAACGCAAGCGTAACGACTACTGTGATGTGTTGGTGATAGGGGCTGGCCCCTCAGGCCTGACCGCGGCTCTGGTTGCTGCGCAAGCGGGACTGGAAGTCATTGTTGTTGATGAAAACCGGCGTGCTGGCGGCAGCCTGACTTATGACCGTGCCGGCACGGAAGAAGCCAGAACCCAGCTGGAAGAACTGCTCGTCAAGGTGGCCAATGACGGTAATATTTCACTGCGCACTGGCGCATATGCTGCGGGCTATTACGCAGATCATTTGATCCCTATCGTCGAAGCTGGCGGAATTACCAAAATCCGAGCTAGGTCCGTGATCGTGGCTAGTGGCGCTTTCGAGCAGCCTCCGGTATTCCGCTATAACGACCTGCCGGGCGTCATGCTGGGCTCAGCAGCTCAGCGCATGATTTATCGCTATGGCGTAAAACCTTTTAATAATGGCCTGGTTTTTACGGCTAATGACTATGGCTATCGCGTCGCGCTGGACTTACTCGATGCAGGCGTCAAGCTGGTTGCCGTGGTTGACCTGCGCGCTGAAGGCAAGGGCGCACCGCTCGCTGCTGAATTGGCTCATCGTGGTGTCAAGATTTACGCTGGTTACTGTGTTTATGAAGCCCTTGCGACTCCCAAGAAATTTGGTGTGCGCGGCGCTGTCATCTGCTCTTATGACGAAAAGGAAAACGTAGCCCTCACTGACAACGCAATAACTATCGAGTGTGATGGAATTGCAATGTGTGCCGGTTGGGCACCAGCGGCCGCTTTGTTGTATCAGGCTGGTACTGGCATGCGTTACGAGTCGGCGGTGCAACAGTTTGTTCCGGAAAAATTACCTGTCGGCATGTTTGCTGCCGGCAAGGTTAACGGCATTTTTGATTTTGAACAGCGTATGTTTGATGGTGCCCGTGCCGGTGCTGATGCAATCAAATACTTGGGCCTGGAAGCCCCGCAGGTCTCTGTGACCCAGCATTCAGGCGTTTCACCTAGCCATGCTTATCCTGTCGTCCCTCATCCCAAGGGTAAGAATTTCGTTGATTTTGACGAAGACATTCAGGTGAAAGACTTTGTAAATGCGGCCCAGGAAGGCTTCGATAATATCGAGCTCATGAAACGCTTTACCACCGTCGGCATGGGTCCGAGCCAAGGCAAACATTCCAATATGAATGCCATCCGTATCCTGGCAAGGATACGCGGGTTGCCGGTTGAAAAGATCGGCACTACAACATCAAGGCCATTCTTCCATCCCACTCCAATCGGCCACCTTGGTGGACGAGGCTTCCATCCTCACCGCTTTACTGCCTTGCATGGCTGGCACGAAGATGCGGGTGCTGTATTTGTGGACGTGGGCGCATGGACGCGTGCGGCTTATTACAGCAAGCCAGGCTTGTCCAAACAAGACGCCGTGCAGGAAGAAGCGATGGCGGTGCGCCGCAATGCAGGCATCATCGACAGCAGCTCATTTGGCAAAATTGAAGTTCACGGCGCAGATGCTGCCTTGTTCCTGGAACGGTTTTTTGCAGGTGGTTTTGTTAGCCAGCAGGTGGGTGAAAGCCGTTATGCGCTCATGATTGATGATACTGGCGTGCTGGTTGATGACGGTATTGCCAGCCGCCTTGCCCCGGATCTGTTCTACCTTTCTGTAGGCACCTCCAATGCCGCTGCTATCTATCGCGAAATGCAGCGTTCACAACAGCAGTGGCAACTGGATATTGCCTTGGTCAATGTGACCGGCGCTTACGGAACCATAAATGTGGCGGGACCGGCCGCACGTGAAATTGTATCCGGGCTTACCAGCCTGGATTTATCAGAATCGGCTTTTCCTCTCGGCTCTATTCGTGAGGCGGAAGTTGCCGGGGTGCCTGCAAGAGTGCTTCGCGTAGGTTTCGTGTCAGAGCAGACTTATGAGATCCACATTCCTGCAGCTAGCAGCCAGCATGTATGGAATGCCTTGCTGACAGCAGGAAAACCTCATCAGCTCCGTCCTTACGGTACCGAAGCTCAGCGCCTGTTACGCTTGGAAATGGGTAACCATATGCCTGGTGTAGATACCGATGGCCTGACCAATCCCTATGAAGTAGGTGCTGAGTGGGCCATTAAAATGGACAAGCCATTCTTTACCGGACAAAGAAGTTTGGTGATCGTTGCCAAGCGGCCCCTCAAGAAGAGACTGGTGGCCTTCATGCTAGGTGAAGGTTTCAAAGGAGAAATGCCGCAAGAGTGCAACCTGGTGATTGATTCCGGTGAAATAGGCGGGCGCGTAACCAGTATCTCTTACAGCAAATCCATAGGTCGCGTGATTGGCCTGGCTTATGTCAATCCGCTCAAGAAAAGCCCAGGGTCGGAATTCCAGATCAGAACTGATAATGGCTCCCTGGTTTCGGCTGTCGTCACGAAGACGCCATTCTTCAAGACCCAAAAAGGAGGATGAGATGCAAATATCCAATCAAATATCGCCAGTAGCCTACGCCCAGAAGGGGCTTGCAGTGAAGTGGGGTGAAGTAAATGGCATGCAGGTAGCGCTTGAGTTTGAGGGTGCTAAGGTTGAGCAGGCCAGAAAAGGTATTCTCGGCGTGACCGATGTGAGCTGTTTTCAACGCTATGCTGTCAAGGGGCCGCAAGCTGCGCAATGGCTTGCTGCACAGGGGTTGACTATACCTTCTGCGCCCAACGCCTGGGTCCTGGATGAGAAAAAAAGCCTGGTGCTGCGCTTGGGTTCGAGCGAATTCCTCGTTGAGGATCAACCCGGTGGCAGTGCTTGCCTGGCACTCAACGCAAATAAGCAAGCGGTTGCCGGCATTTGCAGAGTGGTACGTGCTGATGCGGCTTTTGTGCTCAGCGGCAGTGAAGTACTTAATTTGCTATCTGAATTATGTCTGCTGGATTTACGGGATAAAGCACTTCCGGCAAACGGCCTGGTAATGACCCAGGTGGCGGGCATATCCGCTACGTTGCTGCGTCAGCAGTTAGACGGACAGCAGGTTTACCGGCTCTGGTGTGATGGAACATATGGTGCTTACATGTGGGATGTGTTGTTGGAAATTGCAGGAGAGTTGGGCGGTGGTGCAGTTGGCCTGTCGGGTCA